>DGXM01000093.1:38780-64420 GCA_002396325.1 Treponema sp. UBA4232
TGATTCTTCTTCAGGAACAGGCTCTTCGAAGCCGGGCACTGTATCTGCTGCAACGGATTCCTCCGGCTCGAAATCCTCGGTCTCGGGAATGTCGCGGGAAACAGGCTCTTCGAAGTCGGATTCAAAACCGGAATCCGAAGGCTCAACGAGAATATCATCGCTGCGCGGCACTTCAATCTCATCGGGAAGTGTTTCTTCGCTCTCCTGTGCCGGTTCCGCCGAGATTTCAACTGAATCAAGATCGGGCTCCTGAAGCTTTTCGCCGGAGAAATCAACCGAAAGATCGTTCTGAATGTCTTCATAATCCTGTTCAGGAATCTCAGGCGCATTTTCCACTGAACCAAGGAGTGTGTCATCAGAAGTGTTGACGGGCTCTTCAGCTGTCGAAGCCTCTTCATTTTCATCAGCAGTTTCGGTGGCTTCTTCCGCAGTGAATTCAGCATTGTTGAGGATGTTGCTCAACTCGTCGCCACTCAAGGCAATTGTATCGTCATCATCCATGTCGCTGAAGAATCCTGACTCCGCTTCTTTGTCTTCAGAAACCGTGGAAACTGCCTGATCCGCAGCGGCAACTCCGTTATTTCGAAGGGCGGCGAACTCAATCTTGAGCTCGTTGATTTCTTCCTTAAGGACAGAAAGCTCATGAGCAATCTGGTTCAGAAGTCCGTTGTCGGAAGATGATCCTTCATTTGTTAAAATATTAGTGTTATCCATTCTTTCCTCATCAGCCGGTGTTGTTTCGGCTGTAACTGGAATTTCCCGGCTTTCCTCATCATCCTGAGACACAGCGGCAACAGCTGCACCGGCAGGAAGTGTTTCATCCGGTTCGGTCACGGTAGTTTCTTCATCCGCGGGGGAATCGGAATCTTCCGGTCCATTTATTCTATTATCACTCTTATTTTCATTTTCTGCAACAGTTTCTTCGATAAATTCTTCACTATTTTGTTCTGAGACTGTTTCATCTGAATCATTTGCAGATATAATGCCGGATTCTTCATCGTATTTAATGTCGTCCATACTTGCAGGAACGATTGAATCAATGTCGGAAATGAAACCGAGTGGATCCGAATCTTCTGCTTCCGCTTCGCCGTTTGAGATTTCCCCGGCCGGCATAGGCGCGACATCCGTGAGCGAGACCGATGAATTTCCTTCGTTTTCCACAAGAGGCTCGTAGAAGGGGGAAGGCACCACATCCTCGTCATCGATAACACCGTTCGTGACCTGTCCCTCAGCTGCGTCTACGAACAAATCTTCCGTGGCTGATTCTGCGGGACTTTCATCTTCTGTGACTTCTGACATAATGATTTCATCAGAGTCGTTTTCATCTGTGTTTTCCACGTTATTGATTTCTTCGTTGCTCACTGTTTCCTCCTCAAGAGCGACGTTTTTTGCATTTTTTTCCTGTTCGGCCAGTTCTTCCGGTGAATAAGAGCGGTTTCCCTCGGCTATGGAAGGATCGGAAAACCCTTCATCTCCCATAAAATCCGAAAGATCCACCGATTCCTGGATTTCCTCGTCTCCCGGGTCAGACAGCGGGTCCGACGGTACGGGCAAATCCTCCGGTAAGAATGTTTTATCAGGCTCTTCAAACTCTGTATTGTCAAGGCTTTCAGTTACTGTTGTTTCGGGCACTTCTTCAGCGTATTCCTCATTTTTTTCTGCAGGAACGATTGAAAAGTCAATTTCATCCGCATTGTCAGTCTCTTCAACAACCGTATTGTCAATCGGGACTGTGTCTTCTGAAGTTACTGTCTCTTCTGAGATGCTGTCTTCCGCGGCCTCAATCTCCTGAGAAGCTGTGATTTCCTCCGCTTTTTCTTCCGAAGTTGCGTCATCCTCCGACGGCATAATGTATTCTGACGGGGTTTCTTCTGCAGATGGTTCTTCTATTGCGGCATTTTCCACTGTGTCTTCCGTCACTTCTGTTGAAGCATTGTCTTCGGCGGGAAGGGCGGCTTCATTATCAGTCTCATCGAATGACGGCTCTGTGTCCATGATGACGTTGTCTTCAAAACCGGAAGAATTTTCTTCAACCGGGATTTTCTCTGAAACGTTTTCCTCAATTTCCGGGGAGACTTCGGAAAAAACATCGTCTTCAACGACAGCCCCTTCGGTTGCGGGAGATTTTTTTTCTGCCGGAGCACTTGTGCCGATTTCCGTAGCTTTGTCGTTTTTCCCGTCGAAATTGACAGAGTTTCCGTTTTCATCTTCTATAGAATCGAGGAGGGAATCAAGATCGAAATCGTCATCGGGAGCGGAATAAGGATTCTGCTCGTCGGGTTTCAAGGCGGCGGAATTCGATTTGTTGTCCATCTCCAGCGTAAGACTGTCTTCTGTTTCCGCACTTATTGTCTCCGGCTCGGAATCAATTCCGTTGTCATCTACAGAAAGTTCGTAATCCTGGACTGTGTTTTTGCGGGCGGGAGCTTCACTGCTTATCGTCATTCCCGGATTGTCATCACCGCCTATGCCGAATTCCGAAAGATCCACATCTTCGCTTTGAGCGACTGAATCCGAGGTCTGTTTTGCAGAGGGCGGGGTTTCATCACTAATGAATTCGTCAAAATCGGCGACAGGAACAGATTCTCCTTCCGCAGTGGTTTTATCAGTCTGAACAGATGGCGCGTCATCGCTGAGGAATGCCGAGAGGTCAACTTCATCGCCGCTTGAAGAGCCGCTTGAACCGCTGAGTCCTGCCGTAAGATCATCGAGTTCATCAAAAAGGTCTGAGCCTTCTTCTGTTTCCACATCGACGTCTTCGAATGTAAGATCTATGTCCAAAGGTTCATCATAGCTTTCCTGAGTTTCCTGCGGGCCTGAACTTAAATCCGATGAGTCAAGGAAGTCATCGAGGGAGATTTCACCGTCGGGCAGGAAGTTTTTGTCTGAATCTGCCGATTCGGAATCGCCCAGAAAGCTGTCTATTGAAATTTCCCCGTCACCCGGGGTTGAAGAGCCTTCAAGGAATTCATCAAGGGAAACTTCTCCGTCTGCAAGTCCTTCAAGCGGGGATGTCTCGGGCGAAGGAGATTCCGCAGCCGGCGTTTCAACGGTTTCTTCGGAAGTCGGTTCAGAGCTGCCGTTTGTTTTCGAGTCGAACTCTGCAGGATCCACCGGGGCTTCCTGTTCGGAGTGAGGGGGTGTTTTTACCCAGACACCGTACTGGTCCAGCTCGTTGTTTGATTCTGATGAATTTTCCATACCGTACCCCTTAGAAAAATACCGTCTACAGCACACGCGTTATCCTCATTCAATGAGACACGTATATACCGCAGCTTTTAAAATGCTTCGTCTAGAATATCGGCAAAAATTCACAAAATCATCAGTTGTTTTTCAGTGTTTTGTTGAGCCTTCTTTTACCTTGTGTACAACTTCTCTCATCAATCCGCTTGAGCCTTTTTTCATTACGAGCGCACTGCCGTTTTTTATTACGACAACAAGGTCGTCAACACCGCACAAGGCAACCGGAATATCGGAATAAACGAAGGAATTGTGGCTGGCAATTTCAACGGTGCCTTCCGAATTCTTTTCAAAGAGTCTTTCGAAAGCATCCCAGCTTCCAACATCGTCCCATTCGAATGTGGCTTCGACAGCAACTGCGTGTGATGTGCGTTCGGCTATTGCATTGTCAACGGCTATGGCTGGGGTTTGTGAATAGGATTTTTCCATCGCCTCCCAGTCGGCTATGTATTTAATGCCGTTAAGAGTTGTCTGAGGGGGAAGGGATGCAGTCTTGAAGTTTTCAAAAGCATCGTATACATCTTTGTCGCATATTTTAAGTTCGTTTTCAAAAAAAACTCTTGTGAATCCGAACATTCCGCTGTTCCAAGTATATTTTCCGCTTTCAAGATACTGCTTTGCCGTTTCCAGATCCGGTTTTTCCTTGAACTGGTCGATTTTGTGCACTCCGGGGACAATCTGTTCTCCCTGTTTTATGTAACCATAGCCTGTGGACGGTTCGTTCGGCTTTATGGCAAAACAGACGAAATGACCTTTGCGGGCGGTTTCAGATGCCAGGGCACAGTCAGCCGCGAATCTTTCCTCAGGGCTTATGACATGGTCGCTTGCAAGGACAAGAATTGAGGAATCCTCAGGAGCTCCCGTGAGTTCAAGGTATTTGCAGGCAAGCATAATCGGGGCACATGTGTGCCGGGGGCATGGCTCTGCGATTATGCAAAGGTCTTCCGAAATCTTTTTTTTCTGGTCTTCGGGCACTGTTTTCATAAGACTTGCACAATGCTCGGAAACCGACGCCAGAAGATCCTTTCGCGTGATTATAAGTATTTTTCCGCTTGGATTCAAACTCAGACCGCGCAGAATTGCCGCCTGCAGGAAAGACACTCCGTTTGCAAGCGACATAAACTGCTTCGGACAGCTCGGTTGGGATGCAGGCCAGAGTCTTTCACCGATTCCTCCTGCAAGAATCACTACATCTGTAAAGTTTTTAACGCTCATTTATAAATAATCCTTAAAGTTTCGTGAAGAAATACTGACAGAAAGATTTGATTCTGTTCATAAATGAGGTTTCGACACGGTCGCGCAGGAAGAAGATGCTGGGAGCATTTACAGCACCGACTCCGTAAAGAACCCAGGAGTCACCGTCACGGAAAATTGTGATGATGGACTTCATCTTCTCCGGCTTTACGCATGTGAATCCCTCGTATTTGAGTGTGTTCAGATTTGTGGACACATAATAGAAGGCATCAGGGAGCTGTTTGCTATCAATCTTTGTGTTGATGTTTCCGAACGGCTCCATAAAAAGGTCTGCCGTCATTTGTTTCCCGTCAGCCGTATCGTTCGTGGACGTGATTACTGCGCTTGAGTAAAGATCGTACCAGGTCTTGTTTCTTTCCGAGTAATAGGGAATGCCTGCGTATGAGGGAATGTCCATAATCATATCGGAGATGCGGCTGATCAAATCCTCGTTGCCCTCATATGGAAGCACCTGGATGATTTCCGCCAGATAAGCAGGTTTCAAATCCCTCACGGTCTGCTGCAGAAGCTGAACTCCGCTGTTGTCCGATGTGATGGAAAAATCCTTCACAGACTTGATGCTTTTTATTACGGTCTCTTTATTTTCGAGTTTAGCGCTTTCTTCAGAGGAAAGCTTGTCGTTGAAAACACCCGGCAAAGCGAATGTTGAACTGAGTGCCATTACGGAAGCTGCCAACAGGGCTGTAATATTTTTCTTTGTGATTATCATGATTCCTCCATAATATCATATTTTCAGGTTTATGCCAACCGCCCACCCGCACGAGTGATCCCCTTCGGTTGACATTTCATTTGTGTAAACCACGGAATTGTGATATAATTACAGAAAAATATTCGGGTATGCCCAAAAAATAAATGGAACCTCTAAAAATCCCTGTTTTCTGAGTTTCCCTACAAGGAGTTTAAAATGTCTGTTTCAGCAGAAATAAAAGCGAAAATGACCAGTCCCGGTGCAGGCGTCATAAGGAAGATGTTCGAAGAGGGCATAAAACTAAAAGCCCTGCACGGTGAAGACAATGTCTTTGATTTCAGCCTGGGAAATCCTGATTTGGATCCTCCGGTTGCGGTTTCAGATGCGATAGAAGAGCTTGCAAAATGCCGCGACAAGAATTTCCACGGTTATATGCCCAATGCCGGTTATCCATTTGCACGTGAAGCCATGGCAAAAAAAACTGCCCTGGAGCAGGGAGTTGACGTTTCCGGCGATTGTGTCGTCATGTCGGTGGGTGCGGCAGGTGCTTTGAATGCGCTTTTAAAGGCTGTCCTGAATCCGGGTGACAATGTTGTGGTTCCGTCTCCGTTCTTTGCAGAGTACAGGCATTACGTGCAGAATTACGGCGGAAAACTCATTGAAGTGCCCGTAAAGGATGATTTTTCTCTTGACACAAAAGCCTTGGAGGCATCTCTTACCGAAAAGACAGCCGCTGTTCTCATAAACAGCCCGAACAATCCCACTGGAAAAGTCTACTTGGATGAAGACATAAAGGCTCTTTCTGAGGCTCTCGTCCGCCATGGAAAAAAGACGGGAAGAAAACCTTACCTCATCTGCGACGAACCTTACCGTGCAATCACTTACGACGGCATAAAAGTTGCACCCGTATTCCCTGTGTATGACTGCGCTGTTGTGGTCACATCGTTTGCAAAGAATTTCAGTCTCCCGGGAGAGCGTATTGGATATATTGCCGTGAATCCCCGTTGTCCTGACAAGGATGAACTGGTTGCGGCCTGTGTGTTTACAACCCGCATCCTTGGATATGTGAACGCCCCGGGTCTCATGCAGAGAGTCGTTGCAAAAACATGGAATGCCGAAGCCGACTATTCACTTTACGAAAAGAGGAGAAACGAGCTTGTGTCGATCCTTGACGAGGCAGGAATCGTTCATGCGAATCCTCAGGGGGCATTTTACCTCTGGTGCAAAGTCCCCGGTGGAGATGACGACATGGCTTTCTGCGATTATCTGAAGAAACACCTGATTCTTGCAGCTCCTGGAAGCGGATTCGGTGGAAGAGGATGGTTCCGTCTTGCCTATTGCGTGAGTGAAAAGAGCATCTTGAATTCCAGAAATGCATTTATAAACGCAATGAAGGATTTCAAGGCCTGATTTTTTTTGACGTTCCCTGATTCGGTCGGTGTATGCCTTTTTTATGTGCAGTCACCGGGGGATTTTTTTTGTATTTTTTGAAATCTGTAAAAACTTTTTTTAGTTTTTAGAGGTCTCTTTTATAAATCCGGAGGTACGGAAATGAAAATATTGATGGTGTCTTCAGAGGTGGTTCCGTTTGCAAAGACAGGCGGACTTGCCGACATGGTGAGTGCTCTTGCAATCCAGCTGACAAAAATGGGGCATGACGTGAAGATTGTGATGCCGAGGTATTACAAAATCAACCGCGAGAAACTGCAGCTTTTGCCTGGACCCATGGCGATTGCGGCAGGTCAGACCGAGACTTGGTCTGCTGTTTATTACACAAAGATGCCCGGCTGCGACGGACTCAGGGTTTATTTCATCGATCATGAGCAGTGCTTCGGACGTGACGGAGTGTATGGAACACCACAGGAGACCGATTTCCACGACAATCCATACAGATTTTCAGTCCTTTGTCATGGAGCATTCCAGCTCTGCCGCAAAATGGACTGGTATCCAGACATAATCCACGCTCATGACTGGTCTTCCTGTCTGGCTCCGGTTCTTTTGAAGCATGTGTGCCGTTACTGCGGATTTGAAAGAACCGCTTCCGTGCTTACAATACACAATCAGGGATATCAGGGCCAGTATTCCAAGGATTCGTTCCCGGCATTAGGCATTGACTGGGGACTTTATTACGGCGCAGGATTCGAGCACAACGGAGGCATCAATTTCCTTCAGGCAGGTGTTTCCTGTGCAGATATGATTACAACCGTTTCTCCCACGTATGCACATGAGATTCAGACTATGGAAGGCGGTTTCGGAATGGATGGTCTTTTGCGTCTCCGCTCCGACGTAATCAGGGGCATATTGAACGGTGCCGATGTGGAGCAATGGAATCCCTCCATAGATAAAAGACTTCCTTTCAACTATTCAGTTAAAGATATGAGTGGAAAGGCAAAGTGCAAGGCAGAGCTCCAGAAAAGAATGGGGCTTGAAGTGAATCCCGACATTCCGCTTGTGGGCATAGTGACCCGTCTTGTGGATCAAAAGGGAATCGCAGAGGTGTTCGCACCCACTTATGGTTCAATCTATCAGATATGTACGGATATGAGGGTTCAGTTTGCAATCCTCGGAAGCGGAGAAAAGTGGTGTGAAAATGAAATCAACATCCTGCAGTCAAAACTTCCGAATATGAGGGCCTACATAGGATACGACGAAAATCTGAGCCACCTTATTGAGGCCGGAAGCGACTTCTTCCTTATGCCGTCACGTTATGAGCCCTGTGGATTGAATCAGATTTACTCGATGCTCTACGGAACTCTTCCGATTGTGCGCCGCACAGGTGGACTTGCCGATACCGTTGAGAATTATGATGAAACGACAGGGGACGGAACAGGATTCCTGTTTGACCAGCTGACTCCGCGTGCGGTTTACGATACAGTGGGCTGGGCTGTCTGGGCTTATTACAATAAAAAGGATCACATAAGGAAAATGCAGGAAAAAGGCATGAACAAGAAATTCGGATGGGATCTGGCGGCGGAAAGCTATCTTGAAGTCTACAAGGAAGCTCTTGCCCGCGGCTGCGGATTGTGATAAAACGCTCTTAAAAAAGTGAAGGGGCTGCCTTGGATTGAATAATCAGTCTAAAGCATCCCCTTTTTTTTTAGAATTCGACCCATTCACCGTTTGTGGTAAGGTACCATTCGGCAAGAGGAGTCTGTGTGTTCGGATTGTACCAGGAAATGCCTCCGTCCATATTCAGGAAAACAGAACGGTCTTTTGTAACTGCCATTTTAACCGGGAGCGAAGAGGTTCTCCTGTACATCTTCACTTTGTTTGTCTCAAGATTGTATCCGTAAATCTGGTTTTTTCCAAGATTTGAGAAAAGAACCGGGTAAGAGAGCTTTACAAATGCGTTTGAATCTTCCTGATTGTATTTGAAAAGAACCGTTGATTTTCTCTGATCGGGGATGTACTGATACACCTGAGTCACTGAAACTCCGTTCAAATCGTTGAGTGCAATTCCGAAGATGTTCTTCGAGGCGTCGGAGTCTGATGCAAGCGCATATGAAGCATAACCGTCTGTTTTCAATGGCACGGTTTCCCCGTTTGTGATTGTAACTGCGACAATTGCCGAATCACCCTCGCCAGAACTTGCCTTTGCGACATAAAGCGTTGAACTGCCTGCAAGAATCGCGTCTTCCACTGAAACACCGGTGTACACTATGGTGTCTTTCTTTTTGTCAATATCGTAGATTCCCACCTTTGAGTTCGAGAGAACGTAAACAAGTTTCTTTTCATAGGAGTGCAGCTGTCTTATATTGCTTTTAGGAACAAAAAGGGTGGAGGGCATGCTGTTGCCCGAGTCGGAAGGAATTACCCTTTGAACTGCCATTTTTGAGTTTTTTGTCCAGAGAACAATGCTTCCGTCGCTAAGTATAAGGAACTGTTCCTGTGAAGAGTTCACCGCAACCTGTGTGATTTTCTTTGAGTCATACGAGGATTTGTACAGAGAAGTCTTCGTGAGAAGGTAGATGTCATCACCTGAAGATGTAATGTCGAGAATCGGCTCGTACATCTTTTTTGTGAGAAGGGATGTTGTGAATGAACCGTTTTCCTTCCTTGCTTCATAAATCTGACCGTCGTTTGTGCCGAACATTGCCGAAAAATCGGATTTCAATGCAAGTGAACATATTTTTTTGCCGGGAATTCCTGAAATCGAAGCTACGGAGACAGGAGTGCTTTTTTTACTTGTGCCTGCAACAACATCTGAAAGGGATTTTTCCGTTATCTGGTAAAGCGTCACTCCTGTGTCAACTGATGCGAAGTAAAGCCCGTCTTTTGGAGATGTTCCGCGTTCCGAGAGCAGAATATTCTGACCTGCATAAGAACAGAGAGTCTTTCCGTTCACGGCATCTATCACATAAACCTTGTTGTTTTTGATTCCAGCCAGGAAGCGGTTTTTCATTTTTCCGCTGCCGAACAATCTGACCTGTTCGAGAAGAGGCTCTGTTGAAAAATGCGCGTTGTCTATTGCCTTCATTGCCGTAAGGTCGTAATAGGCGATGGCACCTGTAGAGCAGTACATAATTGCGGATTTTTCGGTGTCTCCCGTTTCAATAAGTGAAATGCGCTCCGGTACGTCATTGATTTTCTTGAGCAGCTTTCCGTTCGATGCGTTGAGTATGTAGGCTCCGTTCACTGTGTTTGTTGTGACAAAGAGGAATTTTCCCTTTGCGGAATATGTTACCGACGAGACAGGCTCTTTGAACTGCTTTGTGTAAAGTTTTTCAGCCGAGGCCCAGTCTGTGACTACAAGTCTGTGTATGCTTGTTCCATCGGTTTCGGAAGATGCAATCTGTGTGTTCTGTGGATTGACGGCTATTGAAGTGATGCGTAAATCGCTTATCTGATAGTGTTCCCCCATACCGTCGGAAGACCATTTTATTACAAAGCCGTCTTCTCCGGCGGAAAAATAGGCTTCCCCTGTTGAATCGGGCTGTATGGTGGTTACAGCCTTTGTGTGCGGTTGTGTTGATATCTGAGGTGACTGAGCGCTTAAAGGCAGCACAACGGATGCCGCAGCAAGAATTTTCCAAATCCGCTTAAAAGGGAAGGATCGGAAGACGGTTGTAAAATCGTTTTTCATTTCAGACTCCTATAAAAAGCCAATCGCTTTTTCGGCGGGATTTTATCTTACATTCCTTTCTCTACACCGGCCAAATCCGTGCGTCATTTTGCAAGACTCCCGATTATAAAATACCGTATATCGCCGACTAATGCAAGTACAATAATGGCTCCCACAATAGCGATTCCCACCATCTGTATGTAATAGAGAAGTTTTGGATTCAGTTTCCGCCTTGTAACAAGTTCGATGATTGCAAAGAGTATAATCCCTCCGTCCAGCACGGGAACGGGAAGAAGATTCGTAAGGAAAAGCGACAGACTGATGAAGGCCAAAAGCTCAAGAGTGCTGATTACGCCTATCCTGGCACTTTCACGGAATCCTTCATGCACGGTTTCTCCAAGCATCGTTGTGACTCTGGCGGGGCCCGAAACCACATTTGTCACATCAACTCCCTTGAAAAGAATCCCCAGACTTCGGAACGTCTGACCAAGGCGTACTCCTGTCTGCCTGAATCCTTCTGCCAGAGCCGGGAAAAATGAATACGGACCGTATGCTTTTTTTGTAAATGATTCCTCCGGCACATAGATTCCGATTCTTCCCATGCCGGTGCTTTTGTCCAGCGATACGGGAACCTCGAAATCAAGTTCATCACCGTCACGGTCTACTTTCACAATGATTGTTTCTCCGCCGCGCAGGGAAACATAAGCCTGTATGTCGCTGAAATCATTCATCCTGCGTCCGTCTATTGAAAGTATTGTGTCTCCTGATTTCATTCCCGCATTGTGTGCCGGGGAATCAGTGCCTGCGTATTCTGGAATTTCATCGGACATCTGAACCGTGCATCCTGAGGTGTAATAATTGTATCCGATCATCGCGGTTGCTGAAAATGCAAAAAATGTGAAAAGGAGATTGAAGAAGGGGCCTGCAAATGCGATTATGAGTCTCCTGAAAGGATGTGTTCCGTAAAAAGTGTCCGGTCCGCCCCCTATTTCAGACCTTTTTTCTTCAAGTGCCGTCTGATAATCCTGCTCGCCCTTCATTGAACAGTAGCCGCCCAGTGGAATCAAGGAAAGCCTGTAATCGGTGTCTCCCCGTTTTTTATGCAAAAGCACCGGTCCCATTCCCACGGAAAAAGCTTCCACGGTCACTCCCATGCATCTTGCGGCAATGAAATGTCCGAGTTCATGGAAAAACACAAGGAAACTGAGTCCCAGAAGCCCGATCAATATGTTTGTGAAAAGTGTCATAATCCAAGCTCCTTTTTGGCCTTGAGCCGTGCTTCAGAGTCTGCTTTGTAAATGGCTTCCAATGTATCGGGGTTTTGGCTCCAATCGTCTTGCAGAGTCGAGGAGACAATCTTCGGTATGTCCATAAATCCGATTTTCGAGTCAAGAAAAGCACTTACGGCAATTTCGTTTGCGGCGTTGTAAGCCACAGTGTAGCTTTTCCCGCGGAGGGCACATTCGTATGCAATTGAAAGCATTGGGAAATCATCTTTGCGGGGAGGGTAAAATGTGAGTTCGTTTCCGGCAAGGTCAAACGGTTCAAGATAGTTCTCCCTGATTTCAGGCCACACCAATGCTCCGAAAATAGGATGTCTCATATCAGGATTGCTTATCTGTGCGTAAAGCATTCCGTCTTTTGTCCGGACAAGACTGTGCACGAGACTCTGGGGATGAATCACAACCTTCACGTGTCCGCAGTCCATGTCGAAAAGTCTGCAGGCTTCAATCACTTCCAGACCTTTGTTTGCCAGGGATGCTGAATCAATGGTGATTTTCGGCCCCATTTTCCATGTGGGGTGTTTGAGGGCCTGTTCAGCGGTGACATTCAAAAGCTGTTCGGAAGTATATGCACGGAAAGGACCTCCGCTTGCAGTGATTATGATTTGAGACACATTGTTTTTTCCTGCCTGACTAAGCAGATTGAAAACCGCACTGTGCTCGCTGTCTACCGGGATTATCGATGCCTTTGATTTTTCTGCTATTTTTTTTATCACCGGCCAGGCCATCACAACGCTTTCTTTGTTTGCAAGGGCCAGGTCGATTCCTCTCTCAAGAACCATCACTGAAGGTTCCAATCCTGCGGCTCCGGCCACTCCGTTTACAGCAATGTCTGCGTCACAGGAGTCCAGAAGATTTTCAAGACCTCCGATGCCGTCTCTTTTAAAGCAGGTGCCCGGGCAGTTGAATTCCCTGCACAGTTTTTCAAGAGCAGCTTCATTTGTTCCCACCGAAAGCCCCGAAACAGAGAACAAATCAGGCATTTGGCGCACTATGTCAAGGGTCTGACTGCCAATGGAACCCGTGGCTCCCAAAACCAAGATTTTTTTCATCGCTTACACGACCTTGTAGAATAATTCAATGAGAAGATAATAAACAGGAGCCGCCATGAGAATTGAATCCATAGAATCCAAAATACCTCCGCGTCCCGGGATTATATTGCCGCTGTCTTTCACTCCTGCAGAGCGTTTGAAAACTGATTCCGCCAAATCTCCGGCGATGGATGCCAATGCCACGCAGATACCGATTGAGACAATCTTTGCAATCGAACCGTGGAAAATATTCGGCCATATGAAATGCCCAAGAATGCCGGCTGCAACAGAGCCTATGAATCCTCCGATGAAACCTGCAATGCTTTTGTTCGGGCTGGCCTTGATGAGTCCCCTGTTGTTTTTTCCAAGAAGAACTCCGAAAAACCATGCCAGACTGTCGCAAAGGAAAACCATAAGCAGAAAAACCGCAATGATTGCTCCCGAAACATTTTTTTCACCGTCTGGAACAACGGTCATCCTTGAAATGAAAGTTATCAGATAACCGCAGTAAAGCACTATGAATGAAGAACCTGCAATCCTTGAGTTCGATTTTTCGAAGGTTTGAGATTTGACAACCTCAACAAGAAGCAGAAGAAGAACCGTAAAAATAAAGAATGTCGTGATTATTTCGTTTCCGAACGGGAACCTGACGGAGACAAATGCAGGGAGCACTTCATAAACAGCCGCCACAAATGGAAGAAGTCCTGCGCAGAAAAGAACCAGGGGGCGGGGCAGAAGCGGAGTGTGCTCTTTGAAAATATCGTAAAGCTCGGACGCACCGATAACAGAAGCGGCAATTAAAAGAATATGCAGGGGCAGATGATTGTACACCGGCCACAGGGCAATAGAGATGACGAGCGGAAGACCTATAAAAAATACTAAAAGACGCTTTACAACCTTATTCATTCGTTACCGCTCCAAAACGCCGGTTTCTGTGTTGAAACTCGGTAATATCCTTGTTAAACTCTTCCTTATTGTAATCCGGCCAGAGGGTATCTGTAAAGATGAATTCCGCATAGGCTGCATGCCAAAGCATAAAGTTGCTTAGTCTTTTTTCTCCACCGGTACGAATCAAAAGGTCAATATCGGGGAGCTCGGGAACATCAAAGTATTTGGAAATCATTTCTTCCGTAATGGAGTCAGAAGAACAGCCGGATGAAATGATTTTTTTCATACCGCGGACAATTTCATCCCTTCCGCCGTAATTTATGGCAAGGCAGATTGTCATGCCGTCAAAGGATTCGGTGTTTTTTTCAGAATCCTCAATGTCTTTTTGAATTTCAGGTGGGAGACCTGTTCTGTCACCCAAAAGTTTTATGCGTATGTGATTCTTTGTGTAAAATTCCAGTTCTTGTTTCAGATGGGAATGAATCAGGGACATGAGAAACCCCACTTCCTGCTGTGTGCGTTTCCAGTTTTCGGTAGAAAAAACGTACAGAGTAAGATAACGGACTCCTGCATCCGAAGCGGCTTTTGCAATTTCCTTTGCGCGTTTCAGACCTTCACTGTGTCCGTTTGTGCGAGGCAGATTTCTTTTGCTGGCCCATCTGCCGTTTCCGTCCATAATTATCCCGACGTGAACGGGGGCAGATGAGATTTCCGAGGAGCTTTTAGTCACAGGCCTTAGTCCATTATTTCTTTTTCTTTGGCTTCGTAGACCTTGTTGATTTCCTCGATGTATTTGTCTGTGAGCTTCTGGAGTTTGTCGGTCTCCTGCTTCAGCTGGTCTTCCGTAAGTTCTCCGGCTTTCTGCTGCTTTTTAAGCTCATCGTTTCCATCGCGCCTGATGTTGCGGATAGTGGTTCTGTAGTTTTCCGCTGTGGATTTTGCCTGCTTTACCAACTCCTTGCGGCGGTCTGCAGTGAGCGGAGGAATTGCAATGCGGATGACTTTTCCGTCGTTGCTTGGGTTGAGTCCGAGCTCTGCCTTCTGGATTGCCTTTTCAATTGCAGAAATGAGAGACTTGTCGAACGGTGAAATCACGACTGAACGTGCTTCCGGAATTGAGATTGTGCCCACCTGATTGAGCGGAGTAGGGGTTCCGTAATAGTCAACACGCACTTTGTCAAAAATTGATGCGCTGGCACGTCCGGTGCGGATTGTATTGTATTCTTCCTTCAGTGCGTTAACGGTTTTTTCCATACGACTTTCATTGTCGCCTGCCATAAAATCCTCCTTGGACATAATGCCCTTTTTAAATGCAATGACGGCCTCCTTCCGTGGAATAAGGCCGCCAAATCTGTTTTAGTCTGCAAGAGAAAGAAGCTTCACGTCACCGAATGACAGTTTTGCTCCGACTTCCTTTGAAAGTTCCTCAAGCTTTTTGCCGACAGTGTTCTTTTCGTCAATAACCAGAGGCTGGTCAACGAAGCACTGCTCTGCAAAATACTTCTTGATTTTTCCGTTGAGGATGTTTTCCTTAACATTATCCGGTTTCTTTGCATCCTTCGGATCGTTGTTCATCTGGACTTTGAAGATTTCCTTCTGCTCGTCGATGATGTTCTGGGGAATCTTGTCCATGCTGAAGTATGCAGGCTTGTAGAGAACCATAGCCATGCTGCAGTCACGTGCGAATTCCTTGAGCTTCTCGTCTGCAGAACCGTTTATGACAACGATTGAGCCGATTTTGAAGTTTGTGTGCAGGTAGTATCCGACGGTTGCGTTTTCAGGCACTTCGATGACGACCACGCTCTTGATGGACATATTCTCGCCTGTCTTTGAAGCGAACGTCATAAGCACGTCTGAAAGCTCGGGAACCACTGTTGTGTATCCCTTCTCGAAAATCAAATCAAGAATCTTTTCACCGCAAGCGATGAATTCATCGTTTTTTGCAACGAAGTCAGTTTCGCAGACCTGTGTCACAGCCGCAATCTTGTTGCCCATCTGGCGCAGGAATACACGGCCCTCGTTTGTAGCGCGCTCTGAACGCTTTGCCACTGCTGCAAGACCCTTTTCCTTCAAAACCTTGATAGCCGCCTGAATGTCTCCGTTTGTTTCCTCAAGAGCATTCTTGCAGTTCATCATACCGGCGCCGGTTAAATCGCGCAACTCTTTTACCTGAGATGGTGAAATTGCCATTTTTTTCTCCATATAGTACTGTCCCCCTGAAATGAATAATCAGAGGGCTGTTTAATTATTTCTCGTAAGCCTTGTCTTCGTCAATAAAGTCGTCTTCGTCTCTTCTGTCGGCTTCTACATCCTCTTCCTTTTCTTCAGTAGGGGTGTAGTTTGAGTAGTCAACAATCTCTGTGTCCTCTTCTTTTGTTGAGGCATCAGTTGTCACGTCCTCGTCACCGAGAGTCTCGATAATCTTGAGTCCCTGCTCATTGTCTGCTTCGATTACGGCATTTGCAATGATTGATGTGAAAAGACTGATTGCTCTGATGGCATCATCGTTTCCTGGAATGGGGAAGTCGATTCCTTCGGGGTTGCAGTTTGTGTCAACGATGGCAACAATCGGAATACCCATGCGGCGTGCTTCCTTGACTGCAATCTGCTCTTTGTGTGTGTCGATGATGAAGATTGCGCCCGGCAACTCCTTCATTTCCTTGATTCCACCGTAGTTCTTCTGGAGTTTTTCCTTCTCCTTGAGCAGCGCGGCGACTTCCTTCTTTGTGAGGTTGTCGAAGGTTCCGTCAACTTCCATTTTTTCGATCTTCTTGAGACGAAGCAATGATTTCTTGATTGTTGCAAAGTTGGTGAGAGTACCGCCCAACCAGCGGTTGTTTACATAGAACATTCCGCAGCGCTCTGCTTCCTTCTGGATAGCCTGCTGAGCCTGTTTCTTTGTTCCAACGAAGAGAACTGATTTTCCAGAAGATGCAACCTTGCGTATTTCGTCATAGCTGTCTTTGATAGCTGTGATTGTCTTCTGCAAATCGATGATGTGAATACCGTTGCGCTCTGCGAAGATATACTTCTTCATGCGCGGGTCCCAACGCTTTACCTGGTGTCCGAAATGAACGCCGGACTCCAAGAGACTTTTCATGGTTACTACTGCCATGATTAACTCCTTCACCGGAAAAACGGATTCCTTATCTGCGGATAATCCTTTTTTCCACCTGACCTTTTACTCGTGACCTGCTTACAGGCCCGGAAGATTTCGTTGCGGCACCATAAGCCAACAGCTCCAATGCCGCCCGACAGTAATTATTTCTATTCAAGTTCGATTAGAGAATAACCCTGTTCTTTCAGCATATCATAAAGTTCAAACATTGGCAAGCCCATAACGCCACTTTCTGAACCTTCAAGTTTTGAAATGAAACATGATGCCAGTCCCTGAACTCTGTATGCGCCTGCGACACCGTGCCATTCACCTGTGCTGATGTACCAGTCGATTTCCTCGTCCGTCATTGGAGCGAATGTGACACTGTTTTTGTTTGTCCTGCTTGTGAAATCGTGGGTCGCTCCGTTGTAAAGGGAAAGTCCTGTCACCACCTTATGCGTGTTTCCCTGGAATTCATGTAGAAAGCCGGCTGCTTCCTCCTGTGAAGAAGGTTTGCCGTAAATCTTTCCATTATATATAATTACTGTGTCTGCACCGAGAATCCACTGGACTTCTTGATCGGGGGGAAGTGATTTCAATATCGATTTGATTTTTGCGGTTGCCAGATATTCTGCGACATCTTCAGGATTTATATCCTCAGGATAAGACTCGTCAATGTCGGCAGGATGAACAATGAAAGGTATGTTCAACAACTTTAAAATTTCCTGTCTGCGTGGAGATGAGGAAGCCAAAATAATAGGATCCATGAAAAAACACCTCTTATGGGTAAATAAGCTGAAAATTCGCTGTAAACTATTCCGTGTTGTTGACAAAAAAAAAATAAAAAGCTATTCTATTGTGACCATGCTCGCATGGATGGGAGATTAGCTCAATTGGATAGAGTGTTGGCCTCCGGAGCCGAAGGTTGTGGGTTCGAGTCCCGTATCTCCCGACATAAAGACGGACTTTCTTTAGGATAAAAATCCATGGAAAGTCCGTTTTTTTATGCGTTTTGCATTATTTTGCCTTCAGGTCTCTGAGCAGGTCATAGGCCTTTGTGCGGACTGTTGTTGCAAAGCGGTAGTTTGCTGCGATTGCTGAGATTGACTCAATCATCGGTGCACGGTCTGTAACAGTGTCGGCAAGCTTCTCGTAAGCAAAGAGAATTTCAAGAGCAAGTGAGCTGGAAGGATTCAATGCGGCGTATCTTCTCTGGGCGAATTCGATTGCATTCACAACTTCATCGCCTTCGTTGATTCCGATGTCTCCGAGGGAGTGCACAGCAGCGGCAACTACCATCGGCTCTGTGTCATCGGCAATAATCTGCACCAAAGTATCCTTTGCCTCCTCTGTTCCGATCTGGCCCAAAAGTTCGCAGGCTTTTTTGCGGATGTCGGGGTAATTGTTCATCAGGCGTCCGTTTGTGCGGGATTTCTTTGTAACACCTTCACCGGCAAGGCTTCTTGTTGCGGCTACCATATCGGGTGTTGTGCGTCCTTCTCCAATGGCATTCTCCAGATACTGAAGAGCAATCAGCTTGTTGTCATACTCTGGAGATGCGGAAAGCTCTGTGATGATCACATCTTCCACGCTGCTCAAGTATTCATCTTCTACGGTTGTCTCTGTTCTTGACTGGGCGAATGCGAATCCTGAAAGGGCTGCACACAATGCCCCAGCCGCTAAAACTTTTGTTACCTTCATTTTATCAGTTCCTCCTGATTTTAATTCCTTCTGGAATCATTCTAATATATTATCGTTAAAAAATCAATCTGAAATAGGTGGTAAATGCAATTTCCATGCGCCACTTTGTGATTTTTTAAAGTAATAATATACGGTATCATTATTTCCGTTCACTTGAACAGCCTTGACAAGGGAATCTGTTTCGTAACGGATTTCATCCACACGGCGACCGCTCCGGGACGGTATGAATACGTACTTGAAGTAATCCTCAAGACTGCGCAGGGAAAGTCCTTTTACAGGAAGTCTGTTTTCGGCTTTCTGAAGATTGCTCTTTTTGGTCCAATACGTAACGCTGGCAGGCTCAAGGTAGGTGAGCCAAGCCTTGTAGTCCCGGTTTTTCATCACCTTGTCCAGTTTTTCGATGATTTCAAGGATATCTTTCTTGTCTTCCTCAAATGCCTCCTTTGTGACCGCTCCCGCATTGGTTCCGACTGAGCGGGTGTATTCGGAGTCTTCCTCCTTTACTTCAGGGACTGGTTCTGCCGGGGGAACTTCCTGTGCTGGCGGAGGACTAACCGGTTCGGAAGGTTTTGTTTCGACCTTTGGAGGGGTTTCTTCCTTTGGTTCCGGCTTTTCCTCCGGTTGGACGGGAGGAGGCAGGGGCTGGGGAGTGTAGTTTTTCATGGGCTCCACTTCCTTGTCTGTCTTTGTCTCACCTGACGGAATCTTGTACGAGACCTTAACCGGGGAAGGTGCGTTTTCTTTCCTCCGGGCCTGCGTCTGGGTCGGTTCATTCTCGAGAGGGGTGGCAGGCAGTACATAAGAAGCCTGCATGGAAGATGCTTTTACCGACGCTTTCTCCTTTTGTCCAGGAATGCATCCGGAAAGAAGAGTCATTGAGATTAGTGTCAGCCATTCGAATAAAAGAATCCTTTTCATATTTCTAATATACCCTATATTGTCCGATTTGGTCAAACCCATTTTTTCAAGTCTTTCGTCAGTACCTCCTCAACAGTCTTTTCGTAAATATAACAGAATTGTAATAACAAGGTTACGGTGACTGCGGGAAAATAGTGTTGCAGGAAATTGATTTTTACGCTAAAGTTGTGGAATGAATATGGAAGCTTTTGTTTTGGGCTGCGGTGGCATGATGCCGCTCCCATACCGCCATTGCACCTCCATGCTTTTGCGTAGAGACGGCGATTTGTTTTTGTTTGACGGGGGCGAGGGAACACAGGTTTCTCTGCGCCGCTTGAATCTGAAATGGAAGAAAATCAATGCGATATTCGTGTCCCATACCCATGCAGACCACGTGACAGGACTTCCCGGCATACTTATGCTTTCATCCCAGGTTGACAGAACGGAGCCTCTTTACATTTACGGGCCTCCGAAAATCAAGGAATACATAGAAACAAGCCGCAGGGTTCTGGATATGTACATAAATTATCCCATTGAAGTGCACGAAATAGAAGCCCCCTGTGTTGTTTACGGCGGAGACGGATTTTACGTGAGGGCATTTCCCCTTGAGCATACTAAAACCTGCGTGGGATACACTCTCGAAGAACTTGACCGCCCCGGTGAATTCAATCCCGAGGAAGCCGAAAGACTTAAAGTGCCCCGTGGACCTCTGTGGGGAAAACTTCAGCGCGGAGAATCAGTTCAGAATGTAGACGGAGTGACAATCACTGCGGAACAGGTGGTGGGAAAGCCCAGGCAGGGAAGAAAATTCAGCTATGTGACCGACACGCTCTATCTTCCGAGCATTGCAAAAGAAGTGAAAGGCTCCGATCTTCTCATTTGCGAGGGAATGTTTGCCGATGACTGTGCAGACCAGGCCAGGGCAAAAAAACATATGACGGCAAGACAGGCCGGAATCATAGCACGTGACGCGGATGTAAAACGCATGGCGATGATTCATTACAGTCCCCGTTACACGGACAGAGACCTCGAGCTCCTTTTGACTCAGGCAAGGGAGGAATTTCCCAAGGCGGAACTGACGAAAGACCGCAGGAGATATGAGATTCCCTATGTCGAATGAAAGCAAGGCAGTTCTCAGTTCATTTTCAAAAAGATACGGACCGGAGGAAAAAAACGGATGGGCCTGCCGTGAAATTGACTTCGAAGCGGAAAAGGGGAAGATTACAGGCCTCCTGGGACCGAACGGAGCGGGAAAATCCACTCTGATAAAAACCCTCTGCGGAATCCAGTATGCAACTTCCGGAAATGTATGCGTCTGCGGTCTCACGGATTTCACCGACATAAGGCGGGTTACAGGATACGTTCCCGAAACCCCGGAGCTGGAGGAAAATCTTACCGTGATTGAAACTCTCAGGCAGGAGTCGTTCCTTCGCGGGGACAGCCGGCAATCAACAGATGCTTTTTTGAAATCGGCAATGAAGATGATGGATCTTTCCGATGTGGCTTCAAAGAAAATCAAGGCGCTTTCGAAAGGATACCGGCAGAGAGTGAGTCTTGCGCGCGCTGTGAGCTTTGATTCAAAAGTTCTTGTTCTGGACGAATTCTCCGGTGGTCTGGATCCCGCCCAGATTGTGAAAATCAGGAAATCCATAAAAAAGCTTTCCGCAGACAAAATCGTGATTCTTTCCACGCATCATATAGAAGAGGCCGAATCACTTTGCGACCTCATTTATATTATGGACCGTGGAACCGTGGTGGCAAAAGGCTCAGTTCAGGAAATACTCAAACAGTCAGGCAGAAAAAATCTTGAGGAAGCCTTTCTTTCATTGACTCACGGGGGGGACTGATGCAGAGACTCTACAGACGCTGTCTTTTCAAAATAGCAATAAATCCTTTTTCATACGCGGTGTCGCTTTCGTTTGCAGTCGTGAGCGCACTCCAGTTTTTCATCCTTCAGCAGTTTTTCACCGATGTGGGAAGCAGCGACCTTCACAGATTTTTTTCATTCGTACCTTACGGCTGCATTCTCGTAATTCCGGCGTTGGGTTCTTTTTGTTCCCGGCCGCAGTCGGATTTGGATCTCCCGTTTTCCTCTCTGGAAATAATGGCTGCAAAAACGCTGGCATGTTTTACGTGGATGGCATTTTCTCTTCTGCTCACAGTTTGCGTCCCGGCGGCGGTTTCCTTTTTCGGGAATGTCGAGTGGCAGTCTGTTCTCTGCGGATATCTAGGACTTCTTCTTTATGCTGCAAGTGCCGTAAGTCTCGCAATCTATTTCTACACTCTGATTGACAGCTCCGGATTTGCCTTCATCTGCGTGTCCATCGTGCTTGCGGCGGTGAACAGCATACATCTGCTTTCCGCCGTGGTGACACTTCCGAATTTTCTGGCATCTTTCGTGAAAACCGTTTCTTTCGCATGGCATTTTGATGCATCGGGAAAAGGCATCATAGACACTAGGGACATAATCTTCTATGCGGTTTCCTCTGCGGCTTTTCTTTTTGCATCAGCCTGGGCACTGGAAAGAAAAAGAGGTCTTGAATCAAAAAAAGTCTCTCTTCAAAAAATCCTCTTTGCCTCTGCCTGCCTCCTGCTGCTGATTGACTCCTCAAGGATTTACTCAAGGATTGACACCACGGCAAGAAAAAAATTCTCCGTGAGTCAGTTTTCAAAAACCCTGATGGAAGAAATTGAAGAGCCTCTTTCAATCACTTATTACAGAAGCCGTGAATTGAAAAATCTTTATCCCCAGGTGAAAGACGTGCAGGAATTTCTTGAAGCGTATGCCGACTGTTCGTCTTATGTTTCGCTTTCCGTGATTGAGCCTTCCGGGGAAGAAATGGCGTCGAGGCTTGAGACTTATGGAATCCAGGGACAGCAGATAAGAAGCACTGGAAAAAACACCACGTCGTACAGTACGGTTTATTCGGCGGTTGTGATTTCCTACCTCGGACGAAGCGAGACGATTCCTTTTGTTCTATCCACGAATACACTTGAATATGACCTTGGCGGAAGAATGCAGGCTTTGATTCGCAATACGAAAAGAGTGGTGCAGGTGGCGGTTGGAAACGGAATGAAACTTGATGCGGATTACGCATACGTAAAACCTTGGCTGGAATCCCAGGGGTGGACGGTGGTGCAGACAAGATTTCCAGGTGAATACAGGGAGCAGAAGCTTTTGCCTTTCACGGAATATCCCGACGTTCCGCTCATCGTTTTTGGTTCAGCCTTGAGTTCGCAGTCTGATGCGCAGGCTTTGGTTCAAAGAATCCTCCGCGGCGGAAAGACATTCATAGCGACTTCTCCCTACACGGTTGACATTGCAAACGACTGGTCTGTGATTACCGGGGACGATCCTTTCGCATATCAAATCCAGACGCTGGGTTTGTACTTCAAGGACACGCTCACGTCAGACATCTCCAACACAAGGCTGAGTCTTTATTCGGATCAGAGGGCAGACGGCTCAAGCGCATCCGTTCAGACGCAGTATGTGAATTATCCTTTGTGGCCGGTTCTTCCGTCACAGACAAATGCCGCAAACGGACTTGCAATGTTCTGGCCCTGTTCTCTTGAATTCGATGAGGAGGTGGCTTCCGAAACAGGAATGAAAATCTCCCGGTATCTTGTGACTTCGGAAAGTGCGTGGCAGAGCAAAACCGTTGACTCCCGTTTCATCACCGATCCATTTGCAGTTTCAATGCATCCCGAAGCGGGAGAAGAAAGCGGGCAGAGTGTAGTGGCCTGTGCAATCTCAGATGGCGACGGGACTTTGAACTCCGTGATTGTCGGCGACCAGTATGCTTTTGTTGCGGGAATGATGGCGTATTCATCTGCTCCCAATACTCTGGACACAAGGGCGATGGAATTTCTTTCGGATACTCTGCTTAAAATCACGGGGGAAACAGCGCTTCTGGAATTGAAGAAAAACACGTCTTCAGACACGGCTCTTTCTAAAGTGACTTTGGACGAACTTTACGAAAAGAGAATTCCGGTAATCGCTTTGACTTTGATGATCCAGCTTCTTTTGGTTTCAGGAGCGTTTGCTGCCGTTGCAATTCTGCGTAGGAAAAATCTGGAGGCATGAAATGAAAAAAATCTCTTTTACGGTTCTGCTCGTTTTCATAAATGCGCTGCTGATATTGTTTCTGGCGTTGAGTTTTATTCCCTCGGCAAAGCGCAACAGACCCGAGTCGAAACAGACCGCTCTTCTCAATGCGAATCACATCTCTTCAATCAAATCAATCAAGATAGAAGGATTTGAACATGGGGAAAGACAATACGTGGTTCTTTCCAAACACGGCTCCGTGTGGGAAGGATATGACAGCCTTACCGGCAGCAGATGGCCAGCGGATTTGCAGGCGGTGGAAAAATGCATAGAAAACGCCGCTTCAATCGTCAACGTGCGGACAGTGGCCTCTAAAAGCTCTTCATGGAAATCTTTCGGTGTGGATGATGAAAGTGCCTCGAAGATTTCAGTATTTTCGGAGGACGGCAGCGTGCTGACATCTCTCTGTTTTGGAAAAAGCGACGGACTTACACGGCGCATTTCGTTCAGGACTTCAAGGGATGAAACCGTTTATGAAACCGACTACTCGCTTTCTCCGTATCTTACAGCATCATCTTCTTTTTGGGCGGATCCTTTCATTTATCCCCAGTCGCTTACAGGCCGCTCGCGTAAGGATTCTGAATCATTTTTGCGCCACGGTCTTCTTACTGAAATGAATGCTGAAGATTTGGACTTTCTGTGGCAGGGGACAAAAGAGTTTGAAAACGGAAGTGAAATCCGCTTGAAGATTTATCCTCTTGAGGAAAATTTTCTTGTGGTTCCTGAATTCAGAGCAGGAGAAGATTTTACGGAAGAGGAAAAAAAATCTCTTGAGGAAATGAATTACAAATACACAGTGAGCAAATGGACTTATGATGCGTTTGTGCAGGAGTTCGACGGAAAATGACCGGGTTTAATGAATATCTTGAAATGGACGATTTTTGTGCGTGGATTGACCGCTATCTGAATTTTGAAAAGACACCTAAAAAAAACATCTTCTGGCTTGAGACAATGAAGTTTCTATGCGGCAAGCTTGGAAACCCCGAGCAAAAAAGCAGATGCTTCCATGTGGCCGGTTCCAAAGGCAAGGGGTCTGTTTCTGCGATGATTTCATCTGTTCTTGATGAAATGGGATTTTTCACAGGCGTGTATTCGTCTCCGCACATTGAGCATTTTCTTGAGCGTGTGCAGTCTGCGGACGGACCTTTTGAAAATCGGGTGTATGAGCAGGCTGCGGAAAATGTTATGAGCTGCGTGGAAAAATGGAAGGATTTGCTTCCTGAAGGCCGGCCTCTCACTTGGTTTGAGCTTGTGACCGTTTTTGCTATGGAATGTTATGCCATTGCAAAGTGCGATTGGGCGGTTTACGAAGTGGGGCTTGGCGGAAGACTTGATGCCACGAATGTGGTTCTGCCGGAGTGCTGCTGCATAAGTGCCATTGAAAAAGAACATACCGAGTACCTTGGCGACACAGTTGAAAAAATCGCTTTTGAAAAGGGCGGGATAATAAAAAAAGGAGTGCCGGTCGTAATCGGGCGGCAGCAGTTTGAAGGTGCCCGCAGGGTTCTCGAAAATTGTGCAAGAGAGCGAGGTGCTCCAGTTGTCGACGCAGAATCACTTTGCAACATTTCTGAGGTAGTCTATAATAGTAGACAATATAATTCGACGGTTCTTGACAATTCTTCTAAGGTAGAATACAAAAGTGCACAATCGGATGGTTTCGGAATTTCTTTTACGCTCTCATCACCTCTTTTTTCAAGACCGCTTCATCCTAATCTCAAGCTGCTGGGGGAATTCCAGGCTCATAATGCCGCTGTGGCCGCTCTTGCGGTAAAAACGGTTTTCCCGGATGCATCGGAGGATTTGATTGAAAAAGGTCTTTCCAAGGCTTCGATTCCCGGGAGATTCGAGATATTGCAGGATATTTCAAGATACAGCGGATTGGAGGCCCTTGTTTTGGACGGAGCACATACAATTTCCAGCGTGACTTTTACAATGCAGACATTTGAAAAGCTTTTTTCAGGTAAAAAGGCTGTGCTTTTGTTCGGATGCGCCGCAGATAAGGATGTGCAGCACATGGCTCCGCTTTTCAAGGAACGTTTTGACGGAGTTTTTGTGACTAAGCCGGGGGAAGTGAAAGCCTGCAGTCTCAATGGAATGGACTTTGCATTTTCTGACGCCGGCATTCCTCACCAAACAATTTCCGAAACCTCTTATGCGATTGAAACGGCTCTTTCCTGCGCAATGGAAAAAGGGGCTGTCCTGCTTGTGACCGGCTCATTCTACCTTGTGTCCGAAGTAAAGAAGTATTTGCGCAAAACCTGAGTTTTCTTTCAAGCCGGCAACACAATGAGTCAGGGCTTCAACATCAGTTCTGCTATTAGCGTTCAAAATGAGGCAGTGGGACGCAGGAAAAAAGCAGGGAGGGGCTGTCCAATAAGTTTGCCACCCGGT
>DGXM01000077.1 GCA_002396325.1 Treponema sp. UBA4232
TAGGGACCGTAGTTGTTGGAGCAGTTCGAGAGGGTTATTGGAAGACCAAATGTATGGTGATAGGCCATCACCAGATGGTCGCTTGAGGCCTTGCTTGCCGAGTATGGGGAGCGCGGATCGTAGGGGGTGTTTTCGGTGAAGAAGCCTGTCTCTCCGAGGGATCCGTACACTTCGTCCGTCGAGATGTGGTGGAAGAGCACATCGTCCCTTGGGTTGTCAAGGCTCACGTTCCAGTATTTTCTTGCGGTTTCGAGCAGATTGAATGTGCCGTTCACGTTTGTGCGTATGAATTCCCCTGGTCCGAGGATTGAGCGGTCCACATGGCTTTCCGCCGCAAAATGAACCACCGTGTCGATGTCGTATTCCCTGAAGATTCTCTCTATCTGATTCTTGTCGCAGATGTCAACCTTTTCGAAGAAATATCTCTTGCCGCCGAATTCCTTTTCAACTTCGGAAAGGTTCTCCGGGTTTCCTGCATAGGTGAGAGAGTCCGCGTTCACGACCTTCCCGCTGAATTCCGAGTCCATGAAAGCCCTGCTTCCCGTTGCGCTTTTATTGAAGAGATAGTTTATGAAATTGCTGCCTATGAATCCGCAGCCTCCTGTTACGAGTATGTTCCTTAATTTACGGCCGGACATGGAATCCTCCCTGTGTTTTTTGATGCCCTCAGCGTATGGCGAATGACGACGACTTCATGAATCTTTCAAGGCTGTCTTCCCAGGACGGAATCTTTATCTTAAGGAGTCTCTGGATTTTCTCTGTGCTGAGCACGGAGTAGGCGGGCCTTTTCGCTGGTGTCGGACAGTCTGCGGTGGTGCATGGCTCTATGGCACAGTTCTGGGTTATCTTCTTGTGCTTTCTTCCGTATTCGAAAATCTTCTTTGCGAACTCGAACCAAGTGGTGCTTCCCTGGTCAGTATAATGGTAGATTCCGTATGGAATGGCCGCATTCTTTCCGAAAAGACGGTGCGCATTGTCCGAAGTGTCGATTATCTTTATGATTGCGGATGCAAGGTCTCCTGCGAATGTGGGGCATCCCCTCTGGTCGTCCACAACCTTCACGCTTTCATTCTGATTCATGGCCTTTGTCATCGTGTACACGAAATTCCGTCCGTCGAATCCGTAGAGCCAGGACGTGCGGAGGATGTAGAACTGCGTCATTTCCTTCTGGATGGCGTCCTCTCCGCTTGATTTTGTGGCTCCGTAGATTCCCAGCGGCGACTTCGGGGAGTCCTCGGTGTACGGTGAGGATGCGCTTCCGTCGAACACATAGTCGGTGGAGATGTGTATGAGCTTTGCCCCTATCTTTCTTGTGGCCCGTGCTATGTTAAGTGCCCCGATGACGTTGAGTTTCTTTGCCTGCTCTTCGTTCGATTCCGCTCCGTCAACGTTTGTCCATGCGGCGCAGTTCACCACCCAGGTGATTTTTCTAGGAACCATTCCCTTTGCGGCCGTGCTTCCCGTCCTGTTTGCGGACCTGTCGTGCGCTTCTGCGAATGTGTCAAGAGCCTCGGGATCCGTGATGTCAACCTCGGACCCGCTTCCCACCCACGGTATGTTCTTCTGTGTCAACTGTCTTCCAAGCTCTGTTCCAAGCATGCCATTGCAACCGATAAGCCAAATCATCTTCCGTACCTCTTTGTTCTTGAACTGATTATAAATGGAAAGGAACTCTTAATCAAGGGCATCTCTAAAAACTCATTGAGGAGCAATCTGATGTGCTAGAATTTTGTAGAGTTGATTTGAGACGGGTGTGGGACTATAATTTCAACCGGAGGATTTGATGGAGTACTACTGCATGATGGTGAAGACAGGCGGTGAAGAGGTCTACAAAAAAGAGGCCGAGAAAGTCCTTGCTGAAACAAATCCGGGATCCGCCGTATATTTTTTCAAAAAAATCATGCGCACGAAAAAAGGGCTGAATTACGAGCAGGCTCTTTTCCCCGGCTACGTATTCCTTCAGATTCCCTCTCTCAAGCCGGAAGTGACAGCCCCCCTGAGAAAGTGTCCCGGCTTCTACCATTTCCTGCGCTCGAATTCGGACATCACCCCTCTTTGCGGAAAGGATTTGGATTACATAAAGAATCTTCTGGGATTCGGCGAAGTGCAGGGAATTTCAAAGGCTTATTTCGACGAGAATATGCGCATAGTGATTACGGAGGGTCCTCTTGTGGGATTCTCGGGAAACATCATAAAGGTGAACCGCAAAAGACAGCGCGTCACCGTGATGCTGGACATGTTCAACAGTTCCATGAAATTCGACATGACCTACGACATGATTGAGAAATCCCCTTCATGAACATCTGATCTTAGGGAATTGACAGACTTTGCAATCCGTTCTATTATAATAAGAAACTCTTTTTTCAAGGGGCACAATCAGTCACAGCTACCTATGATGCATGTTAGATGCGTAGGCAAGCACGGCGTTCACAGCACCTTCGCGCGGAGGTTCCGCGTGGCGTACCGAAAGGCTTCTGCTGAGTACGGAAGGGCGGAGCCGTGCAATTTGGACTGAAAAACACATTTTTTATATCGAGGATTATCAATGGCAGACAAAATCGCTCTCATCACAGGAATTACCGGACAGGACGGATCCTTTCTTGCAGAATTTCTTTTGGACAAGGGTTACGAGGTGCACGGAATCATCCGCCGCTCATCGTCGTTCAACACCGGCAGAATCGAGCACCTGTATATAGATGATTTGATTGAGGATATGCACAAGGACAAAAAAGTGAAGCTCCACTACGGCGACCTCACCGACAGCGAAAGCCTCATCCGCCTTATCCGCGAGATAAAACCCACTGAAATCTACAATCTTGCCGCCCAGAGCCATGTGAAGGTGAGTTTCGATGTTCCTGAATACACCGCGGACACCGATGCAACAGGAGTCCTCCGCATTCTTGAGGCCGTTCATTTCCTGGACATGGAAAAGACCTGCCGCATTTATCAGGCTTCAACTTCGGAACTCTTCGGACTGGTTCAGGAAGTGCCGCAGAAGGAGACGACCCCGTTCTACCCGAGAAGCCCCTATGCGGTTGCAAAGCTGTACGGCTATTGGATAATGAAAAATTATCGTGAAAGCTATGGAATGTTCTGTGCAAACGGAATTCTCTTCAACCACGAATCTGAGCGCCGCGGTGAAACATTTGTTACAAGGAAAATCACATTGGCCGCAAGCCGAATCGCTCAGGGATTTCAGAAAAAGCTTTATCTTGGAAACTTGAACGCACTGCGTGACTGGGGATATGCCAAAGACTATGTGGAATGTATGTGGCTGATTCTGCAGCAGGAAAAACCGGATGATTTTGTTGTTGCAACCGGTGAGCAGCATTCCGTGCGCGAGTTCTGTCTGCTTGCATTCAAGGAAGCCGGAATCGACATTGAATTCAAGGGCGAGGGAGTCGATGAAAAGGGCTTCGACAAAAAGACTGGCGAGGTCCTGATTGAAGTGGATCCCAAGTATTTCCGTCCTGCCGAAGTGGAGACCCTTCTGGGAGACCCGACAAAGGCAAAGACCAGACTCGGTTGGAATCCCACAAAGACAAGCTTCCCCGAACTGGTGCATATAATGATGCAGCACGACATGGATTACGTGAAGAACGAAAGGGTAACAAGAGCAAGATAATTCGCAATGTATGAACTTCAGTTCAGCGGATATTGAAAGAATATTATTCGTAAAGTGAATGATTACAAAGGCATACTATACTATAAATAATCATCGGGAGATTGATTTGGAAAAGAATTCAAAGATTTTCGTGGCAGGTCACCGTGGACTTGTCGGCGGGGCAATTCTTAGAAATTTAAGGGACAAAGGTTATTCAAACATTATCACAAGAACCCACAGCGAGCTTGATCTTTGCTGTCAGGCGGAGGTCAATGAGTTTTTTGAGAAGGAAAAGCCTGAGTATGTTTTTCTTGCGGCGGCTCATGTCGGGGGTATCGGAATCAACTCCGAGCATCCGGCCCGGTTTATTTATGACAATATGATGATTGGATTCAATGTTGTCGAAGCATCCCGGCAGAACGGAGTTAAAAAGCTTATGAATCTCGGTTCAACCTGCATCTATCCGAAGATGGCTCCCCAGCCGCTTGAGGAAAAGTCTCTTTTGACAGGAGCACTTGAACCCACAAACGATGCATATGCAATGGCGAAAATCAGTGTAATAAAGTTGTGCCAGAAGTACAATTTTGAGTACGGAACGAATTATCTTTCGGTGATGCCCACGAATCTTTATGGTCCGGGTGACAACTACGACCTTGCAGGAAGCCATGTCCTTCCGGCTCTAATCCGCAAATTCGACGATGCAAAAAAGAGCGGAAAAGACGAGGTTTTTCTTTGGGGCGATGGAAGTCCTCTGAGAGAATTCCTATACAGTGAAGATTTGGCAGATGCCGTCGTGTATCTTATGGAAAACTGCGATGCAAAGGATCTTCTTCCCGAAAGCTTTGTGAACGTTGGAACGGGCGAGGAGCACACAATCAAGGAAATCGCGGGAATGGTGAAGGATGTGGTTTATGCCGATGCACCTGGACGGGAGTGTAAAATCAACTGGGACAGCTCAAAGCCGAACGGAACACCGCGGAAACTCTGCAATATCTCAAAACTTGCAAAACTCGGATGGAAGCCTAAGATGGACTTCAAGAAAGGCATAGAACTGAGCTATCAGGACTACCTCTCCGGCGGTGGAAATTTGACCAAGCGTCACTGAGCGGTGTCAGATTTTTCTGGGACTCTGTAGCTGTTTAATGTGATAAAAAAAGGAATATAACTTGGAAACTAAAGCAGAAAAAGAGCAGTGGACAAAGGTCATCACGGCAAAGCACCGTCTTCTTGACCTGCATCTGAAGGATGTGTGGACTTACCGTGACCTCATAAGACAGTTCATCAAAAGGGACTTCATCACACAGTACAAGCAGACGATTCTGGGACCGCTTTGGTATCTTGTGCAGCCAGTCATGTCTTCCATCGTGTACATCTTCATCTTCGGACGTCTTGCGGGAATAGGAACAGACGGGGTCCCGCAGATTCTTTTCTACTTCGGGGGCACCATGCTTTGGACATTCTTCACCGGATGCCTTACGGGCTGCTCAAATGTTTTTTTGACCAATCAGGGCATTTTCAGCAAGGTCTACTTTCCGCGGCTCACGGTTCCCATAAGTCTTGCGGCCGGACAGATTATCAGACTTTTGATTCAGTTCTCCCTTCTTGTGTGCATTTATCTCTTCTATATGATTACGGGGACAAGATTCCACATCACATGGATGATTGTGCTTTACCCGTTCATCGTGGCTTGGATCGGAATACTCGGAACAAGCATAGGACTCATAGTCTCTTCCCTCACGACAAAATACCGCGACCTCATCCAGCTGCTGAATTTCGGCATACAGCTTGCAATGTACGCAACTCCGGTTGTCTATCCCTTGAGCGAGGCCCCTGAGAAATTCCGCTGGCTCTATTACATCAACCCGATGAGTGCCCCGATGGAACTCTCCAGAATCAGTCTTTACGGAGCCGGTTCAGTTCCGGTGGATATGCTTTTTATCAGCCTTGGATTCACAGCGGTACTTGCCTTCTTCGGCCTTGTCCTGTTCACCAAAAACGAAAGAAACTTTGTGGATGTGATTTAGAATATATGATATGCTGTACAATGAAGCAATGTTCTCAGCCTGCAGATGAAGAAATCAA
>DGXM01000129.1 GCA_002396325.1 Treponema sp. UBA4232
AATGTCTTTTGAATAAGACACGGCGGTTTTAAGGCTTTCAACGGTCGGGCACACTTGAACGGCATGTCCCAAGAGAGTAAGAGAATCTGAAATCTTTGCGGCATCAGCCGATTTGAGACAAATGCAGAATACGGTCATTTTTTTCGCATTGCGGCGTTTATAAAGACTTCATCCTGATACCAGTCAATCAAAAGTCCGAAGTATTCTTCTTCGTATCCGTCGCAGGTAACGTGGATTCGGCACACCTGTCCGCTTGAAAGATTTCCCTTTACTGCGCTTATGTCCTGAAGGCCTTTTGCGGTTTCAATTTGGAAGCGGCAGTTTGCGGTTATGTCTTTTCCTGTCTGCACGTCAACAGCGGCGGTATTGAAAGTGATTTTTCGGCTTGTGTTCATCAGGTGATTCAAGTGTGCATCGATGGCCGTTTTTCCAACCGTGAATGAACTCCACCACACGTAAGGACCTGTCGCAATCTTTACCCTGTATTCGCCGGGTTTCAGATAGACGGGTCTAATGTCGGCAGTTCTGAATTCCGCATCGTGGTCGGATGAATTTTTTATTTCAAACACACGGCGGCAGTTTTCAAGCTCGGGAATCTGGTCGTTGTCGTTTTTGTAGAAGAAGGCCCTTGAGGGAAGGTCGGCGTCCTGACTCCGTGCCGTGGGCATGTCAAGATGCAGTGTTACGGGAGTGTACCATGGACGAAGAATCGTACGGTGGATGTATCCTTCTTTGTATGCATAGTAGCCGAGTCCTCCCGCGATGCCGAGTGCGCAGATTATGGCAATGGCTTTGTTGCGCCTGCTGTTGGGTTTCACGAGTTCCTTGTAGTTGTAGGCTCCGGATCTTGCCATTGAGTTTGCGAGCTGCTGGCGGATGTCCTTTTCGTTGTATTGCTTCAGGTAGGATTCTGCGATGTTGGATATTTCTTCCACGCTTGAGAATCTCTTGTCGGGATCGAATGCAATCATCTTTTTTATGAGCCGGTTCACCACTGACGGAGTGCCCGGTGTTTCAGATGATGCCTTTTTGTATTTGCCTTTTTTTATGACGGCGTAACGTTCCTGAAGCGAGTTTCCTTCAAACGGCTTTTTTCCGGTGATCATTTCGTAAAGCATAATGCCCAGAGCGTAGATATCGGCCCTTTGATCCACGGAACTTGAGTCGTATATCTGCTCAGGTGCCATATAAGACGGCGTTCCGAGTGCAACATTTGTCTGCGTAATCTGCTGCTGGATAATCTTTGCGGAAGAGATTTTCTTTATTTTGTCATTGTCCGGCTGTGGAGCATCTGATTCATCGGCTGCGAGACCTGAGATTCCGAAATCAGCGAGTTTGATGTTTGCCCCTTTTGCAATCAGGATGTTGCCGGGCTTGATGTCGCGGTGCACAATGTTTTTTACGTGGGCATGGTGCAGCCCAAGACAGGCTTCCTTCAAAAACCAGAGGGCAAGCGGGGCGGGGAGAGTGTGGTCTTTTTCAAGCAGTTTGTCAAGGGACATTCCTTCAACGTATTCAAGAACGAAATATTCGGATCCGTCTTCGGAAATCGTTTCGAAAAAACGGACAATGCGCTGGGATGTGAGCTCGCTTAAAATTGCGGCTTCCCGCGTGAATCTTGTGCGCAGATTTTTACCTGCCTTTGAGACTTTCAGTTTTTTGATGACCACCCATCTTTTGAGTTCGGGATCGTAGCCTTTGTAGACAGCACCCATTCCACCTTCTGCAAGACGGCTTATATGCGTGTATTTTCCGATCTTTTCGGGCAGAGGCTGAAGTCTTTTTAATTCAGACGGGACTTTCGTTCCTGTGCGAAGTGTGCTGTCAGGCATATTGTTCTCCTAAAAAATTAATTTTCGGTGTTTGATTTGTTCTCTTCGGGTATTACGGACTTGATGTCTTTTTCAAGGTCAAAACTTCCGTCTTCATGCACCACCGCCACATTCATGGCATAGGGATTGTGAATCTGTACATAGGTTCCGTTTTGCCTTAGAAGGTATTTGCCGGGGACTGAACGGTGTCCGCCGAACCAAAGGCATTTTTTTTCACGACGGTTCAAAATCTTGAATGTTTCAGGCACACTGCCTTCTTTTGCTTCTCCGTTGTCTGTCCATGTGAATCCGTAGATGACTTCAGGATTGTCGTGATAGTTGATTATTTCATTTTTGCTGTATGTGATTGAAGGCTCTCCGTGGCTTACAACGCAGTGTCTGCAGACTGCAACTATGGGAAGCGCTCTTTCAAAACACCGGATTACGTGGATTGTTGCCTCGGAATAAACCTCTTGCATAAAATCCCTGACCATCTGGCCTTCCTGTGCAAATTTGCAGAAGGGATAATCTCCACCGCCGTATTCGTTCTGGATGTTTTCGTGGTTTCCTTTCAGGAAGTGGAAATTTTCCGGGAATGCGTTTTTCAATTCCATGACGGAAAGCATCGTGGCCATACAGTCTTTTATTTCAAAGCACATTTCGTGACTGCAGATTTCGCCGCGGTTCCATTTTTCGTACGCAGCTATCCATCTTTCATAACAGCCGCCCCTTGTTTCCGTGTGTACTCCGTCGCCGACACAGATTACCGTGCACCGGTCTTCATTCATTGCCGAAAGGAGATCTTCCCCTGTGACATTTGAGGCTAAGAGATTCGAGATAAACGTGGGACGGGCGTGAAGATCCGGTACAATAACGATGTCATTCTTTCTTCCTGTCAAATCAAGAAGTCCGCCGGGATGAAAATTCTTTGCTTTCGGACGGTAATCCTTGGCTTCATGCTCCAACGTGTTTACAGTCCGATTCACAATTTCAATCAGCTGATCTTCCTTGGGAAGGGACTGAAGGGAACACAGTGAGAGAATCTTTTCTCTAAGTTCAGATAATTCTTCTGAAGAATACATTATGACATAACGAGTGAGGCGGTTCCCACTGTGATTTTATCACCCGGTCTCAGCTTCACGTACTTGTCGCTCGGAATGCGCTGGTCATTCAGGAACGTACCGTTAGTGCTGTTTTCATCCTTCAGAAAATACTCATCCTGAATCTTTTGTATGATGCAGTGATGACGGCTCGCCAGTTTGTTGTCAATGACGACAGTGTTTGCCGGGTCCCTGCCTATGGTGATTTTCGCCACAAGCTGGATTTTCTTTTTGTTGAATACGAGATACGAACTCTGCTTTGATTCTGAAATGCGCTCCAACTGCTGTCCAATCGGAGTTTCATTGATAATAGTCTGTTCACCCATAATCAAATATTATACACCGCATTTAAAAAAAAGCAAATTCTTTTTTCGCGAATCCCTGAATCCCGGAACCGTCCCCTGCTACTCGTCTTTCTGCATTTTCTTTTTTGCAAAGAGATTCTTGAGCTTTCGCAGGAGAGACGGCTTTTTGTGAGTCGTCTTGAAATCCTTGACGGCGGCTTCCAGAGTGAAATCGTTTCCCAGTCTCTGCTTCAGTTCGTCCCAGTATTTAATCACGTAGATGTAGAGATCGGACTTGGTTCGGTTTTTGAACAGGCGCAGTATGTGGTTGGCGTCTATCGCATTTATGACCGGCATGTAGACGTTGTCGAACCATGACTGCAGGGCTTCTTCAAACGGAATCTCCTCTTTCTGCCCCATATTGATGTAGTATCGGTGGGTGAGGATGTGGTTGTAAATCACGTCGTACTGACCCGGGGTCGTGAAATCCATGCACCAGTAGTCTGTTATGTCTCCGAAGTTGGTTTCAGAATAGAAGACTCTTTTTTCGTAGTTGAGCACCTGCTTCAGAAGATTCGCCTTTGACGAGCTGGGTTTGAGTTTTATTTCGCTCTGAAGACTCACGACTTCTGCGTCTATGACTTCCTGTCCCTTCATTTTTGCAACGGAGACCCGGTGGTTTCCATCGCGCACGAAATAGAGGCCCCCGACTTCGTAAAGGCTGATCGGCGGAAGAGTTATGTCCTGAAGCACGGCAGAGTCGACACGCTCCCATCTCGTGGAAAGGAAAACGCTTTTCGGGAAGAAATGGTTGTCAAAATCGTTGTATCGTCCTTCGCTTCCGACTATGAGTTTTATGGGCACGATTTCCATGCCTTTGTAGACTTCGTTTTTAGGACGAATCATTTTTTTTATGTCCGTAAAGGAAATGAGTGTGGCTTCCTCCGGATTCAGAATGTGCTGGATTTCATTGAACAGGGCCTTGTTGTGTGCCTTGTTGAAATCTTCAGCGGTCTGAGAGGATATTAATGGATGATCCAATATAGTCTCCTTTGTCTGAGAATGAGGGCTCGTACTCCACCACAAGATGACTGTATGCATTTATCACAAGCGTGTCATGGCTTTTTGTTGTGCGGATGTCGCCCAGGTCGTAAAGATGAATATGACCGTGTATGAGCATTGCGGGTTTGAATTTCTTTATGAACCAGTTGAAACATTCAAATCCCCTGTGGCAGGCGTCTTCCCTGTCGTGTATGTGTCTTGGTGATGCATGGGTCAGAAAAATGTCGCAGTATCTTCCGTAGCGTATTTTGTTCCACAGAAGCCCCGGAATCATCTTTATGAGCTGCCATTTCATCTCCAGTTCGGTGTACTGGTCTTCGCCTTTGTTGTATCGGATAGAGCCTGAAACCCCTGCGAGAAGAAGAGGTGTCGTCTTGCCGTCCGGTGTCCTGAAGGAAAGGTTTCTGCATCTGAGCATTCTGTTGCTTATGTAGTCGCCGCCGTGTGCTTTCTCAAAAAATCTCATTTCAGAAATCTGCGAGGGGGAAGTGCGGGCTTTTTTGTTGTAGAGTCCGAAATCCTTCAAATCATGGTTTCCGAAGATGAAAAACATCGGCTTGCAAAGGGCGCTTACAATGAAATCCTGGTATTCGAGGGAAAGATCCCCCGCGCATAAAATTGCGTCTATGTCGTCATACCGTTCTTTTACGCTTGTGGAATAGACCAGTGGATCCACAATGTCTGAGACGCAGAGAAATTTCATATTATATTCCCGCCTTTGACATAATCAATTCCAGCTGCTCTTTTCCTACCAGAACAATGGGTCTTCCTTCTGCAAAACGTTCCGCGGTCTTTGTGAATCCTGAACTTGAGAACACGATTTCCTTGTAGTAGTTTTCGGCTTTCAGCGTGTCTGCCAGTTTGTGAATCACGTGATCTTCAACGGGCTCTGCGTTGCGGTAGAAGTCAAGCCTGAATACATGGGGCCTCATCGCCATCCAGTTGTCTTTTTTGTTTTCTGAAGCGAGCATCTTGCATCCGTAGGGGGTTGCCTCGGCGCTTTTTGTTTCAAGCTCGAATGCCGCCAGCGCTGTTTTTTCGCAGAGAGTCATAAAGGGACCTGTGGGAGCGGTGAGATATTCCTTCATGTTGTCGTTGTTCTGCAGGTCTTTGTACTCGCTCAGTTTTTCCTCAACATCGCGGAAGCCGGGGGCCTGCTTGTGGATTTTCACCCACTGCTCGATTGCCTTGTCGATTTTGTGGGTCTTTTCATAGCAGGCGGCAAGGAAGTAACGTGCATAGAGGGTTTCCTGCGAGCTTTCGCTTTTTGCGTACTGGATTGCACCCTGGTAGCTCTGCATTGCGTTGTCCACCTGATCAGCCATCATATAGCAGGAGCCTTTTTCAATCAAAGCCTTCTGACGGTATTCCGTGTCTCTCTGTGATTTTTCGAAAGCCTTGAGCGCCTCCGGGAATTCGTGGAGTTCCTTGAGGAGTTTGCCCTGATAGTAGTAGTTTGACCATGTCTCCGGGCTCATGCGGATTGCAGTGTCGATTTCCTGTTTCGCTTCGGGAAAATTCTTTGCCCTGAGAAGAAGCGCTCCCAGTGCGGCATGGGCTTTTGCGTGCCTTTTGTCGATGGCGATTGTCTTTTTGTAAAATCCTATCGCCGTGTTCGCTTCCCCGTTTTCATCATAGATTTTTGCCACGTTGAAAAAATGCTCTGCGTTGCCGGGATCCCTTTTTGTGAGCAGAAGATATTCCTGAAGTGCTGATTTCACATCGTCATACTTCATGTAGAGGGCCGCCATGTTCTTTCTGAAGTCCACCTCGGGGATGGTTCCGTCGAAAACCGCATTGTCATTGACCGTCTTGAACTCAAGATAGGCCTGTTCGGTCTTTTTTTCTGCGATGTAGACTTTTCCCAGCCAGTAATGCGCTTCGTAATCCCTGGTGTTTTTTGCAAGCATTGATTTTGCGATTTTTTCGGCCTGGGGATATTTTCCGTCCTTCAGAAGTTTTTTGATGTTTCCGATTTTCTGCGGAGCCATCAGTTTTTTTATCAAAAGAGCCGCGATGAAAACAATAATTCCAATTAAGACCATACAGATTACAAGAATTACTGGTTTGTCCATAGTGTGTTTACCGCCTTCTTCCTTTAATTCGGCCTGAAAATTTAAAAAAATTGTCTCTGGACCGGTTACTTTGTTGTTTTTAATCGGTTTTACCTATATAATCAGTGTATGCTGAGGAACCGGAGATGCAGGTATTCACTGCCTGCGTCAGAACTCCTGAATTCATACAGCATTTTACACTTGGCAAATCGTATATTGCAAGATTAACTTTTTTATGCGAATATGTCAAAGGGTAATGCGGGAGGTTTTGTAGAAATGAACAAAATTTATGTGAAAATTATCTGTATAATGATGTTTTTCTCTGTCGCGGCACTGGGATTTTCCGAAAACAGCAATTTTGCCGGCGGTGAGTCGTATTTTCGCCAGAACCAGCCGGACAAGGCGATTCCGCTTTTGGAGACTTCCATTACCGAAGGCGGCAATCCGCGCGCATATATTTATCTTGCCCTGTGCTATTACCAGCTTGAGCGCTATCAGGAGGCCATCGAGGTTTGCAACAAAGGAATGATGGCTACAGGCACGAACAAAAAGATTATCGCCTACAATGCGGGAAACATCTCCTTTAAGATGGAAAATTACGCTGCGGCTGAAAAATGGTACTCAATGGCCATTACAGCCGATGCCACTTATGCCCCCGCGGTTTTGAACAGGGCGCAGGCTCTTTTGAAGCAGGGCAAATACAGGGAAAGCCGTGAAGATTACATCCGTTATCAGGAACTTGCGCCGGAAAATCCCCAGTATCAGGAGATTCAGGTGCTGATTGGACTTCTGGACACCGAGATTGGACGGCTGGCGGAGGAAGAGGAAAAGGCCCGTCAGGAAGAAGTTCGCATCCAGGCCGAGAATGCCCGTATTGAAGCCGAAAATGCACGTATAGTTGCGGAACAGGCGGCACAGGCAGCGGCGGCGGAAGAAGCACGTATAAAGGCGGAGAAAGCCGCAGAGGAGGCCCGTATTCAGGCTGAAATGGCGGCGGCCAAAGCGGCGGAGGCGGAACGTCAGGCGGCGGAAGAAGCTGAGCGCAGAAAGCGTCTGCTTGAGGATGTTGCGGCTTCACTCCAGGATTCGGAATCACAGAATATGTCTGCGGGTGCAGAGGGTACAGTCGACTACGGATACGAATCCGAACTTGAGTAGAAAAACTGCCCGGTGGCCGTGTACAGATGGCTTATGCCGGGCCTTGTTCTTTTTCGATGGAACTTTGAAAATCTTAAAACCCGTTTTTTTAAGTCTATTTCGGGGAAAACCACTTTACGGTTTGCTTTTAGTGATATATAATTGAAAGAAATACCGAAAAATCTTGATTTTTAAAGATTTTTGGATTGATTTCTGGGGATAGGGAAATGGCAACGAAAAATCAGAATTCAGACAGCACAAAAACGACAAAGGCTTCAGGAGAAACCGGAAACGCAAAAAAGACCGGAACCACAAGGACCCGTACAACCACTGCAAGAAGAGCATCTGGAAGTGCAGGGGAGAGCGTTGAAAAAAAGCCTGCCACGCGTACAGCTGCATCAAGGACGACTGCCGCAAAAGCAGGCACCGCAAAGACGGCGGAAAAATCCACTGCCGCAAGAGTCTCCGCAACGAGGACTTCTGCAGACAGAGCTTCATCCGCACGGGCGTCAAGTGCTGAAAAGACGGGTGGAACCCCAAAAATCACCGCGTCAAGAACATCTTCCTCATTGAGGTCCGGCACACGAACATCATCTTCAGGAACTTCAAAAACCTCTTCGACCGTTCGTCCGTCATCTCGAACCACATCCCAAAGAATAAGCACCCCCGCCGAAGACGAACTCAGGTCCGCATTCGGAACAGGCTCCTATGTTTCTGCATCCTCTTACGGCACGTTTACAGACTCTAAATCAGAAGATGCCGCTCCGAAAAACGAGACACCGAAAACTCAGCGTCCGACGTCCACTTTCGCGTCTGATGTTGCGGATTATCTTGAATCATCATCTTCAAGCGGAGAAACTGCTTCCTATGAGTCCATATCCCCGTCTTCATCATATGCATCGCCTTCATCATCTGCCGTAAAAACTTCCTATGCGGCAACAGAAAACGAGCCTGCTTCATACAAGGGGCAGAGTCCAAATCTTGAAGACCTTATTATGGAAGATTTGTCATCCCGCGACGGCAAAGACTATTCAACCCCGGAAGAAAATCCGCAGGAAAAGAGAAAGTCAAAGGCTGTGCCGATAATCCTTGCTGTGGCAGGTATCCTGCTTCTTGCGGGGCTTGGAACGTATCTTGTTGTAAACCGTTCGCCAAAAAATACAGGGGCAGACGCGAAGAAACAGTCCATGCCTTTGGAACAGCGTGAGAGCACAAGGGCGCTTGCAAGTCAGTATATGGAAAACGGCGAGTACGACCAGGCTATTTCACTTCTCAAGGCTTACATAGATGAAAATCCGACGGACGCAGAGGCTCTTACTCTCCTTCAGATTGCTCAGAGCGAAAAAGAGCGTCTCAGTGCACCTGAGTCCACGGATGATATTCTCCAGACCTACAATAATTTGATTTCAACCGGCGATTATGCAACCGCTCTCCGTCTTATAGCAGCAACGCCCGAAGATACTCTTGTTTCACAGGGAATTGACGGTCCTGCTTTGATTTCCAAGGCACGTGCCCTTGAAAACGGACGGAATCTTATGAACCAGGGTGCTTATGAGCAGGCCGCTTCTGATTTGGGCATTTACCTTTCCCAGAACCCGGGAGATGCAGATGCGGAAAAACTTTTGAATCAAGTGAACCGCCTGAGCACTCTTGCCTCAAATTCAAATATCGCAGGTATTGATAATTCCGCAGGCCGCACTGATTTGTCCGCTTCTGATGATTCGACTTCAAACGCAAACGGCAATTCCGGGACAACATCTGCATATGCAGGAACCACAGGAGATTTGGTTTCCTTGAATTCTTCATCAGTTTCCGGCAATGCAGGTCCTTCCTCGTCTTCTTATGAGCAGACTCCGGTTGTCTCGTCATTTACGGGTATGAACTCGCTTCCTGAGGGGACGACATCTCGCACGGAAAATCAGTCTTCCACCGGAAACACATCTTCGCGCACGGGAAACACACAGCCTGTCGCAAATGTAAATCCGCGCACAAACGGAAGTTCCTCATCATCACGCGCTGAAGGCACAACTCCAGGCACAAGCAGCACTTCCTCGTCACCACGCAGTGAAGGCACGGCATCCGGCACAAGCGCAAACGCGGCGACACCTGTAAGAAATGCGGGCACATCAAGTTCAACTCCCGCCGCAAATACAGGTTCCGCACCCGTCACACGCACAGTGAGCACAATCTCCACACCCGGCGCAAACAGCACTTCCTCATCACCACGCAGTGAAGGCACGGCATCCGGCACAAACGCAAACTCGGCAACAACTGTAAGAAATGCGGGCACATCAAGTTCAACTCCCGCCGCAAATACAGGTTCCGCACCCGTCACACGCACAGTGAGCACAATCTCCACACCCGGCGCAAACAGCACTTCCTCATCACCACGCACTGAGGGCACAGCATCCGGCACAAATGCAAACTCGGCGACACCTGTAAGAAATGCGGGCGCATCAAGTTCAACTCCCGCCGCAAATACAGGTTCCGCACCCGTCACACGCACAGTCAGCACAATTTCATCTTCACAGGTTCCGGCGAATACATCCGGCGGTCAGGGACGGCTTTCCGAACTCCTTGCACAGGCAACGGCTTCCGCATCTGACGACAACTCCATCGTGAGCGACGGCACAAGGACATCTCCCGAAGTGCTTTTGAGACGCTACGGAAGAAGGGCCATCACCAGAAACGAAGCTCTTGCGGTCGGACGCGACTACATCAACGACCGGAAATACGATGAGGCAATAAACCTTATGAGAGAACTTCTCACTTTGAATCCCAACGATGAAGAGGCCAGAAGACTTTTGGAAGAGGCACAGGATTTGAAGCGCAGAAACGGTGGAAACGGAGGGGCACGTACCGCTGATCAGAATCTTGATTTGGCACGGAGGTGGATCAATCAGGGAAATTACGATGACGCAATCACTTTGCTGAACAGCATTCTGAACAAAGATCCTTCCAATGAGGAGGCCGGAAGACTTTTGAAAGAGGCCCTTGCAGCCCGGAACGGTGAGACTCCTGAAGCAAAGAGGGCCCGCGAACAGGCAGAACAGGCCGCTGAAAATGAACGCAAGGCACGCGAGGAAGCTGAAAGAAATGCCGCCATCAATGAAGCCCGGAACGCGCTCAGAAACGGAAACCCCGAGGATGCGATAGCCGCATTGGAAAGGATTCTTGCTGAAAATCCGAATGATGCACAGGCAAAGGCGCTCTTGGAACAGGCTGAAAATGCAAAGGCCCAGGCCGACCGCGAAAGACAGAACAATTTGAATGAGGCAAAGTCCGGCATTGCAAACGGAGATTATGACGATGCAATCAATGCCTTGAATCAGATTTTGAAAAATAATCCGAATGACGAAGAGGCAAAGAAACTTCTTGCACAGGCAACAGCTGCAAAGAGACAGGAAGAAAAGGACCGTCAGGATAAACTTAATCAGGCGAAGAATCTCATGAATGCCGGCAGGTATGATGAGGCCTCCGCAATTCTCAATGATTTGCTGAAGCAGAATCCGAATGATGCGGAGGTTCAGAAACTTCTTGCGAATATCGGGGCCAAGAAAGTAGAAGCCGCACGCGACAGGCAGAACAAACTGAACGCCGCAGAAGACAGCATCAACAGCGGAAATTATGATCAGGCAATAAACACACTGAAC
>DGXM01000053.1 GCA_002396325.1 Treponema sp. UBA4232
TGCCTGTGAGTAAGGTCCGATTGCCGCGGGTGCCTTGTCTGTTGATACTGTCTTCATATTTTTCCTCCTTTTTTTCAGCGGGATGATTCCACAATTTTAAGACCATCTTCTTTGAGTGCATTTTTGATTGCGTTCACATGATTGTAGTCCCTCGTTTCCATTGAGACTCTCAAGTAGCATCCGTTGATGTGCTCAGTTTCTCCGGCTCTTTCGTGATGCACGCTTGTGACATTTCCGCCCTGCTGTGCAATGATGCGGGATACACGTTCGAGTTGGCCCGGTTTGTCGATAAGCTCAATCAGAAGATTTGAAACCCTGCCGGACTTCATAAGACCGCGCTTGATGATTCTTGAAAGAATGGTCACGTCAATGTTTCCACCGGATACAACGCTCACGACTTTTTTTCCAGCGACCGGAAATTTGTTGAACATTGCGGCGGCAACAGAAACGGCACCGGCACCTTCTGCGACCATCTTCTGCTTTTCAATCAGCGTAAGGATTGCAGAACAGATTTCATCTTCCGTCACAACAGCCATGTCGTCAACATATTCCTTCACGTATTTGAATGTGTTTTCGCCAGGCTGCTTTACCGCAATACCGTCTGCAATTGTGGAAACAGACTCGAGTTTTTCAACTGAATTGTCTTCTATTGATTTCACCATCGAGGGAGCACCGGAAGCCTGAACTCCGTACACTTTCACCTGCGGCCTTATCTGTTTTACCGCACATGCGATTCCCGAGATGAGCCCGCCGCCGCCAACGGGAACGATGACCGCATCGATGTCATCCAGGTCCTTGAAAATTTCAAGCGCGATTGTACCCTGACCTGCAATCACATCTTCGTCGTCAAACGGATGGACGAAAGTGAAACCCATTGTGTCGCGCAGTTCCAAGGCTTTGTTGTATGCGTCATCGTACACGCCTTCGACAAGACAGACTTCCGCACCATAGGATTTTGTCGCTTCGATTTTTGAAATGGGGGCACTGTCGGGAAGACAGATTACGGATTTGATACCCTGCTTGGAAGCGGCAAGGGCAACTCCCTGTGCATGGTTTCCGGCCGAACAGGCAACAACACCGCGTGCTTTTTCCTCATCGGTAAGATTTGCCATTTTGTAGCCTGAACCGCGCAGTTTGAAAGAACCTGTATTCTGTAGATTTTCAGGCTTGAGCCACAGGTCAACTTCAGGGGCAATACCCGTTGCCTTTACGCATTTTGTTTCACGCACGATGTCTTTGAGCACACGCTGGGCATCAAATATTTTATCCAGAGTCAACATAGATCCTCCATTTCCGGGGGCAAAAAAAAACGCCCCAAAGCATTTAATTCAACTTTGAGACGGGCATATAAAATACTCGCGGTACCACTCAAATTACGATGAAATCGTCACTTACGGAGTCAGACAACTCCTATGCCTTAACGCGGCAACTACGGGGGCTCTTAATCGACTCGCATCTTTTCAGAAAAGAAATCATTCGGAAAAACCTGTCTTTCGGATCCCGGCTCGGAAGTGATAAGCTCTTGACGCACATCCACACCGGTTCGCAGCAACCACCGGCTCTCTTTGGTGACTTTACGTCGGCCGTCTTCGTCTTAGCCATTGCTTACAAAGATAATAGGAATTTCAACGAATGTCAAGATGATTGATTTCACCTCACCCGCAATTTGACATTCAGTCGTCATCGTCACTGTCGTCATCGTTTTCATCGTACTCGTCGTCTTCGTCGCGGTCGGAATAACCTGACGCTCCACCGGTCCCGAATGGATTTGAAAAAGGATTCAGCCTTCCGCCTTTCTTCTTTGTATTTTCTTCAGAGTCTCCGCATGTAAGCCAATCAAAAAGTCCCATTCATTTCCTGGCAACGTGAGAATGTGTGGTTGTACGGAGGGAAAAAAACAAACGGATTTGTTCATCGCTAACGCGATTCACGGGAAGGGAGCTAAAAACTAATAAATGTCATTGCCGTACTCGATATGGCAATCTACAAATCCTCATATTGTAATTAAATATATTATCAAGTCTACTTGCATCGTAGTTTCCGGCCAGCCCGATAATGACATAGTTTAAGCGTTTTAGGCAGTCTCGGGAGGGGATTGTCACGCGGATTGGAAAAATCTAACGATTTCTCAGAGATTAAAAACAAATCCGTTTATCAAAGCATGATGTTAACTTTAACAAACGGATTTGTTCGCAACTAACGTTGTTCACTGAGAGCATGAAGAGTAGAAAGGGCTACCTTTAAAAACATAAGTTTTTGGAGGTTCCCTACAGTTCGTTTATAAACATATTTTTAATCACAAACTGAAGCTTCGACAATAATGTCTTTATCAGAGAGGTTATGTTGACCTGTACTGAACTTTACTGGAATACTATTTCCCCCTAGAATTTCCTTACCCACAGGAGGTTCTTTTACAGTAACATAACCATCGTTTATTTCAAACCTGTAAATATACACATTATTCTTAGAACTATTACGTATAGTAATAATATCCTTTGTGTTATCAACAGTAACTATTAGCCCTTTTCCAGGAGCATTAGAGTATGTTCTACACGAATCGCCGATTTCAGCGGCAAACGCCAATCCCACAACCGTTGCCAGCAGAGCCAGCGCCACAAACAATCTCTTTTTCATAATCAATTCTCCTTGGATGTTTACCCTTGTCCCCAAGCGTTATATTTACTCACATACGTGAATAAGCCTAGTTGAATGTAAAACCGTCTTTTGACAAACTCAGTTTCAATTCGATTTTTCAAATCATTGTGATGTTGACTCAAAAAACATTCACCAAGAATAAGTACTTCGTTTTATTTCAGAACAAGAAGATACGTTTGCAGAAACTTCCCGTACACTCGAACCAGAAAGCATTCCTCGCCGCTGAGCATCCTCGCGGGCCTTTCCACCCGCTTTCCATTTTGCATGTTCACGTGCTGTTTTTTCACATGAAGCTAATTCAGACGAAGTTATATTTTTTATATCTTGGACAGGATATGTTGCAGATTCTTCTGTAGTATATGAACATGCCCCAGAAACTAAATCATAATCGGTGTTTAAGTATTTGTAACTTACATTCACAGTAACTGAATAATATACCGTTACATTGCCAGACTCACTTTTACTGGAAGACGATGAATATGAACTTGACGAAGAACTGCTGTTGTAACTGGAACTTGATGACGAAGAGTTTCCGTAAGATGAACTTGAACTACTGCTGCCGTATCCAGCCGCAGACATTCCGTCTGACATGCCTGATAATACATATCCCAGTGACTCGCATCCTATAATAGCGAATGAAAACAACAAAACCGATATTAAAACCAAAATCTTTTTCATAAGGTTCTCCCTTCTGTACCCATTATACACACAATATTTCGTAGAAGTCAACACAAAATTTATTAAAACTCACACAAAATTGCATGAAAACATAATATATTGTGTTAAAAACAAACTATATTCAGTTGCTAATATCACTGAATTGCTTAAAAATTCACTTATGACGATTGAAGAGCAAGAGAAACACGTATACGCGCGCCTCAGACAGGAAAGGGAAAATCTGCATTGGTCCCAGCTCGACCTGTCCTACGAGTCAGGCGTCTCCCAGAACATGATTACCTACATCGAAACCGGGAAACGCACACCGAGTCTTTCCACAGTCCTCAAGCTCTGCAATGCCATGAAAATCGACCCGTCCGTTCTCTTCCTCAAAAATGACGGCGAAAAGGAAAAAGCCAAGCAGACCGTCATTGAAATCATCCAGAAATATATGTGAGACAAAACATGAGAAGGCCAATTGTGTTTTTGCGGGACAGTGGAGAGTTTAGCTCCACAAAGATTTGTTTTTTAGCTTTTGATGTCATCCTTTCTTTTCTATCTTTTTGGGGAGGGAAAACGCTTCCCTTGGGATTTTTTCTTCTGATTCCAATTTTCACAATCAGCCTGGTGGTCACAATCCATTTTGTAGAAAAATCCGCCGTGGACCAGACCTTTGAACTACTGATTTTCTTCTGTATTCCTGTTTTTATCTCCGGGATTGCGGGATTCTCCGTTGATTTATCCGAAACAGAGAGGACAAGGGAAAATCTTTTGAAGGCCCAGAACTATGTCGAGCAATATCATAAGCTGACCGGAACGCTTCCGAATAATGAAGACGCATATCTCCGTGAACTGGATGTTACAATCGAAGGTGAAAAAAGCTACGACAATTATCTCAAGGCTCAGGACTATATCCAGCAATATTATGATCAACATGGAACAATTCCGAACAAGGATGATCCGTATCTTAAGGAACTTAACTCTGACATCTTCGGAGAAAGCGGGTACTATGAGCTTCACGCTCACGGAGCGGTAATTAAACAGGGAGACGAGCGTGTGCGTTTATATCCACGGCCATAAACACATGCCGTCGGATTCTTTTTGACGGAAGAATGCTTTGGGAAAGGCTCAAAAACCGTAAACCATTTCCATAGTCACGGGGAAGAGGAAGGCCGGAGGCCTGCGTAAGGGATTGGAGGGGCCGCGGATGCGGTTGCGTTCAGCAATGGAGGTGGATGCCGGAACCCCGGAAAGCCCGGCCCTCCCGCAAGGGAGGGATACGCCCGAATTAATTTTTTGCCCCCCTGTTTCAGGAGTCCAACAACCTCTTTATTTTTTTTCTATTATATGATATAATTTTTCATAATTTTTTATTCAAACCAAGCGACATAGAGAGGCAGAAAATGGCTTATCCATTTCAGAACATTGAGCCAAAGTGGCAGAAGTATTGGGACGAGAACAAGACGTTCCGTGTGACAGAGGATCCGAAGTTTCCGAAGGACAAGAGACGGTATGTGCTTGACATGTTTCCGTATCCGAGCGGAGCGGGGCTTCACGTGGGGCATCCTGAGGGCTATACGGCGACCGACATTTACTGCCGCTACCTGCGCATGAACGGCTACAACGTACTTCATCCGATGGGCTACGATGCTTTCGGACTTCCGGCGGAAAACTATGCCATAAAGACAGGCACACATCCGGCGGCGACGACTTTCAAGAACATCGAGCATTTTACGCAGCAGATCAAGGCTCTGGGATTCAGCTACGACTGGGACCGCTGCGTTATGACATGCACACCAGACTATTACAAGTGGACCCAGTGGATTTTCCTGCAGCTTTACAAGAGGGGACTTGCTTACGAGGCAGAGACTCCGATCAACTGGTGTCCGAGCTGCAAGACAGGTTTGGCGAACGAGGAAGTGAAGGAAGGTCACTGCGACAGATGCGGTTCTCCCGTTACGCACAAGACTATCCGTCAGTGGATTCTGAAGATTACAGCCTATGCCGACGATTTGATAAAGGATTTGGACGGACTTGACTGGCCTGAGAGCGTGAAGCTCATGCAGAGGAACTGGATCGGACGCAGCGAGGGTGCCGAGGTTGACTTTACCGTTGCGGACAAAGACGGAAAGGCCACAAGCAAAAAGATTACCGTTTACACTACCCGCCCGGACACTCTTTTTGGTGCGACATACATGGTTCTGGCCCCCGAACATCCGATGGTGAAGGAACTTACGACTGCCGAACAGAAGGATGCCGTTGAAAAATACATTGCCGACGCTTCAAGCAAATCAGACCTTGAACGAACCGACCTTGCAAAGGATAAGACCGGCGTTTTTACCGGAAGCTACGGAATTGATCCTGTGAACGGCGCTCTGGTTCCAATCTGGATTGCAGACTATGTTCTGACCGGACACGGAACAGGTGCGATTATGGCCGTTCCTGCGCACGATGAGCGTGACTGGGATTTTGCAAAGAAATTCAATCTTCCGATTATAAAGGTTGTGGCAAGCCCTGATGAAGTCGCTTCGCTTGCTGACGGGGATGAAAAAAAGGGAGCGGAACTTATTCTTGAGGCCGCAAAAAATCCTGAAACCTACAAAAAGCTTTCCGAGGCGCATCCCGATGTTTTTGCAGTCGCTGAAAAATGCACTCCAGCAAAGGACGGTTACGCAATCAACTCCGAGGAGTTCAACGGCAGGCCCACGAAGGAAGTGATTGCTTCGATTGTCGGATGGCTCAATGAAAAGAAGATTGGAAAGAAGGCCGTGAGCTACAAACTGCGCGACTGGATTTTCAGCCGCCAGCGCTACTGGGGAGAGCCGATTCCGCTGATTCACTGTCCCAAGTGCGGAACTGTCGCCGTGCCTGAAAACGAACTTCCGCTTGAACTTCCCGATGTGAAGACCTACCAGCCGACCGGAACAGGAGAAAGCCCTCTTGCAGGAATCGACAGCTGGGTGAACTGCAAGTGTCCCGAGTGCGGAGGAAATGCGAGACGTGAGACGAACACGATGCCTCAGTGGGCGGGAAGCTGCTGGTATTATCTGCGCTACATAGATCCAAAGAACGACAAGGCTTTTGTAGACCCGGAAAAAGAAAAATACTGGATGCCGGTTGACCTGTATGTGGGTGGAGCCGAACATGCGGTTCTTCATCTTTTGTACAGCCGCTTCTGGCACAAGGTTCTATATGATGCGGGAGTTGTAAGCACAAAGGAGCCTTTCCACCGTCTTATAAACCAGGGGATGATTACTTCATTTGCTTTCCAGAATGCCGCAAAGTCGCTCATTCCGGTTGACCGTGCAGAGGAAGTTTCGCCCGATGAATTCAGGGACAAGGAGACCGGGGAAAAACTTGAGAGAATCGTTGCGAAGATGAGCAAGTCGCTCAAGAATGTTGTGAACCCCGATGAGATGATAAAGCAGTACGGTGCCGACAGCGTGCGCATGTACGAGATGTTCATGGGACCGCTCACAGTCTCGAAGCCGTGGAACACACAGGGACTCATAGGCGTGAACCGCTTCCTCGACAAAGTGTGGACTCTTTCGGAAAAGCCTGTGAACGAAACCGACATCACCGGAAAGATTGAAGACAAAGCGCTTGTGTCGCTCAGAAAGACTTACGCAAAGACTGTTGCAAAAGTCACGAAGGACACTTCAACGCTCGACTTCAACACAGCAATCAGTCAGATGATGATTTTCGTGAACGAAGCCGCAAAGATGGAGTCTCTCCCCCGCACGATGTGGGAAGGATTTGTGAAGATGCTTTCTGCGTATGCACCGCACCTGGGTGAGGAACTCTGGCAGAAACTCGGACATGACAAAACAATCGCATACGAGGCATGGCCTACATTCAGCGAGGAATACTGCAGGGAAGACACAAAGACCATCGTGGTGATGATAAACGGAAA
>DGXM01000001.1 GCA_002396325.1 Treponema sp. UBA4232
AATAGAATAGAATAGAATAGAATACGCGCGACTTTATTTTTCTCATTACCTACATCTCCGGGTACACGATTACATGCTCATTATAACATACTTTAGAAAAAAAAACACCCCGTACGGCCATATAAAGGAAATTTTTGAATCACTTTTACGGGAGATGTCACACGTATTCGAAATTGCTGACGCAATTTCCTTCAAAGAAGCTGGTTATTGATGGGTTTTAGGTCATCCAGAACTTGCCACCACTGTCATCCCGAGCTTGCCGCTACCGTCATCCCGAACTTGCCGCTACCGTCATTCCGGGCTTGACCCGGAATCTCTTTTACCGAGAGATGCTGAATCGAGTTCAGCATGACAGACTCTTTTCAGCGTGACACAGCTTCGTTCGGCGTGACAATCCCCCGTCATCCAAAACCTGCCACCACCGCCATTTCAGGCTTGCCACCACCGTCATTCCAGGCTTGACCCGGAATCTCTTTTGTACGAGGGATGCTGAATTCGGTTGCATGCAACCACGTTCAGCATGACAGGGCTTCGTACTGAACAAATGCTCCACTACAAAGTCGTCATCTTCAAAAAGCCTGCTATAATCTTCCATTTGCCTTCAGCGCCTCCAGCATGATTGCCCTGTCCTTTTTATGCTCCTCTTGAATCCATGCCTTTAATTCCTCACATTCCCTGTCCAGCTCCGTAAAGTCAGGGCGTGGCGTGTTGACGATTGTTGCGTAGGCGGAGTTGCCGTTCTTTAGTTTTTCAAGATACTCTGGTGTTACTGTCCTCATGATTTGCCTCCTCTCTATATATTATAGCACAATTCAGGACTTTTATGCAGGAAAAGTGCAGCCTGTTGAAATCACAAGATTTGGTACATGAAGATGCAGCCCATGTCATATTTGGGCTTTACGTGGCTGTGAACGAATTTTTCCTTTTCTGGGGTAAGCCGTCTGAATCCCATTTTTTCATAATGAGAAATGAGCCTGTCTTCCGGCAAAGCGTAGATGTACAAAGATTTTACGCCCGAAAATGAGCGTATGTAATTCACAATCGGAAGCACGAAGTCAGAAAAAACTGTGTAGCCGATTTTTTCAATCTCCGGGTGATTTGAGCGGAACACGGAATTTACCGCAAAATTGGAAAGCTCAACTGCGGGAACAGTATAAAAATCATCATCGCCTAACTCAAGTGTGAACAAACCGTTCCGCAAGGTAAAATATGCTGCAATTTCGTGTGTTGACTTTGATTTCACAAGATATGTGCGGGCAAAACTTAACTCTTCATCGCTTGGCGCCACATTTTTGAGATAGTTTTCAAGCCCTGCCCCACTTTTCTGGCTTACCGAAAATGATTTTATCTCGGTAAGGTTTTCAGGATTCTCAGACAAATGCTGGATATAAAAATTCTTGTCCTCAACAGGAAAGCCCGTCATTTATTCTTTGCCTCCATCTCAGCCTTCTGTCTATCTTCTTCTTCCCACAAATCAAAAAGCTCCTGCTGATATTGAAGGGATTTTTGGTGCATCGCCTCATAGTCCACAGGCGGAGTATTCAGAATCTCCATCAAAACACGTTTTCCCGGACTGTCGGGAATGTCTTCAAGTCGCACCGGTTTTCCGTAAGTCATATTATAACCTCCTCTCTATATATTATAGCACAATTCAGGGCTTTTATGCAGGAAAAATACAACTTGTTAAAAGATTGTCACATGGATTTGAAATTGGAACCTCTGTCATCCCGCACATGCCGCTACCGTCATCCCGAACTTGTTTCGGGACCTCCTTTGCACGGGAGATGCTGAATCAAGTTCAGCATGACATTCTGCTGTCATTCCAGGCTTGACCCGGAATCTCTTTTGCCGTGGGACGCTGAATTCGCTTGCATGCAACCACGTTCAGCATGACAGGGCTTCGTTTGGCGTGACACAGTTGACACATTCTCTTGTAAAAAAAAGCCTACAGAATCTGATACATGAAGATGCATCCCTCATCGTACTTTGGCTTTACGTGGTTCTGGACAAATTTTTCCTGGTCTTCGGGCAGCCGTGAAAAGCCCATCTTTTTGTAATGGTCTATCAGGCGGTCTTCGGGAAGTGCGTAGATGTACAAAGTGCTTACGCCTATATATTCAGAAACGAAATTTGCAAGGGGAAGGATAAAACGCTTGAAAAAGTAAAACCCAAGCCTGCGGGCATTAGGATGATTTTCTTTATACTTTTGATTCATTGCAAAATTTGAAAGCTCAATGGCAGAAAGGGAGTCAAAAGAATCACCTTCAACTTGGAGCGTAATCAATCCTGTCCTCACGGAAAAGTAGCAGGCAAGCTCGCCAGTGTATCTATCCTTTATCAGATAGGTTCGGGTCTGTTTTTCCTTTTCTTCCTGTGCCGCGACAGTTTTCAGGAATAACTCCAGCCCCATGGCATCGTTTCCAACAGAAAAATCCTGGATAAGCTTTTCATTTTCCGGCGAAGCAAACAAATGCTCCACTACAAAGTCGTCATCTTCAAAAAGCCTGCTATAATCTTCCATTTGCCTTCAGCGCCTCCAGCATGATTGCCCTGTCCTTTTTATGCTCCTCTTGAATCCATGTTTTAAATTCCTCACATTCCCTGTCCAGCTCCGTAAAGTCAGGACGTGGCGTGTTGACGATTGTTGCGTAGGCGGAATTTCCGTTCTTTAGTTTTTCAAGATACTCTGGTGTTACTGTCCTCATGTCTGCCTCCTTTTTATAATATAGCACAAATTTGGAGTTTTGTAAAAAAAGATGGACTTGCTTTTTGTGTCACACGGATTCAAAATTGCTGACGTGATTTCTTTAAAAAGTGATGGTGCGAACTAAGTGGAAAACAAACTCATGAATTCATCCGCAGTAACAACGGGAATCGTAGAGTTTTCGAAATCTTTCTTGTTCCGCGTGATTATGTAATCACTTCCTGAAAAAAGTGCGGATTCGTTTTGCATCGAATCTTCAAAATCAGAAAATGAAGCGTTGCTGGCAGCTGCGAGAACGCTGGCATCATTTTCACCGACTACACAAAAAACGGTGCGAAGTTTCAGAATTGTTTCCCGGCAGTAATCTGATGTAGCATCCGTCCGCTCGCTTAACATATAAAACACATCGATCAGGGAATGAGGCGTAACGTAACCATCTATTTTATAAAGGCACATGTCAAATACTTTTTTTGCCGAATCATAAAAGGGATGACGCTTGAGAAGATAGTCGATTAAAATATTAGTATCAAGAAAGACTTTCATACTTTCTCCAAAGTGCATCCGCTCTTTCGTTTCTGCCGTCTAGACTGGTTTCTGCTTTTGGCGTAAAGCTCATTGTCTCAAGTTCCGCAAGTGCCTTAGCTGCCTGCATACGCTCTGCCGGGAGCTTTGAATTCTGCAAGTTTTC
>DGXM01000186.1:0-246 GCA_002396325.1 Treponema sp. UBA4232
GCCGCTCCAGTCCGGTCCGCGGTGCCTGATTTTTTTCGACATTGCAAGAACCTGGGCCCTGAGTTCATCTTTAAGTCCCTGGTCCAACGGAACCGAGCCCGTTTCCAAATCAAATGCTCCGACAAATCCACACATACACGCCCCCTTTCGCAAAAAAAAAGACGCCTGTCCAATGAAACCACGGAAAATGATTCCATCAGACAGACGTCTTCGTCTATGAATGCAGACTATCACAAAACGCCCCCC
>DGXM01000186.1:352-6745 GCA_002396325.1 Treponema sp. UBA4232
AAGAGTTCAAAATGAGTCAGCGGGTCCCAGCGCAGAACTGATGCTGAGCCCCTGATTGCCCCTGCCTGTTACAAAACACAATTCCCGGCTTGATTCAGAATAAGGAAAGAAGTAAGATGATGATAGGAGGAATTCGTATGAGCGATTATGCGGTGGTTTTATATTTTGATGACACGACAAACAGCAGGATTCAGAAGATGATAGACAAAGTTGCGCAGTCAACCGGAGTCGGATATATGAAGACTGCGAATGTTCCTCCCCACGTAACGCTGGCGATGGTGCTTGGCGAAAACGAAAGGGAAATTGCAAATGAATGTGAAAGATTTGCATCGGAAATCGAGGGAGGAAAGGAAGTCGTTTTTGCTTCAATCGGTGTCTTCAATCCTTTTGTGATTTACCTTGCTCCTGTTATGAATGATTTTTTAAGAGAAGCAAACAAAGCCGTAAACGAACGTCTGCAAAAAATCGCCGCACCTGGAAACAGGGGACTTTATCTTCCGAATAACTGGGTGCCTCATGCCGCCGTTGCTGTAAAACTAAACCCGGAGACATTGAAAAAAGCCTTCGCCGTTGTGCAGGAAATGTTCACCCCCTTCACGGCAAAAACCGATCGGCTTGTACTCGCAAAATGCGATCCGTACACTGAACTGAAAATCTGGGATTTGAAATGATTCAGGAGAAAATATGAACTACAGATTTTACGGCTGGCAGACCGCTGATGTTGCCCCGGCCGCAAGTAAAAATGCAAAAGAGTTTGCTGGCATAAACAATCCGCGGGAAATGTACGAAGCCCTTTGCGCCGTGTGGTGTGAATATACCTGTGCGCCCCGCCTTCGTGAAAATTGGTCTGTGAAAAACCGCACGGTAGGTCAGTGTTCGATTACGGCTTTTTTGGTTCAGGATATTTTCGGCGGAAAAGTTTACGGTATTCCCCGCAAAGGAGGAAACTATCACTGCTACAATGTGATTCCCCGTGCGGACGGAAGTGAGTGCATATTCGATTTGACAAGCGAGCAGTTTGGAGATGAGAAACTCTGCTACGAAAATAATCCCGAACAATTTCGTGAAGTCCATTTTATGAAACAGGAAAAAAAAGAACGCTATGAATTTTTGAGAAAAGAATTGAAGCGTTTATGTGCAGCAGGAATTTTCATAAGGCACAAAATGCGGAGAAAGGACCGCGAGATTACAGATTTCGATACCATCATTCAAATGATAGACTCTTGTCATGTAGTCCGTCTTGGGTTTTACGACAGAAATGAACCTGACTTCCCTTACATCACGCCGATGAATTTTGCATACACGGTTACAGATGGAATAATCCGTCTTTATGTTCACGGAGCAAGAGCCGGCCGACGATGGGAACTTCTGCAGAATACAAATCTCTGTTCGGTCCAAATGGAAAAAGACGACGGCATGGAACTTATTCCCGAATATCGCGACATTACGGAACGATACCGCTCTGTCATGGCAAAAGCAAAAATCCGTCTGCTCGAGGGCGATGAACTTGTGCGTGGAATCGAACTCTGTGTTGCCCGCGATGAAATGTGCCGCGGCTTTGACTGGAACCATGAGGCGTTAAAACACGTTGCTGTCTGGGAACTGGAGCTTTATTCAATCACTGCAAAATGGAACCGGATCAAAGGAAACGCAGACTGAAAAAACGCCGGCGGTTTTCCCGTTTTCAGAATCGGACACATTGCATCATTGAATTGAAGTTTGAAAAAATCCTGTGAAAGAAAACGGGTCTTTGAATTGGGGAGGATATAAAAAATGTTTCATTTAGGATTTTCCTACGTCGGATTGATTTATCTCTGCATGCTGTACATCCCGAATATCATCTGGACAAAAAACAAACCGGCAGATTACGAAAAGGAAGTTGTAAAAGAAAACAAATTCCTGCTTGCACTTGAACGCTCCGGCGAAGTTTTGGTTACTGTGCTTGCATTGATTTTCACGGATTTCAACATCGACCTTAACCGCTGTTCCTCACTTCCGATTCTTGCACTTTCTTTTCTCTTTATGATTTGCTATGAATTGTACTGGATACGTTATTTCAAAAGCACAAAGACTCTCAAGGATTTTTATTCACCGTTCCTGGGTATTCCTGTTGCCGGCGCATCGTATCCGGTTCTTGCCTTCTTTGTTCTGGGACTCTACGGTGCAAATGCATTCATGCTCCTTGCCGTAACGATTCTTGGAATCGGTCACATTGGCATTCATGTGCAGCATCAAAAATCTGCTGTTGAAGAGAAAAGGCATTGTCTTCCAATCAGGATTTTAAAAAGGTTTGGTGCGGTCATTGGGATTGTGCTCGTCATTTTCTTCATCGCATATTTCGGAATCAGAAACATCAGATTCATAAAAGCATTTGCCGGTGCAAAAAATCCGGTTGCGGAAGACTGTTTTGTTGAGCTGAACGGCCAAAAACAATTCATCCGGGTGATGGGACGAAACCAAAACAGTCCGGTTGTGGTTTTCCTTCATGGAGGCCCGACAAGTCCGGACGGCATGATGGATTACTGCTTCATGGATTATCTTCTCGATGATTACACTTACATCACCTGGGATCAAAGAGGCTCCGGAAGAACTTATTACAAGAACAAAAAAGCAGATCCCCAAAATGAGACTGCGGATGTTGAGCAGCTTTTAAGCGATTTGGATTCACTTGTAAATTACATCTGCGTAAGATTCGGGCAGGAAAAAGTCACGTTGTTTGGACACTCATGGGGAACCATTCTTGCGGCCCGTTATTCCCTGATGCATCCTGAAAAAATTGAAAAAACAATCTGTGTCGGGCAGGTGGTAAGTTTTTTAGAAGGCGACAAACTTGCTTATGAAAATGCATTGTTAAAAGCGGAAAAGGCAGGAGACAAAACAGAAGAGATGACCAAAGCCTTGGAAACATATCTGAATACGCCCAGTCTTTTTACAATCAGTGAGCTTAGATCTTTTACAGGACCATACAACAAACCTGAATTCCCTGAAAAGGGATTTATTTATGGAGCACTTTCACCATATCTTGGACTCGACGACATAAGATGGATGTTCCTTGATAATGCGGATTTAGACAAAACATACGGCAAAAACAGTCTCCTTTATGACTATGTTTTCAGCGATGAGATGAAAGACGGAATGAAGTTTTACGGAACAGATTTCAAAGTGCCGATGTATTTTATAAACGGGGAAATGGACTGGATATGTCCAACGGCTCTTGCAAAAAAATATTATGAAGAAATTACTGCTCCTGAAAAAGCCTTCTTCGAAATTGAAGGATGTGGTCACACCCCGCAGGGAGACAAACCCAAAGAAGCGGCAGAAATAATCCGCGGCATTGAAAAGTAAAAACGGGGAAAATGGGAAGGAACCCGGCAGGCAATAATTGCAAAGCCGCTATAGTTTATTCCTGCATTGATTTTGTTTATAGCGGAAAAGGAAAAACAGCATGAATATTTATGTGGATTTTGATGATTGTCTTTGTGAAACAGCGGAATATTTTTCGGCAAGCGTAAGGGAAATGTTCGGTGTCGATGTGCCTTATGAAAAAATCAAATACTTTGATTTGCAGAAATCTTTTAAGCTGACTGACGAACAGTACAAGGAAATCATGGAAAAAGGACACACGCGGGAAGTCCTCCTTTCTTACGAAGAAACCCCGGGAGCTTCAGAGACAATAAACAAATGGATTTCTTCAGGCCATAATGTGTCAATCATTACAGGCCGTCCATGCAGTTCTTTTGAACCGTCGCGGCAGTGGCTTGATGAACATGGACTGAATGGTGCGGAACTTTTCTGCCTTGACAAATACGGCCGCGACTCTTTTACAAAAAACAGTGGATTCAGTCTCAAACTTGAAGACTATTATAAAATGCATTTTGATTTTGCAGTGGAAGATTCACCTATGGCTTTCAAATTCCTGAATCATCTTCCGAATTTAAAGGTTGCCGTTTTTGACAGGCCCTGGAACGTGGACTGCGAATTTCCAAATGAAAATTTTCATCGCTGTGCCGGATGGAAAAGCATCGATGCATTTATGGAATCAGGCCTTTAAACATATCGGCACCTACGCCCGGTTGTAGTGGCCCGGCGGAGCCGGGTTCCGAAGGAATGAAACCACGGAAAACGGGTTTTACGGCCGCATGAACATTTCCCGAGTGCAAGTGACGGTGAATGAGCAGTGCCGTCCAAAAAAAATCCCCGCCGGAAGAGTCGGACAGGGATTGGATGATTTTTACTTCACGGAAGATTTCCGATGACCTTTACTTCAAAAGCTCCTTGAAGATGGCCTTTATTTCGTAAGCGAACGAATAGAGGTCGTTGAAGAGCATTTCGTTTTCGGATGCACAAACCGCAAACTTTGTGAGGGTCTTTTTGTTGTCTTCCTCCGCTTTGCGCACTTTTACAATCAGGTCGTTTATATCAACGATGTTCTGATCGATGTATTCGGTGATGCCGCCTACGTTCATATTGTTTTCCGAGTTTATGGTACGCACATTGGTGAAGCGCTCAAGTGTGGATTCGGTTTCCTGCGTGAGTTTGGACATATCGTCGGTGTTTTTGAACGTTTCTTTTTCCAGCGAAGAAATGGAATGTGTGAGGGCGTCGACCTTTGCCTTGATTGTTTCAGAGGTTTTGTCGGTGTCGTCGGAAAGTTTTTTGACTTCGTTTGCGATGATTCTGAATCCTTTTCCGGCGACTCCTGCACGGGCCGCTTCTATTGAGGCGTTGAACGAAAGAAGGTTTGTCTGCGCCGAGATGTTTTTGATTGAGTCAACCAGCGAATTGATTTCCTTGGCCTGCGTTATGAGTTCGGTGAACTGCTGGGCATAAAGACGGTGCTCCCGCTCTATGCGTTCCACGGATTTCCCGAGTTTTTCGATGGCATCGTAGATTGAGTTCAGACGCTCGTTGTTCTGCATCGCTTTTTCAGCAATTCCCTTCGCCTGTTCTTTTATTCCTGAACTTCCATCAACGATTTTCTGAAGTGCCTCCTGCTGTGAATGGGTGCTTTCGTTGATTGCATTCGCATTGGCAAGATAATCCTTGAGAAAATCCGCTCCCATTGCATCCTTCGCAAGATATGTGATGAGAATGTCAGCCGCTTCCTTTCCGCTTTTTACAAGATCAAGATTCTCCATGTCAGTCTCCCATTACTAAAGTCACCAGAGTCTGGTTGCAGTGAATACGGTCAATCTGCTCGCCGTAACATGAAAAACCGCAGAAGGTTGGAAAAGTGTTCCGGTATTTGCTGATTATGTCCTTCTGCATATTGCTCCTTGCGAAATACATCGTCCGGGTGATGCATGTCATCATTATTGTGAATTTAGGACGAGGGATTGCCTCTTTTATGCCGGCACACGTCTCGTCTGCCTTTTCCATGGCATCTCCTATGTGCATCAAATGCAGGGTTGTGTTCGGTGTCACGCGCGCAAAAGTGGTGATTTTCTTGTCGGGGGTGAACGATGCGAGAGCCGCGATGTGAAGACTGCCGTTGACGAATCTTCCGAACGGGTTTTCGAAAGTCTGCTGGGCTGCCTGTGATTCGCTGACTCCAAGCTGTTCGGCATAAACCGTGGTTGCAGCCCGTCCGTTGATTGTGGAAATGACGCGCCGCATTGTGTCGGATTCCGTTACGAAGACCTGCTTTCCCGTGGGGTTGAAAATGTCTTCCTGTCTTATGTCGAAGGCACACTTTGTCTTCACGAAAAGCATCACCGCTCCGTCCTGCGTGGTCCTTCCGTTGTAACTCACGTAGCTTTTCGGGGTGTTTCCTGTGTATCCTGCGGTTGCCCCTGCCAGACGGAATTTGTCATTCTTGATGATGGCGTAGAAATTCGAAAGGATTGTCTCTTCTGCGTTGAACACGGCATTCGTGAATTCCAACGCAAAGGCATCCTTGTGTGAAGACGAGTCGTTGATTCTTATGCCGCAGGCCTTGAGAGCATCCTCGATGTCGGACTTGTATAAAATGGGATACTTGCTTCCTTGGTCAATAAAAACACCCTTCACGCGTGTGGAAGAATCGCTCATGGTAGTGAGTATTATGCTTCCTTCGGTAAATCCCTGATCCGAGAATTCACCGGCAGTACTGGCACCGATTACCTCGGACTCCGGGAATTTTTCCTTTATTTTCTGTGATAAAAGCGGGAAATCATAATCTATAGCGGCAAAAAAAATCACAGCCTGATACGAACCAGGGTTCTTTTTAAGTTTTCCGCACAACTCCGAAACTGCGGCATCAACATTCCTAGTCCGGGTTGTCACAACCTCTTGTTCCATAGGGCCTCCTGTGCACCGTCCCCCAGTAATCTCACTCTCCGAACGGCTCCGGTCGCTTGCTACAGTATAAACCACGTTCGTCAAAAAAACAAGCCGCCGCATTGAATCACGTAA
>DGXM01000185.1:0-11871 GCA_002396325.1 Treponema sp. UBA4232
GCAGCAGGTTCTGAATGACACCGGGTGGCAAACTTGTCGGACATCCCCTTGATTTTTTGCTGACTCATTTTGAACTCTTTGCATTTTGTTTCATGCTGAAGCCCTGTGCGATTCCTTACAAGCTATTGACATTTTTTTGCTTACCCGTTACCCTAGTTCAAAATATGGGTAACGAAACAACTTCAACCAAATATAAAATACTGAAGCTTCTTAGGGATTCGAGCGGACCTCTTTCCGGAGAAAATGCCGCGAAAGCTCTTGGAATTTCCCGGACTTCCGTGTGGAAAGCAGTACAGTCGCTTCAGGATGCAGGATACGGAATCGAATCAACAGCATCAGGATACATGCTTGCACAGGATTTGGATGATTCCATTTTCCCATGTGAATTCGGGGAGGAAGAAAAATACTTCACCTATTTCAAGTCAACTGAATCCACGATGATTCAGGCGCGTAAAATCGCACAGGGAAAACATTCTGTTTCCAGTGAGCCAGAGTTTCGGATCGTGACTGCCGATGAACAGACAAAAGGCCGCGGAAAGGGAAACCGCGTATGGAAGACAACCAAAGGGAGCCTTGCATTCACTCTGGTGACCAGCGACAAAAAACCGCATTTTCTCAGCGAAAGGATGGTCATGGCATCCCAGATTGCACTCTGCGAAAGTCTCAGACGGATTTCTGACAAAAAGTTTTTTCTACGGTGGCCGAATGACGTATGGACAGAAGACGGCAAAGTGGCTGGAATCCTTGACGAACTTTTTTCAACAGGCTCAATGTGTTCCTGGCAGAATCTTGGAATCGGCATAAACATTCATTCTGCTCCGCACATCGAAAAAACCGACCGCGTGCTGGACAATTCAAAACCGGGAATACGAAGAGAGATTTTGCGGAATTTCTGCATGGATTTTTCCCGTCTAAAAAAAACAGCCTTAAGCGAAGATGATTCACTTTCCCGTCTGTGGAATTCACTTTGCATGGATTATCAAAAAGAAGTCAAAACGAAAAAAAGCGGCACTTTTGTGTTCGCCGGAATCAATGCATACGGATGCGGAATCTTAAAATCAGAGCATGGATGCAAAATTCTTGTTCCGGGAAGCGACTCGTATGTAAAATGACCGGAAAAAAATATCTGTGGTAAAAAAAAGAATACCTCGAAAAATTCACTTTTCGAGATGTTCATAAATTGCACTAAAAAAATATGTGAGGTTTACAAATGAAAAAGAAAACTGCTTTCGTTCTTACGGCTTTATTTGCAGCACTGACTGCGGCCGGATGTTTTATCCAGATTCCCCTGCCGACAGGAATTCCCATAGTCCTGCAGGACATGATGGCAATGCTTTCCGGCCTTCTTCTGGGACCGGTTTACGGCGGACTTGCTGTCTTTGTCTTTATTGTCCTGGGCTGCATTGGTCTTCCGGTGTTTTCAGGAAAGGCAGGGATAAACGTAATTCTGCAGGGACCGACCGGAGGATTCATCATTTCGTATCTGCTTGCTGCGATTGCCGGCGGACTTTTCCTTGCCCTGTTTTTGAAGAACGGAAAAAAACACAGTCAGGCAAAGGAGTGGATTTTCATAATTCTTGCAGCTCTGATTGCCACTGTCGTCGTGTTTGCGGGAGGCATCACAGGATTTATGATTATCACGAAAAAAACTCTGGCGGAAAGCCTGGCGATTACACTCGTGCCGTTCATTCCCGGAAATCTGATTAAGATTGTGCTCATGGTTCTGCTGACAAAAAAATTCCGCCCAATCATTTACAACTACACTCACTGACATGGAACACATTCTTGAGGTAAAAAACGTCACAAAGGTCTTCGCCGGTGATGTGCAGGCACTTGATGACGTTTCTTTCAGCGTCGAATCAGGGGAATTCATTTTGATCGGCGGTTCGAACGGATCCGGGAAAAGCGTGCTGATGGCTCTGATAGCAGGTCTTGACGAGCCTTCGTCCGGGAGCATCGAATTGCAGGCGGGAGTACGCGCAGGTCTTGTGTTTCAGGATGCCGATGCACAGATACTTGGTGAAAGTCCTTGGGAAGACGTGGCATTCGGGGCAAAAAACTGCGGACTGAAAAAAAACGCTCTTGACGAATGTGTAAAATCGGCCTTGGAGAAAACAGGTCTTGCCGACAAAAAGGATTTTCCGTCCAGGCAGATGAGCGGAGGAGAAAAAAGAAGACTTGCGGTTGCAGGCATTCTTGCCATGGGAAGAGAACTGATTATTTTTGACGAGCCATTTGCAAATCTTGACTGGCCTGGTGTCCGGCAGGTATGCGCGATACTCAGGCAGCTCAAGGAAGATGGAAAAACCGTAATCGTACTGACCCATGAAATAGAAAAGATTCTCGCTCTTGCCAGCCGTTTCATAATCCTCGACAAAGGAAAAATAAGATTCGACGGCACTCCTGAAGAAGGACTCGCACTTGATCTTGAGAAATACAGCATCAGGAATCCTCTTAGAACATACAAAAGCGCAGGAGACCTTCTGTGGCTGTAAAACTTTTTTCGTATCAAAGAGGCAATACCTTACTCCATCGAATTCCCGCACTGGCAAAGTTGATTTTCATAATCCTCTTCTGCATTCTTGTCTGCAGGGATCTACAGGGGCAGGCTCTGGTTGCAAAAGACGCCGCATGCATTCTGCTGATTCTGATTTTGTTTTTTTCAGCAGGACATCCATTCCGCAGTCTGATTGAATTATGGCCGGTTCTAGTTATAGGAGCATTTGTCACCGTGTGCCGCTCCATTGATTTTTTCCCGCTTTCGTTTGTAAAGGAGGGACTGTTCGAGGGACTCCGATATACATTCAACTTTTTGATTTCAAGTCTTGCGTGTTCACTGGTTTTTCGAACCACATCTTCACTTAAGATTATGGATGCTCTGGAAACCGTGCAGGATTGCATTGCAAAAATTTTCCCACCGATAAACAAACTGAATCCTGCCCTGCTGATTTCCATGACAATCAGCTTCATTCCAATGGTTTTTGAAACATGGAACAAGGTTGCTCTTGCAGTAAAGGCGCGGGAACATGACGGAAAAAGAAACCATTTCAGCCTCAGGATTTTGTCCGCTCAGTTTTCCGCATTATTTTCCTGTCTTTTGTACAAGGCCGAAACCGCACGAAAGGCAATACTAAACAGAAGCGGAGAATGAAATCATTTGTTGAATGCACACGGCCGCTTCATCTCTGGAAAGACGACAGAGAACTCTTCGCCACGGAATGTTGATTGAGAATCGTTCCCGTCAAAAATCAGCAGCATCCGATCGGATCCGCAGCAGGTTTCAAGCGGCGCGGTATATTGCACCTTCCGCACGAATAACCACGTGCACTCAATGCTTCAGTTTTCTGTTCGTACTGATTGCAAGTCTGGTTCCAAGGCTCTGGAGTGCCTGAACGAGAATCACGAGAAGAATCACCGCGAGAATCATTACGAGGGTTTTGTATCTATAGTAGCCGTAGTTGATTGCGATTTTTCCAAGACCGCCGCCTCCGATGATTCCGCTCATTGCCGTGTAGCCCAGAATCGTGGTTGCCGCTATCGTGAGATTTGAAACAAGCGAGGGAACGCTTTCAGGAATCAGAACCTTCATCACAATCTGCATGGGTGAGGCTCCAAGACTCTGTGCCATTTCGACCGTGTTCGGATTCACTTCACGTATGCTTGTCTCGACCAGCCTTGCCACAAACGGGAATGCCGCAATCACAAGGGGCACCACAGTGGGAAATGTTCCGACCACAGTTCCGCAGATGAGACGAGTGAGAGGAAACACAAGAATCATTAGGATGAGGAACGGAATGGAACGCAGAATGTTTATGACAAGATTCAATATGCGCATAAGATTTTTCGGAAGAGGATGTATTCCTTTTTCCTCGCCGGTCACGAGAATCACTCCGAGCGGAAGACCTATCACTGCGGCAAAGAATGTGGCGAGAAATGTCACGTAAACAGTTTCCCACGTGGCGAGAAGAAACTGGGATTTTATGATTTCCCATGCCTCAAGAAGTTTTTCCGTATTGAAAATCGATGTATCCATTACAACTCCTCCACTGTAATATCAGTTATTTTTGAGAAAAATTCCACTGCCGTCTTTTTCTGCGCTTCATCGTCAAAACTAAGGAACAGCGAACCGAACGCCCTGTCTCCCACCGACTTTGTGGAAGCGTATGCGATATTCGCCCTTATGCCTTTTTCTATTGCAAGGTCTGCCACAAGAGGCCTGTTTGCCGCAACCGCACCGTTGAACACAACACGTATTGAATTCTTCTGTGCCGGAGTGACTGCCACTGTATTGCCGCCTTCAGGGAAAACAAGGTTTTTTGCGGCACGGGACCTGGGCCTGCTGAATATCTGCTCCACACTTCCAGTCTCAACGACCGTACCTTCTTCGAGGATTGCCACACGGCTGCATATTTTCTCAACCACGCTCATCTGATGGGTTATCACAATCACGGTGATTTTAAGTCTGCGGTTGATTTCCTGTATCAGATCGAGTATTGATGCCGTTGTCTTCGGATCAAGTGCGCTGGTGGCCTCGTCGCAGAGAAGCACATCTGGATTCGTGGCAAGGGCACGCGCAATCGCAACCCGCTGCTGCTGTCCACCTGAGAGCTGCGAGGGATATGCATTCGCCTTGTCTCCAAGTCCCACAAGCTCAAGAAGTTCCTGCGCCTTTTTTACGGCCTCCTGTTTCGGAGAGCCCGAAAGCTCAAGAGGGAAACACACATTTCCAAGACAGTTCCGCTGCGACAGAAGATTGAAGCTCTGGAAAATCATCGTGACTTTCCTCCTCATCCTGCGGAGTTCCTTTTCATCCAGAACCGAAACATCCTGTCCGTTAATCAGCACACGTCCTGAAGTAGGTTTCTCAAGCATATTTATCGATCTCACCAGCGTGCTTTTTCCAGCTCCCGACATTCCTATCACACCGAAGATTTCCCCATCCTCGATTTTGAGCGAAACATTTTTCAGGGAGTGCACCGGACCGTCAGCCGTCTCAAATGTCTTGGAAAGATTTTCTATTTCAATCATACCTGTCTCCACAAATCTTTTTGAAAACAAAGCCTCCCACATCCCTAGGACATGAGAGGCCTCAAACTATCACGGAAAAATCCCGCGAAGCAAATCCGATTTTATTACCTGCCGACCTTCTTGAGATCCTTCAGATTCTTTTTCTTTCCGGGATACACACCGAACGGCTCAACGTGAATGCCCGCAACGGAAACCAGATGTGTTCCGTTCTCCTTGTTGAAGTCATCCAGATAAGGAATGTGCTGGAAATAGTTTGCGTCAACCTCTCCGCTTTCAACAACATTGTTCGGCTGCACATAATCATTGAACTCGAGAATCTTCAGTGTCACGCCCTTTGCAGCAAGAATCTCTTTTGCGATTGCAAGAATCTCCGCATGAGGAGTTGGTGTTGCGGCAATCGTAATCGTCTTTCCCTTGATTGCGTTGTAGTCGACAGTGGGATCATATCCGTCGGTAGGATTGTTCACGACAGAGATTACGGCACCGTTGTAAGTCTTTGAAATGTAGTCGCGGACACGTGCGCTTTTTACAGCCGCTACCAAAGCCTTTATTTCGGGCTTGTCCTCATTTCCCGCTTTCACGGCGACGATATTCACATATGCCGATGCGGAATCTTCAACAACCAAAGCCTCCTTCGCGGGATTAAGACCTGCACCGATTGCATAGTTTGCATTGATCAGGGCATAATCAACGTCACGGCGGACAGAGGGCAGCTGAGCCGCTTCTACCTCACGGAATTTGAAATTGTTCGGATTCTCAACCACATCAAGAGGTGTGGCTGTAATTCCTGCACCCGGCTTCAATGTAATGTAACCGGCTTCCTGAAGCAAAAGCAGTGCGCGGGCTTCATTTGTGGTGTCATTCGGAATCGCCACGGTAACGGGTTTCGGCTGCTTGGGTTTTGCCCCCAACGGACTTACTGCGGCTGCCACGGCCAAAAGACCAATCAAAATCTTAACACTCTTTTTCATATCAATACCTCCAGATTTATTTTCAGACGCTGTTTGAAACCAGTTTTCCATCTGATGGTCCAACTCTATCATTTTTTTCAAAACGTGCCTAATACTTGTTTCGTATTGTCACTTATAGCTTTTACCTATAACCCACGGACGCATTTCATTCATACAGATTTTTGGAGAAATACCTGTCGCCGCGGTCCGGGAACACCACAACGAAATTTCCGGTTTTTCCTTCTGCGAATTTCAATGCCGCAGAGAGCGCCGCACCGCTTGAGGAGCCTGCGATTATCCCCTCTTTCGCCGCAAGCAGACGGGCCGCCGAAAACGCCTCGGCATCGGTCACCTTCACAACCTCGTCCACAAGATTCATATCCATGGTCTTTGGAAGAAAGTCGTTTCCGATTCCTTCGATGTTGTAATCCCCATGCTCGCCGCCGCCCATTGTGGAACCGACAGGATCGGCAAGTATTCCCTTCACCAAAGGATTTTTTTCCTTCAGGAATTTCACGATGCCCGCATATGTTCCTCCGCTTCCGGCACCCGCAATCAAACCGTCGATTCTCCCGTCCAGTGCCTCATAGATTTCAGGCCCCGTGGTTTTGTAATGAGCCTCTGGATTTGCGGGATTCTCGAACTGCTTGAGACTCACGCTTCCTTTGATTGACGCCTTTATTTCCTCCGCTTTTCTTGCCGCTCCGAGCATCCCCTCCGACCTGGGAGTGTTCACAATCTGTGCGCCCAGTGCCTTCATAAGTGTCTGCTTTTCCTGCGAGAATTTTTCAGGGACGACGAAAATCACTTTGTAGCCTTTGTTCAAAGCGGCGAACGCGATTCCGATTCCTGTGTTTCCTGCTGTTCCCTCGACGATGGTTCCTCCTTTTTTCAGAAGTCCCTCACGTTCCGCAGCCTCGACCATAAATTTTCCGGTTCTGTCCTTCACGCTTCCAGCAGGATTGCAGAGTTCGAGTTTCGCAAAAAGATTTATTTCAGGCGGAAGTCCGAGATTGTTCAGTTTAACAAGCGGTGTGTTTCCAATCAAATCCTGCATCGAATTGAAATAATTCATATCTTCCTCCGAATCACTTTGCGGCATCGATTGCATTGTCCAAATCGGAAATGATGTCGGCGGCGTTTTCGATTCCAACGGAAAGACGGATGAGACCATCGGTGATCCCAACCTTGTCGCGGATTTCCTTCGGAATTGATGCGTGTGTCATCGTGGCAGGATGGCATACAAGGCTTTCAACTCCGCCGAGACTTTCCGCAAGTGCCACAAGACCGAGCGATGAGAAGAATTTCCTGATGTCGTAGTTTTCATAAAGTTCGAACGAAATCATTGCGCCGCCGTTGCGGGCCTGCTTTCTGTTGATTTCATATCCGGCATCTTCCCTGAGTCCAGGATAATAAATCTTCTTTACCGCAGGATGATTTTTCAGATGTTCCGCAATTTTCTCTGCATTCTGAACATGACGGTCAAGGCGCACACCGAGGGTCTTTATGCCGCGCGTCAAAAGGAATGAATCGAACGGCCCCAGCACACCTCCCGTGGCGTTCTGGATGAAAGCTATTTTTTCCGCGAGAGTCTTATCGTGCACAACCGCGAGACCGGCAACCACATCGCTGTGGCCTCCCAGATATTTTGTTGCGCTGTGAACAACGATGTCTATTCCCTTTTCGATGGGGCGCTGAATGTAAGGAGTCATAAAAGTGTTGTCAACGATGGAAAGGATGCCGTGTTTTTTTGCAAGGCGCGCGATTCCCTCAAGATCGGTGATTGTGAGAAGAGGATTCGCAGGTGTCTCGATCCAGACGGCCTTCACGTCTTCAGTGATTTTTGTTTCCAGCGTCTCAAGATTTGTCGTGTCTTCGATTGAATAGGAAATTCCGAAGTTCTTGAAGATTTTGTCCAGGACGCGGAAAGTTCCTCCGTACACATTGCTTGAAATGAGAATCCTGTCGCCGGTTTTGAAAAGACTCAGGACTGCCGTGCTTGCCGCCATTCCAGAAGCGAATGCAAATCCGTGGGTGCCGCCTTCAAGTTCCGCAATCAATGCTTCGAGAGCCGCGCGCGTGGGGTTTCCCGTTCTTGAATATTCCCAGCCTTTGTTTTGTCCGAGCCCCTGCTGCTCGTAAGTCGATGTCTGGTAGATGGGAACATTAACCGCACCCGTCAGACTGTCGCCGTAAATTCCTCCGTGAATCAAAGCCGATTCAATGTCCTTGTAATTCTTTTCCGCCATATTTTTTCCTCCGTAAAGTCTATCTTCTAAAAATTCTTTGCCGTCATAAAATGCACGTTTTCAAATGCGCGCAACCCGTCGCTTCTGCCTGCAAAAAAACTCTCCTGAATTCTCTGCGGGTCGAAATGCTTTTCAATCATAAATCCGTGGCGGGAAAACATATCCTGCATTTCCGAAACTGAATATGTTCCCGTCATTTTTTCAGAAAGTCTTTCGGTGATTTTTGCAAGCACCGTCACCCTGTCGTCGTCCCTGCGCTTGAAGGTTGTGTCGTCAGGAAAGTCAAGGCAGACCAAGGCGGGAGCCTCGCACAGATTCTGAATCTTACGCACCGTCTCCTCCAGAACCGGAAGAGTAAGATAATAGGACACTCCGGGGATTGCAAAGAAAGCGGGCACCTTCGGATCGAATCCATTTTTCAAAAGGGATGCGTTCATGTCGTCCTTCGAAAAGTCAACGGGAACAAAATTCAGTTCCTTCGAATTCCACTCAAGATTCCTGATTCTTTCCTTTTTGAATTCCTGAGTGTTCGGATGGTCAATCTCAAACACACGGATTCTTTTGTCCGCATTTCTGAAACCAAATGAATCAAGACCGGCACCGCAGATTACATACTGGATGTTTCCGAATCTGTCTGCAAAACCGTGAAGTTCGCTTTCGAAAAAAACTATTCTGGAAATCGGTATGGGCTCAATGAATTCAACGAGCTCGGGGATGATAGACGCAGTGCAGAGATTTTCGTTGCAGCCGAAATCCTCCTTCAGGAATTTGTTCTGGATAAGAAGGCCTGTCTTTTCATAGAGATCCTTTCCCATCAGGTCGTAAGAAAGATAGTCGTCGAAAACCTTGTTGCGTACAAAATTCGAATGATATGCACGGGCAAATGTGCAAAGGTTTGCAGTCACGCTCGTTGAATATTCCTTCATGGCATTCTCCTTTATTTTACGTGGCGCGGCAAACTTTCAAGGTAAAAAAATCGGCCGCCCACAAAATGATTTTGCAAAGCAGCCGGAATCTGATTTCAAGGATTTATCTGGCCGCCGTTCAATTACAACAGCAGCAACATGCGGAATAAATTCTCTTGAAGGCGGATTCCAATTTCATATTAATTACCTACTAAATAGATATGATTTATCCCCTTTATATCACCGATTTCCTATTAAGTCAATAGTTTTTTTCTATAATTCAAAATTTTTTCCGAATGTCCTCCAGTTTTTCCAAAGCGGCATTGAGCGTCTCGTCCTTTTTCGCAAAGTGGATTCGGACAAAGCGGTTTTCCTCCTGCTTGAAAAATGAGGAGCCGGGCACTGTTCCCACTCCGACTTTTTTTATGAGCTCGGTTGCAAAATCCAAATCCGACTTGTATCCGAATTCGGAAATGTCCAGAAGAATGTAATATGCCCCCTCAGGAACGGTATGCGGAATTTTCAGGGCATCAAGACCGTCGAGCATCAGCTTCCTTTTTCCGGCGTATTTCTTCTGCAGGCCGGCATAATATTCATCAGTGAAGCCCAGCCCTGTGACTGCAGCCTCCTGCAGGGGAGCGGCGGCTCCTACCGTCAAAAAGTCGTGGGTCTTTTTTATTCTGTCCGTGATTTCCGCATTCGCAATCGTATAGCCCAAACGCCAGCCGGTAATCGAATATGTCTTTGAAAGACTTGAGCAGACAATAGTTCTGTCCTTCATTCCGGGGAGCGTTGAAAAATAAACGTGCCTGTGAGTGTCGTAAACAATGTGCTCATAAACTTCATCGGTGATGACGTATGCATCGTATTTTTCGGCAAGGCCTGCTATCACCAGAAGCTCGTCGCGGGTGAAAACCTTCCCGCTGGGGTTCGACGGATTGCAGAGAACCAGTGCTTTCACCCCCTGTTTGAACGCGTCCTCAAGCTCGTTCGCATCGAAGGTGAAATCGGGGGCACGGAGCTCGACATACACAGGCTCGGCTCCGCACAACACAGTGTCCGCTCCGTAATTTTCGTAGAACGGAGAAAAGATTATCACTTTGTCGCCCGGATTCACTACGGAAAGCATGGCCGCCATCATTGCCTCTGTGCTTCCGCATGTTGCGACAACTTCGGAATTCGGGTCGATTTTCTGACCGGAGAAATGCTCGTATTTTTTTGCGACTCCCTCACGGAAATTCTGCGCTCCCCAGGTGACTGCATACTGATGGAAATCGCCTTTTGCAAGGTCGGTTGCAACAGTGGAAAGACGGTCAAGGATAGGTCGCGGCGGTTCAAAATCAGGAAAACCCTGGCTCAGATTTATTGCGTTGTATTCGTTGCAGATTCTGGTCATTCTGCGGATGACGCTGTCCGTGAATCCTGCGGTTTTTGTCGACAATGCTTTCATGTTTCTTCTCCTGTAAAAAAATTGAATCTCAAACACCCGATGCAGATTCGAAACAAAGTTTCATGCGGTGCTGGGTATTGAATCCTCCGTACGAAGCAAAACCCTGACGGTATTTCCGAAGTTTTTTCCGCGGCAGGGATAGGAAGGGTGAGCGCAGCGAAAACACAAGGAACGCTTGGGCCTGCACAAGCGGTTCTTGTGGTCGGAGGCGGAAAGCCGGAGCCCTGGATAGCCCGGTGCCGGATGCGGAGCAGCCGGCAGTCGCCCTGCTAAATCCAAGTCTCAAGAACCTTCCATTTTTTATCTCGGCTCTCTTCGATATAGTTTATATCATCTTCGGTAAGATGCTTGAAGCGTGCCTGCTTTTTGAGGTAGCCTGCAACGGGAGAAAACTCCTTGGGCTTGTAGTTCAGCTTGAACTTTCCGTTTTCGTACTCAGCAAGATACCAGAGTCCCGCCTCAACCACATCGCGCGCCACCTCGATGGTTTTGTCCGTGGCAATGCCCCACCCCGTCGGACAGGGAGAGATTATATGGATGAATTTTGTGCCCCTGATGTTTTTCGCCTTTTCCACCTTGTTGATGAAATCCTGAATGTTTCCGACCGATGCGGTGGCTGCATAGGGGATGTCATGGGCCGCAACAATTTCAAACATGTTCTTTTTGGGACGGATGTTTCCGCGGATGTTTTTTCCTGCAGGGGTCGTTGTGGTTTTTGCTCCGAACGGAGTAAGGCCTGACTTCTGTATGCCGGTGTTCATGTAGGCCTCGTTGTCGTAGCAGATGTAGAGGATGTCATCGTTCCTGTCTATCGCACCTGACAATGCCTGAAGACCGATATCGGCAGTTCCGCCGTCGCCGGCAAATCCCACCGCCTGGAAATTCGAGATTCCCTGCGCCCTGAGCCCTGCCTCGATTCCTGTGAGCACGCTTGCAGTCGCCGCAAACGGAGTGATGATTGCATTGTTTCCAAAACAAAGCTGCGGATAGTTGAAAGCAACGGCACTCATGCAGCACGCAGGAACAGCCGCAACGGAATTCCCGCCAAGGACTTTAAGCGCCATCCTTACCGCAAGACTTCCGCCGCAGCCTGCACAAGCTTTATGTCCGTAGAAATATTCCTTTTCAGTCAGGGTTTTTGCGTTCAATGCCATAGAATCACCTCTCGCCTACAGTTATACATTTTTTCTATCACTTTGTATAATATTTGTTTTTTATCGGAAGCTATAGATTTTGGGTATAAGAGGCGGACACATTCTTCCCGTGAGGGACCCTTCAGGGAGGATTCC
>DGXM01000185.1:11977-13220 GCA_002396325.1 Treponema sp. UBA4232
TTGTTTCATGCTGAAGCCCTGACATTATCCGTTCCACGGCTTTACTTTTTTCCCGGCTTTTCTATTTAATGACCTTTACGCCTTTATAAGCTGGCGGAGAATGGAAAAAAGGCAGAGGACGGCGAAATGACATTCTGCGGATGTAAAATCAAACCGTCAAAAGGCCGAGCTGTGCACAGGTGAAGATGATTCCAAAAAGCGTGAAGGCACTTATGAGAGTTGTCCAAACCACGAGCTGGCCGGCAAGTTCTCCATCGCTTCCCATTTCCGAACTCATTGGCACTGTTGAAACTGCAAGCGGGGTTCCGTACAGGGCGATTAGGGCCGGAAACTCAAGTGAGCCAAAACCAAGAGCGTAGGCGGCCGAAAGACAGACAAGAGGGCAGATGATTGTCCGTACAAGAACTCCTGCGATAATTTTGTACTTTAATTTTACAACTGCACTGAAGGTGAAGTTTCCTCCAAGGGCAAGAAGGGCAACTGTGCTTGCTGAGTTGGCCAGCATGGAAATTGCTTTGTAAACAAAGGGAAGATTCCGGCTGATTGTAAAATATTTATTCCCATCAGGCATGGTTGGAATAAGGCAGCGGATTGCAAGACAGATGAAGCCTGCAAAAACTCCGAGAATCAGCGGGTTTGTTACGATTTTTTTGAGCACCGAAGCAAAGCTGATTTTCCGGCCGTTTTCATTCACAAAAAGTGTAAGAGCAATTATTGCAAGGATATTGAAAACCGGAATTGAAACAGAAGAAAGAATTGAAGCAGCAACCACCGGCTTTGGGTCCCCCGAGGAAATAGACATTGCAAGCGAAATTCCGATAATTGCATAATTTGAACGGTAGGCACACTGAATCATAATGCCTTTCTGGCGGTCATCCTTGATTGTGAAGCGAACAATAATCAGCATGGCCGTAAAGAAAATCAGAACAGAAATAAAAGCAAAAAGGCAGACCCGGCCATACTGTCTGATTTCAGAAAGATTATCCACATTATAAATATTGTAAAAAAGCAGGCAGGGAAGGCAGCAGCGAAAACTGAGCCTGTTCATCAGGGAGAAAAACTTTTCGTCAAAAAGATGAATCCGTTTGAGAAAGTAGCCGACTGCAATTACAAGCACAATTGGCATTACGGCATTCAAGGTGAAAAAAAGATTCGACAGCATAGAGGACTCCTTGAGGTTATTATATCAGAAAAAGCATTGTTGTGATATAAAGCGGAACGGCCGTATTTACTCACGTAAAAA
>DGXM01000099.1 GCA_002396325.1 Treponema sp. UBA4232
AGGGGATGTCCGACAAGTTTGCCACCCGGTGTCATTCAGAACCTGCTGCCGTCATTCCGGGCCTGACCCGGAATTTCTCCTGTACGAGAGATGCTGAATTCGGTTGCAAGCAACCACGTTCAGCATGACGGTGTTCAATAGATGCTGAAATAAATTCAGGATGACAATACTTTTGGGACAGTCCCCTCCTTGCTTTTTTCCTGCGTCCCACTGCCTCATTTTGAACGCTAATAACAGGACTGATGCTGAGCCCCTGCCAGAAAACAGAAGTGGTCTTGATTTTTTGACGGAAATTGCATAGCCTGTTACGGGGGATTTATGATAAACACACTGAACGAAACACATCTGCACAAGACATTGAAGGCAATTTATGCATCTGAAAACGAAGGAAGCTTGACGGAACAGCCAGTGGGAGACTATATTGCCGATGTCGTGACGAAAAACGGGGATGTGATAGAGATTCAGACCGGAAGCCTGGGGCATCTTATTGCAAAAATCATGTATTATATTGAAGAAAAAAGGTCGGTGACGGTGGTGTACCCGCTGCCATGCGTCAAATACATTGAGACAACGGATTTCACAAGCGGAAAAGTCTCCAGACGGAAAAGCCCAAAAAAGCAGAATCTTTATTCCATGTTCAGGGAACTCACGGCATTGTGCCCGGTAATTCTCAACAGAAGATTTACGCTCGAAGTGATTGAATCAACTGTTACCGAGGAAAGAAAAACAACGGAAGATGCGGTGCAGTCCAAAAACGGAAGACGGAGATTTCCCAAAAAGTGGCTCAAGACGGGAAAGAGACTCGAATCAGTCGGAAAAAAGCATGTTTTCCACGGAAAATCCTCATACAGAAAACTGATTCCCAAAGGACTTGAAGATGAATTTTCCGCACGGGATTTGTACAATGCATTAAAAGACGGTGTCCCGGGATTGAAAATGGACAACATACGCCTGATGATTTGGGTTTACGTTCACGCAGAAATCATGGAATGTACGGGCAAAAAGGGAAGAAGCAGCATCTACCGCTTAAAATAGCCCACTCTCGACGCGGATTCGCCGCAAAGTTTCAGGCAGCGCGGGGTATCGGACCCTCTGCACAAACAAAAAAAAGCCCCCCGTTTTTACGAGGGACTTCCTTCAGGGAAAATGTCTGTTTTATAGACATATTTCGGAAAAAATCACAATCTCTTCCGAAAAAACATTATCACCAGGCATCATCCATGTCGTCAGGATCTCTGTTCTCTATGTCATAGAGGTCTGTGACAGCACGCAAATCATCGAAGTAAACGTAGTATGCACCACGTGCTTCCATAGGATTGCAGTCAACGCGGAATCCCACGATGCGGAGACCAGGCTTGTTTCCATGGTAAACGCTTGACTGAACGATTCCATGCTCTCCATCGGGAGACGGAGGAATTGCAGTTGTCATCTTCTTCCAACCGGAGAACTCAAGGCTTCCCATCCAGATTTCGAAGTTGTTGCCGTTGTAGTCCTGAACCAAGAGCCACAAGTTATGTCCCATATTGCGTCCGCAAACCCATACGGAAACGGTCTTTGTGATTCCCTCGATTGCGATGGGGCGGGCAGCTGTGATGAAGAATGAGTTTACACCGCGGCGGAAGAACTCAGTCTTTACACCGAGAACCTGTGAATCATCAACATCTGCCGCGTTGGGATCATCAAGAGGATCCTTTGCTGCGGGGCTTCCGTCGAAAAGACGAGCAGAAATCACACCATAGTCAGATGAGATATGTACAGCCCATGAACCCTCGCGCTCAAAACGATCCACGCTTACTTCGCGGAGAGCCTGGCGAGCACTGTCATTTCCGATGTTGGAAGCATCAGGATCTGAAAGGCTCTGTGCAAATGCGCCGGCAGCAATCATTGAAACTGCCAAAATAGCTACAGTTAATTTTTTCATTTTGTACCGCCTCTCTTTTTACTCGTTAGTATTGTCACCGAAATCGGCATCTTTCAAGTCATAACCGTCATACACATTAGACAATGTGTTGGTGGTGTACTTAAGCTGGTCAAAATACACAACATAGTCATCAACGGCTTCTGCTGCATCTGTGCGGATTCTGAATCCCACGAATGTAAGGTTGGGGCGTCCTGAGCGGAGGCGTGAGTGCTGGCGGATATAACCGGGCACGTTCAGAACGATGTTCCTCCATCCCTGGAACATAAGGCTTCCGGCGGGAAGAACGATGACACGTCCGTCTGCATCGCGGACAAGAACCTCAAGTCTGTAGTTGTAGTTTGCACCCCAAACCCAGAAATCAATCTGTGTCACTGTGCCGATGAACTCAGGCTCATAACTCTTTCCCTCTGAATCCTGAGGATAGATTTCCATCCAGTTGTCGCCCTTGCGGTCGAATGCAACTTTGGCTCCGAGCACCTGTGCTGCGGGGTCAGTATCTTTGTGATAAGGACGGAGAGAATTAGGAATTCCCTCAAATGACTTTACGATAGGATATCCGTCAGCAACAAAACGGCTGGCACGAGCTCCCCAAGTCCAATCCAACTCATCCGGTGTATCGAAGTTATCGATAACGATTGTCTCTACGGCCTTTGCACTTGGCTGCGCCACTGCTGGGAGGCAGAATGCGAACGCAAGAATAAGGCTTCCTAAAATGACTACGCCCTTTTTCATTCAATTCTCCTTGAATTGTAGATTTCTTTATTATGAAACCTATTTATTACATCTTCGGCACGATTTTCCTAAAACTTTAGCAAAAAAACACATTCGTGAAATCTCACAAAGCCAGAAAACCACGCTGCATATTGCTATTATATTTCGGTATCGTCTGTTTGTCAAACGATTTACGAAAAACTGGTGATATATTTTTTTAAGAAGACCTCAAAAAAACTCGGTTTGCAACGGTCCTCTTTTTTAAATCCCTGTAAAATCAGCGGGAATAAGCAGCCACGGCCTGCCCCATTATGAGCTCAACCGAACCTTCCGTCACACTGCGGATGAATTTAAACTCAATCCAGCCGGAGATTTTGTCTTTCGGAAGCATCACGTCAACAACGGAAGCCTTTTCCGCATCAATCTTGAACAGGTCGAATTTGTCAACATCGGCGTTGGAAACCGAGCCTGTCTGCTCGATGAACGGCAAAGCGGGATCAAGCGGAATTGCAACTGCGAATTCACCGGTTCTCTTTATGTTTGCCACAGCCTGATGGTCAGGATCCGAACTGAAAATGACTTTTGTAACGGGGTCATAATCAAGCGGCATTATCCATCCGTAGGGAGTCAGATTGTAGAATTTTTCTCCCTTCGTAGCCACAACCGCGGGGCTTTTTATCATTGCGTAGGCCTTTTTCAAATCAACAGGCTTGAAATCCTCTGTTTCCAACATATTTCCACCTCATTTATCACCCTCCCCGTCTTATTATGGAGAGGAATATTTTACAACTCAAGAGTTCTGCGCTTCGCCGTTTTCCAAATCAACAGGAGCGCATCCCTCCGAAATCATCTCCAGCATAACCGGAACTATGGCCGGATCGAACTGAGTGCCGCTGTTTTCCCTGAGTTCGATGCATACTTTCCCGATGTCGATTTTACGGCGGTAACACCGGTTGCTCGTCATGGCGTCAAAACAGTCTGCCACACAGATTATGCGGGCCAAAAGGGGAATGTCCCCGCCTGCAAGTTTATCAGGGTATCCGTTACCGTCATAGCGCTCGTGGTGATGACGGACAACTGTCTCGATGTCGGGAATGTACGGAAAATTCTTCATGATGTCGCCACCGATTTCGGCATGGCTCTGAATGACCGCACGTTCTTCGTCAGTAAGACGGCCCGGTTTGTGAAGAATATTGTCGGGGATTCCGATTTTTCCCACATCATGCAGAATGGCAGAATAATAGACGTTTTCCTGATCCGCCTCCGAAAGTCCCATGCGGCGTGCAAGTTCCCTTGAATACATGGCAACACGGAGTGAATGACCTTTCGTGTACGAATCCTTTGCCTCGATTGTATTTGCAAAAAGAAGCAGAGTGTGTTCGATGAATTCCTTGTTTTTCTTCTGCCGGGAATCGAATTCAGCCCTTCTGATATTGGTGTTCACCCAGATTGAAAGACTGGATATGGCAAGAGCAAAGAGAAGTCCCATGACGACCCATGTAAACGGAATCTTACCGATGATTACGTGCGGCGTGTACTCAAAAATGATTTCGTGGATTTCGGGGTCGTAGGAACTTGCGGTGTACATAATGCAGCCGAAAGTCTTCTGGCCTCCTGGAGCAACCGTGAAGTCGCTTGTAATCAGTTCACCGTTTCCTGTGTCTCCCTTGTGGTACTGAGTGATGGTGAGAGATGTTCCGTACTCCTCAAAAACGCCGTTCCAGGGATTTGCATCGATGCGGTTGAAACCGGGGACAGGCACGGTCACTTTCCAATCGCACATTTCCACATACGGTCTTTTGTTTATGATGCATCCGTCGTACTGGGCCCCCATTGTCCTGCCCTCGTCCTCGTACCAGAATTTTTCCTTGTTACGAAGAAACTCGACTTTCACATAACGGTTTTCCCCGTCTGCATTTTTCAAGACGACACGCTGTCTTTCAAGGCAGATTCCTGAGTCCAAAAAAAATCCGCCTGCAATAATCAATACAATACTGACAACAAAAACAATAAGAGAAAATTCAAAATGTTTTTTCCGTTCATCGTTTTTCATCTGCGATTTACATCCTGTCAAGATAAGGGACCAGAACAAGCTCCATGGCGTTTTTCAAAACAGTCAGCGTTGCTTTTGAAAGCTCAAGACGGGCAGACGCAAGTGCTTTGTTTTCTTCCGCAATGGAAAGAATCGGACAGTCGCGGTAGAATGCGCTGAATGCCTTGCTCACGTCGTAAAGATATGTGGTCATCTGACTCGGATCCAAATCTTCTGCTGATTTTTCAACAACAGCCGGGAATTTTCCCAGTTCCTTTATAAGTGCCCATTCGCTTTCGTGTGTCAGAAGCTGCAATGACTCGTCGCTGGAGTCAGGCTCAAGCCCCTGTTCGCCGCTCTTACGGAGGATCGATGCAATGCGGGCGCCCATGTACTGAAGATAAGGGCCTGTGTTTCCCGTGAATGAAAGACTTTCCGCAGGATTAAAAAGCATATCCTTAATCGGAGTCACCTGCAGAAGATAATAGTGCAAAGCCGCCAGAGCGACTTTTTCCGCAACCTCGCTGGGATTTCCAACGGCTTCGTCGCGCCCCCTTTCGTTGATTGCGGCAAGGGCATCCTTCTGCAGATTGTCTATGAGGTCATCGGCATCCACAACGGTACCTTCGCGGCTTTTCATGCGCCCCGACGGAAGATTCACAAGTCCGTAGCTCAAGTGATAGAGTTTGTCAGTCCAGTCATATCCCAACTGACGGAGTATATAAAAGAGAACCTTGAAGTGGTAAATCTGCTCGCTTGCCACAACGTAGACCATCTGATTGTACGGCCAGTCCTCATGTCTTTTGATTGCCGTTCCGATGTCCTGGGTGATGTAGACCGAAGTACCGTCCTTCCTCAAGAGCACTTTGCTCTGGTTGTTGCCGTCCCTGTCTTTTCCCACGACATCCGTGATGTCTATGCGCACCGATCCGTCATCAGCCTTGAAGAAAATGCCTTTGTCAAGACCGGTCTGAATCACTTCCTTTCCCAAAAGATATGTGTCGCTTTCAAAATAGAGTTTTTCAAAATCGACACCCGTTCTTTTGTAGGTTTCCTTCACGCCGTTAAGAGTCCAGTCGTTCATTTTCTGCCACAGCGCGCGGACTTCAGGATCTCCCTTTTCCCATTTGACGAGCATTTCCTCTGCCTGGGCCGCCGCCTCTGGATGCGCAGTCTCCGGTTTTCCATCCTCACCCTTCATGTAGCGGTCGAATTCCACATAGCACTGCCCCACAAAATGATCACCCTTCATGCCAAGCGATTCCGGGGTCTCTCCCTTTGCTTCATGAAAGAGCTTGTAGGCAAGCATGGACTTGCAGATGTGCACTCCGCGGTTGTTTATTATGTTTGTCCTGAAAACGTCGGCACCGGCTTTTTTGAGTATGCGGCTCACCGACTCTCCAAGGGCATCGTTTCTCATATGTCCCAGGTGAAGGGGTTTGTTTGTGTTGGGGGAAGAATATTCCACCATGACCCTGCGTCCTGAAAGCGGCTTTTTTCCCTCCGCATTGAGGGAGCCGTAATCATCCCCCTGCTTTTCGATGAGTCTCAAAATGTCCACGGCAGCACTGGCCTTGTTGAGCTTCACGTTCACGTAAGGTCCGACTGCCAGAACGGTTCCCAACGAAGATACGTCCACACCGCCTATTTCCGTCTTTTTTTCAACAAAAGAGGCAATAACAGCTGCCACCCCCTGTGCAATAGCGGGAGGTGCCATACGGAAGGATTTTGCAAGAGTGAACATAGGCACGCCCAAATCTCCCATTTCAGGCTTTGGCGGGGTCTCGACCCTCACAGAGGACTCTTCGACACTCTCCCCCTGTATGTTTTTTTCTGCCATAAATGCATTGATTGCCGCCGCCACGACACTGCGGAACATTTCTTTCTGGCTTGCCATTATAATCTCCTTTTTTATAAAAAACGCTTCCTGAAATCGACAGGAATCAACAAACTTTTGCCTTGTAATCTCAACGAAGTTTCCTGAAAACCGCAGTGGCAGCTCCGGAGTCACCTCCAATATGCAACGACAGCATCTTGCCAAAAATGAAGTTTTCGGAGATTCCCTTAATTTTAACAAAATTTACAATATAAATCAAGATTCAGGCATGGAAATCAGTGTATTGAAAACTGGGGCTGTCTAAAAAAGGGATGTCATGCCAAACGAAGCTGTGTCATGCTGAACGAAGTTATGTCATGCTGAACGTGGTTGCCTGCAACCGAATTCAGCATCTCTTGTACAAGGGAGATCCCGAATCAAGTTCGGGATGACAGTGGTGACAAGCCTGGGATGACGGTAATGGCAAGTCTGGGATGACGGGGAATCATGCCGAACGAAGCTGTGTCATGCTGAACGTGGTTGCCTGCAACCGAATTCAGCATCTCTTGTACAAGGGAGATCCCGAATCAAGTTCGGGATGACAGTGGTGACAAGCCAGGGATGACAGTGGTGACAAGCCAGGGATGACGGTGGTGACAAGCCAGGGATGACGGTGGTGGCAAGCCAGGGATGACGGTGGTGGCAAGCCTGGGATGACGGTGGTGGCAAGCCTGGGATGACGGTGGTGGCATGACAGATCAAAGAAACGAGCTTTCCGCCTTCATTTCACGTTTCATTTTGTACATAAGCGAATCCGCCCTGTTCTGTGCCTCGTAAAAGTCGGTCTTGGACTTCGGTGTGAACATGACATAGCCGTATGCCGCCGAAATCGGAACTCCGTTGATTTTTGTTTCGGAAAGATAGCGGGTGTAGGTGTCGAGCATGGAAAGAACCACAGCTTCGGGAATCATTTTGTCAACATAAAGGAACTCGTCTCCGCCCACTCTGAAAATGTGACCGCTTCCTCCGGATGCGGATTTTATGCAGCCTGCGAATGCTTCAATCATGCGGTCGCCCTGGAGATGCCCGTAAGTGTCGTTCATTTTCTTCAGATTGTTCATATCGAACATGACAAGACAGTATTCCTCGTTGTTCTCGTTCTTTTTGAAACGCTCGGTATACGAATACCAGGCCGTGTGGCTTTCAACTCCGGTCGCAAGGTCAACAAAGGCGAGCTGCTTGTAAAGTCCCGTCTGCTTTATGTCGTTTGCTCTTTCCACAGCCCTCTCGAAAATAATCAAAGCCAGCGACGCAAACATAATGATGACTCCCAGGCTTATCAAGGAATCGCCTATATTCTGCGAGAGAAGATTTGTAATCACCAGAATGAAAACAACCATAAAGATGACGGCGGAAACATTGAACACGGCAGTGAATTTCTTATTTGAAAACTGGATGCGGCGGTTCACGCAGAAAGCCCCGAAAGCGCAGGAAATGACCAGAAGCACATGGGTGGCATTGATTGAGGACGAAAGATCGCAGATGGAAAAAATCTGGAGAATCAACTGAACGGCCATCACAAGGGCATCAAGCACAAACAGCAGATGGACATAAATCTGATTTTTCTCGGCTGATATGGATCTTATGAAAAAGAAAGTACCCATGAGAATCAAAAGCTGAATGGGATACTCAAGCATCCAGTGCAGGCCGGGGTTTCCGAAAAAGAGCTGCAGGACCCGCGACTCCTCAAGCTGCCACAGACCGACAAGAAACATGGTAATCGAAATGTGGAGCATGATGACGTCCAGATTGTTGTGAAAACCGAAAAGCAGAGTGGACACCAAAAGAAAGATTCCCAGGAAAAAAAGCACCGAGCCTAAAATAACTTTTACGAAGTGCTCCTTCACAATGTACACAAACACCGAAAGACGGTCCCCCGCGACCACAGGATGAAACTCGCCTTTTCTCTCGCTGAATTCCGAATCCGCAGAAAGAGAAATGACGCCTTCAGTGCCGGATGGAATCTTCACCACGTGATTGAGAGAACGGTAAGACTTAAGCCATCCGGGACGTGGAGCGGATTTGTAGCTGTAGACGACATTTCCGTTTATGAGAAAATCCATATCCTGATGATGGGTGTAAAAGCAGATGTAATAGGATTCCTTCACCGCCGATGTTATGCGCTTGTGGATTACGCAGGACTCATTTTCACCGTCAAAGGTAAACGGGAGTGAAACAGGCACTTCCGAGCCGGCATCGTCAATATAAAACCAGCCTTCCACCTGAGTCACCTCCGTACCGCTCATAATCTTTACATTCCGGGATGAATTACCGGCAAAGACAACAATCACACTCAGCACAAAAATGAGAGCCGTTAAAATGACCGAGACTATAGTCTGCACTTTATTCGGGATGCTTTTCATTTCAAATCCTAACCTTGACAAAAAGGATTTCTTCCATTATATCCAAGAAAAAAATTTAAACAAGACTTCCTCCGCCGATTTTAAGAAAAAACTTATTCGTGCGGAGAATTCAATACATCGACATTCTGCATCGAGGCATGATGGTTTTGTGGTTTCCTTATAAACAAATCTCCGAATCATCTTAGAACAGGCTGATGAGAGCAGCTCCGTGCGGCGGAATGGTCCGGCTCACAATGGCATTTCCTTCAAGCGGGAACAGGTTCTTTTTTTCCCACAAATCGCGCACTGAATACGTTTTTGAAGGATTCACACCCGCTATGTCGCTGAGTCTTACCGTCACATCATTCTCTAAATCCGAAAGATTGAAAAGCGCAATGTTTACGGCCATTCCTTTTGCGGGACATCCGTTTCCATAACTTGCCCACACACACTGCTCTTCGTCTCTCATCACCTGGAATGCTCCATGGGTATTTTTTTCAAGGGAAAGCACCTCGCTGTTTGTGAGTAGGGACAAAGTAGCCTCGTCCATCTGCGGAAGATCCGTTCCTATCATCAGGGGACTGCGGAAAATGCACCAAAGAGTCATCATCGTCTTCTGTTCAGCCGGAGTGAGTCTTGTGGTCCACTCGCTGCCGAAGCCCTTTCCCAGCTTTCCGAGAGGAAGCATATCGCAGTCAGGCCAATTTCCTTCACCCACATGACGCTGCCACACTTCGCACCTCTCGAACATTGCCTTCAAAAGAGGCCAGGTGTCCCAGAAATCATCGGTGATGCGCCACATATTCGCATATTTTTCAAGGTGCCAGGCCTTTTCAATCACGGCAGGCCCCGGACTCAGCGAAAGAACCATCTGACGGCCGCTCCTTTCAATGGCACGGGCAATCATTTCGATTTCCTTTTCAGCTGAATAAGGATTGTGCGGATACATATTCGTGTTGCAGATGTCGTCCACCTTCACGTAGTCCACGCCCCAGTCTGCGTACAGGGAAAAAATGCTGTCGTAATATTCCTGGGCTCCTTTTTTGGTATAGTCCACACCGTACATGTCACCGTTCCATCGGCTTATGCTGAAGGGATTCGCTATCTGGTCGGCTGTCGCATCGGTTCCAAGGAGTTTCGTGTGGTTTGCGGCACAGATTCTGGGGATTCCACGCATAATGTGGATTCCGAATTTGAGTCCCAGTGAGTGGATGTAATCTGCAAGGGGAGCAAATCCCTTTCCGCCTGCACTTGAAGGAAATCTGTTGGGGGCGGGAATCTGCCTTGAGTATTCGTCTATGCAGAATTTACTGAACGGAATGTACTGCACGGGATTCTGTGAGCCTGCGTCGGGGTCGGACCACTGAATATCGATGACAACATATTCCCAGCCGTACTGCTTGAGATTTTTTGCCATATATTCAGCATTGGCTTTCACCTCGGCTTCCGTAACCATCGTATTGTAATAATCGTATGAATTCCATCCCATAGGAGGAAAAGGAGCTGCGTTGTCTTTTGAATACATAATCCACCTCGAAAAATTATAACAGTCTGTCCGGCAGATTGCAAGAAAAAAAAAGAGGCAGTCATAACGACAGCCTCCTAATTTAAGACAGATTATCCGGTTTTACCGGAAACGCCTTAGTTCAATCCTGCGCCACCATCAACGTAAGGAATCTCAACCTCGTAAGGCTCGTCAGTCCAGTCACGGTCGATGTTCAAAGTCAGGCTTGAGCCCAAAGAAATCGGCTTTGTGAATGAATACTTGCGTCCCCACTCTGATGAGTAGAAGGAAATGGTTACACCAGAAAGACCAGCGCTCAGATTATAATTCTGAACATTGCTCTCCTTGAATGTAGCAATAACCTCGCCTGTGGTTGCATCGGAAAGAACAATCTGTCCTTCGCCGTTTGTGTCAGCAGAGAATGACCAGTTGGCGTTCCAGTTATTATCCTTCCAGGTTCCCTGAATTTCGCCTACTGAGAAAGCAAACGCGCTTGTCAAACCGATCAGTGCAACTGCGACCAATGCGAAAATTTTCTTCATACTTTTACTCCTGTATGATAAAGATATGCCTATTATACTATGAAATCAAAATAATTCAAGAGAATTCCAAAAAAAATTCTAAAGTTTTTATTTTATCTGCCGATTTATGGAGATTTTAAAGAAAAGACCAGCCTTGTCATCAACAGAACCGGTATTTTTTGCTCCACCCTTTCACTGAAGAATTTCAGAATCAACAGAAGAACCTACTCGGTAGCAGGGCTTCAGCATGAAACAAAATGCAAAGAGTTCAAAATGAGTCAGCAAAAAATCAAGGAATCCTCCC
>DGXM01000098.1 GCA_002396325.1 Treponema sp. UBA4232
TTGAACCCTCCGCACGAATAAATTATTTCCGCCACAAAAGTATTGTCATGCTGAACTTGTTTCAGCATCTGCGCTAGATATAGTGCATAGATTCCGAAACGAGTTCGGAATGACATCAGATGGTAAACTTATTGGGCTGACAAAAAAGTATTGTCATGCTGAACTTCAGCATCTGCGCTAGATATAGTGCATAAATTCCGAAACGAGTTCGGAATGACATCAGATGGTAAACTTATTGGTCAGCCACAAAAGTATTGTCATGCTGAACTTGTTTCAGCATCTGCGCTAGATATAGTGCATAGATTCCGAAACGAGTTCGGAATGACATCAGATGGTAAACTTATTGGTCAGCTCCATCTACACTATATCTAGGTTTATACGACCGATGATTATTTCTGTGCCAAAATCGCGATTCCGGGCAAAGTCTTTCCTTCAAGATATTCGAGGGAGGCTCCACCGCCTGTTGAAACATGGCTCATCTTGTCTGCAAGATGGAACTTATTGACAGCAGCCACAGAATCTCCACCGCCGACCACAGTCATTGCTCCATTTCCGGTAGCCTCAGCAACCAGTTTTGCAACAGTCTCGGTTCCCTTTGCGAAAGCATCGAATTCGAAAACTCCGACAGGTCCGTTCCAGACAATGCTCTTTGCAGTTGAAATCACCTTCTTGTACTCTTCCACAGTCTTTGGACCGACATCCATAGCCATAAGATCAGCAGGAATGTCCGCTCCGTCAATAGCAACAGGTTTTGCATCGGGGCTGAACTCAGAAGCTCCAACATGGTCAACAGGAAGAAGAATCTTCACGCCCTTTGCCTCTGCATCAGCAAGAAGCTTCTTTGCGGTGTCAATGAAATCATCTTCAACAAGAGACTTTCCGATGCTGTGTCCCTGTGCCTTCAGGAATGTGTATGCCATACCGCCGCCGATAACCAGAGCGGAAGCATTCTTCAACAGGCTCTCGAGAACGGTGATTTTTGAGGAAACCTTTGCACCACCGATGATTGCAACCTGCGGCTTCGGAGGATCGTTGACCATCTTTCCGAGGAAGTTGTCCTCTTTTTCCATAAGGAATCCGCCGACGGGCTTTTCTGACATGAACTTTGCGATTGTGGCGGTTGAAGCCTGATCCCGGTGAGCTGTTCCGAAAGCATCGTTGACGAAAATATCTCCGTAAGTTGCCAATTCCTTTGCCATACCCTCGCGCTCTGCGGCATCCTTAGAAGTTTCCTCAGGGTGGAAGCGGACATTCTCAAGCATTGCGACGGCACCCTCAGGGAGAGCATCGATTGCAGCCTTCTGTCCAAGAGCATCAGGAAGGAATGTAACGTTCTTTCCCAGCTTTGAGGCAAAATATTCAACAACCGGCTTCATGCGGTTCTTACCGTTGATGAACTTCTCCTTGTCGGCATCTGTAAATGGCTTTCCTGCTTTCTCAGCCTTTTCAGCGGCCTTCTTCACGTCTTTCTTGGGGTCTCCCAGATGGCTCATCAAAACAAGACTGCGGGGATTCTGCTCAAGAATATACTTGATTGTGGGAAGTGCTGCCATAATACGGGTATCGTCCTGAACAACACCGTCCTTCATAGGTACATTGAAATCAACACGCATGATGACACGCTTTCCCTTCAGGTCCACGTCTTTCACGGTTTTAATCATAAAAAGATTCCTCCATTGTTTATTTGGAAATATCCGGCACTGAACATAAACGATTTTCCAATGTGCAGCGGGTCTTGAGCCGTTTTCCACAACAAAAAACCCGCTTTACGCCAGAAACTCCATTTTCCAGAGATTCCGAATATATATAAAATATACTCCCTTTTCCCTATAAATTCAATGGCTATTCCTGAAAAACGCACTTTGAATTCAATTCGTAATGCGGAATAATGCAGACAACGGCGGGATGATAGACAAAACAAAAAACCCCGGATGATCAACGAACATCCGGGGCTAAAGGAGAGGAGGATGCAGAAATGATAGGAATACCTGTGTGCAAAGGAATCCTAAAAAAAACTGCAGAGACCGGCATTACACCGGCCATTATGTTGCTCTTGCAATCAACTGTATAACCACAAGAGTTATGTAAAAGTTACAGAAATCGAAAAAAAAAATCAATTTTTTTTTATTTTTTTTCCAAATGGCAGCGTTTACCCATCCATCGTGCAAAATACACAAACGGGGTGTCCAGCAGCGACGTGAAAATGTAAATCACATAAGTCGAGACAACAATGCTTACCATGGTGCCCATCTCATAAATGCCCCAGAAAGCAAGCACATTAAAGACCACTGTATTTACAAGCTGGGAAACAAGAGTTGCGCCGTTATTCCTGAGCCAAAGGAATTTTTTCGAATCGCGTGATTTTTCGCTTGTGACCGACCAGATTTTGTGGTACAGCCATACATCCAGAAATTCACTCACAAAATAGCCGATGAGACTTGCAATCATAATGCGCGGCGTGATGGCAAATACTTCCCTGATTGAAGCACTGGCAAAATCATTTTCCGAAGGAATGTAAAGCTGCCAGGTAAGGCTAATCAGCAGAAACACAAGCGTTGAAGCAATGCCCAGCCACACTCCTTTGTTCGCAGCCTTTTTCCCGTAAACTTCGCTCAAAATGTCTGTCGCAAGAAAACTCGAAGCAAAGAGAGTATTTCCCAGCGTCATCTCCATACCGAAAGCCCTTACAAGAATAAGCACCTCGATATTAGCCGCAATGGTCTCAAGCACAGTCCATGCGTAAACTCCCGCCTTTCCGAAAAGACGGAACAGAAGCACCAATCCGCCGAAGCAGATTACCAATGAAAGAACGAGAAGAAGTTCGTTTTGTAAAAACATGATTTTTACTCCTTTTGTTTAACGTCAGGTTGGTGAACTAACTGACGAGATAAGATGCCGCATTGTATATCTTCCCGCAAACTTGGTCAAGGGGAAAGCTCTTCAATTCAGGCCTTCAATTCAGGGCTTCAGCATGAAACAAAATGCAAAGAGTTCAAAATGAGTCAGCAAAACATCAAGGGGCTGTCCAAAAATATTGTTATCCTGAATTTATTTCCCCATCCATTGAATCCCGTCATGCTGAA
>DGXM01000148.1 GCA_002396325.1 Treponema sp. UBA4232
TCGAGGAGTTGGAGGAGGTTCCCGGAGCGGAGCCTGTCGAGGAATTGGAAGAAGTTCCTGAGAATGAGTCTGATTCCACTGATACGGCAGAAGAAAGCCCCATCTGGATGCACAGGCGCAACAGTGCAGAAGCCGCAAGATTGAAATCAATATTGGACAATGACGAATTCAGCACTCCGTCATTCAGCGATCTGGACGACGAGGATTTTTCGAAATGGAGCTCGGAAAACACTAATAAGAGCGAAAACGATTCCGATAATAACTAAACGGGGTAAACAATGCAGGACTCACCCGACTTGGAAAAAACTATGATTTCTCAAGCGTCCGGCTCTCCGGCAAAGGGCCTTATGGGTAGAGCATTGTCCATCTTAAGGGAATCAGGGAATCAAAATATGAAAAGAACAGAATCAAAAAAACAGAATGCAATCGTTATGAAGGACGGAGTTTTCACAATCCGCCAGAATCTTGAGACATCTTCCGTAAAACAGGATGTGTCTTTGAAGGAACTGGTGGATTCAGTGATTCACTGCGCCCGCGAGGACTAACGGCGTGAAGTTTTTTCGTTGACGCTTATCTGGAAATTCTGCATCAGGTTCACAAAGTTGAAGATTTTCTTGTAAGCCTCAACACCCATCTGCTTCAGGTGTCCTTCTGAGAATTTATCCAAATCCTTCCAGTTGATTATAAGCACGCTGCGGGGTACCTTTGCGAAATCCTCGATGACCAGCTTCAGGTTTCTGGCATATACCACGAAATTCTTTGACGCTTCGAGAATCAGTTCTGCCGCCTCGTCGTTTGCGTCGCCAAGGATTGTGCTTATGATGCTGTGGGCATCGCGTTCACGGTCGCACCGCGGCAGATAATTCTTCAGCTTGAGACCATACTCGCCGCTTTCGGACATTTTTTCATCGAATTCATCGATTTTTCCCAGAATCTGTAGAAGATTGTGTAACGAATTGCTCATCGGCGCACATTGCTGCTGTTCCGCCCATTTTCCGCGCACCAGAAGAATGTCTGAAAGAGTGTTCAAATCTTTCTTTGTGAATTCAACCATGAACTGCCTGAGATAACGCAGCGGATCGCAGTAAAGGTAGCCTTTGAATCCTTTGCGGGTAAAAGCCTCGTTGTTTTCGTCGTTGTAAAAGTTCAGCTCCTTCACGTCCTCCGAGCCGAAGACCGCCTTCAGGTAAGTGTCTATCTTTCCGAAAGTCTGCTCTTCCTTCAATGTGTTCAGCGTGTCCAAGACCTGTCTCTTCACCGTCTGCAGGTATTCATCCATAATGCGGTATTCTTCCGGCCTGATTTTTTCGCTGTACAGGGGATTTTCCGTAATCAGCTGGATAATGCTTTCGAAAATCCTCTTGTCGCGGAGAGGCCTCAATTTTGCAAGCACACGCCGCCAGTTGTTCGGAGAAACAGGCTCGGTTCCCTTCATCTGCTTGAATGTCTGGAAAAGAAGATCCCAGTTGTTGTCGAATGGGAGCACCCAGGCCGCTGCGATGAAATTCTTCAAATCTTCCGAAATGTAAGGTCCCTGCACGGGCTGGAAATGCGGAGGACGGTCAAAATCCCGCTCTTTGTATGTCTTGTCGAATTTTTTCAGAAAGAAGTAAAAGTCGAATTTGCAGAAAGTGTCGAACATCATCAGTCTTGTGTAAAGCATATCGATTTTCTTTACAGTTGCACCGTCGAATGAGCGGAGAAACTGATCCAAATCATTCTTGACCTTGGTCTGCACGTCTTTAAGAGGCATTGTTTTCGCCATCTGCGTAAGGGACTGTTCGGAAAGTCCGCTCAAAAGGGCACTTGTTTCCTCGGTCATAGCCGAATTCAAAATCATATTCTTCAATGCATTCGGTGTCGCTGTCTGAAGCATCGCCTGAGCCGGTGAAATCACTTTGTAAATGTCGTAGAAAAATTTTGCGAGAGAAGGGTCGGCTGTATTGTTTGAATATTTGTAGAATTTATTTTTAGTGCGGGCGAGATCCTTTGCAATGACCTTGAGCTGTCTTTTTTTTATGGCCTCAGCATCTCCGCCGCCGAAGAGAGATTCTATTAATGATTGAAAAAAATTACTTTTGGTTGCCATATCTTCCATTATACGTATTTAATCGGATATAGTCAAATGGAGAAGGGGTTGTTGCACGGAATACGCAAATGCTGTAAACTCTGCATGTAGACATTTGGCAACCTCTAAAAACTATAGTTTGAGGTTGCCGTTGAGTTTAAAACCCCGAAATTACGGGCTTTTAAACGTCGCATTTTCAGAGTTGCCTCTAAAAACTGAAGTTTTTAGAGACTCCCATTTTAAAAAGAGGTTGATTATGATAGATTTCAAGATGTGGTTTGACGACGACAAAATCACTTTCCACGACCAGATGACGATTTATTTCAGCCAGGCAAACAAAAACAAGGCACTGGCACTGCAGGAGCTTTTGAGAATCACCAGTGATGCCGCTGTGGAAGACTACCGCCAGCAGGGACTTTCCAGAGAGTTCCTTTTTGAGCACGACTATGCAATCCTTGTGTCGCGTGTCGCCTTCCATTTCCACCGCATGCCGCTTGAAAACGAGCGCATCGAAGTGACCACATGGGAAGAAAAACCGGAGCTCTTCCAGCTGAAGAGGGCCTACGAAATCACCTCGGACTCCGGCGAACGGCTTGTGAGCGGATTGAGTACATGGCTTTTGGTGAATCCGCATACGAGGAAAATCATACCGCCGAAGGAATTCACCCTGCACCAGAGCAACGACTACGAAAAGCAGAAGGATTGCATGAAACCGGGAAAAATAGTGCTCCCGAAGGATATGCAGAAGATAGACGAGAGGATTGTGCGCTATTCCGATTTGGATTCTAACGGCCATACCACCAATTCCCGTTACGGAGCCTTTGTCGTTGACGCTCTTCCCGCAGAGTACAATGAAAAGGAGCTTGTTGATTTCAGACTCAATTATTCACGTGAGGCTTTGCTTGGAGAAACGCTAACAATGTATGCCTCTTTTGACGATACTAATAAAAAGGTGAGCATGGTCGGAAAGACTCAGAACGGCTCGTCCTTTGAAAGCGAGTTGTATTACCGGTAGACTTTCGGTGTGCGGCTTTTCAAATTACAAGAGGTAAGGTGAATTCGATGAAAAAGTTCATTATGTCGGTACTGTTGGCATTTGCAGTTTCCGCTATGAGTTTCGCGCAGTTCGATGTTTCCATGGGTTCGGACTTTATGATTAGAAGAGTCAATGTTGGCGGAAACGAGGTTGAAACCGTGGGAACGCTTATGGCAGTTGATTTGGGCGGATATATTTTCATAAATGATTCCTGGTATGCTCTTTACCGGCCCACGTCTTTTTCATGGGGCTATCTTGGAAGCTACGACAATTCCATGTTCCACTTGGATTTAGGCTTGGGATTCGGTGCAAGACTGGTGCTTTCGGAGGAACATTCCTTCAGGGCGGGAATCGCGCCTGTGTTTACCTTTGAGTTTGCCAAATTCGGCACTGCCGATGCCACGTCGCTGCTTTTCGGAGGTTCTCTGGACCTGCACTATCAGTACGAGCCTTTCTCGGACGAGGATGTCTCGTTTGCCTTCATCGCGGGAACAAGACTTCAGTTTATGCCGCTTAGAATCTTCACCACGAATGCGAACTTCGACACCAAGAATATGTTCAAGGTGAATCCTTATGTCGGAGTGTGCATTACCTTCAACACAAGCATCAAAAATTACAATATGACAAAACCCGGCTTCTGATTTGGATTCCGGGCATAAAAAAAGCGGTCTTCCGTGAAGGAGGGCCGCTCTTTTGTTTTAAGGGAAGATTATTTCTTCTTTCCCTGATTTGCAACGGCATCCATCTTTGCCTTGAGGGCTTCCTGGTCGCCGAGGTAGTAGAATTTCTCCACTTTGCTCAAATCATCGTTGAATTCGAATACCAAAGGAACACCCGTGGGGATGTTGACTCCGAGAATCTCTTCGTTTGAGATGTTCAGGAAATATTTGTACAGAGCGCGGAGACTGTTTCCATGAGCTGCAATGATTACGCGCTTTCCTGCGAGAACCTGGGGCTTAATCTCCTGTTCCCAGTAGGGCACTGCACGTGCGATTGTTGTCTCCAAAGACTCGTGCTGCGGAATGAGGGAAGGATCCACATCGCGGAACATTGCTTTCTTCTTTGCGGAGCGGGGGTCGCTGTCTTCGAGAACCGGGGGCTTCACGTCGAATGAGCGTCTCCAAATCTTCACCTGATCCTCACCGTACTTTTCGGCAGTCTCGCTCTTGTTCAGGCACTCAAGTCCGCCGTAGTGGCGCTCGTTGAGCTTCCATGTCTTGATTGTGGGAAGCCATACGCGGTCCATTTCATCGAGAATGTGCTGCAGAGTGTGGATTGCGCGCTTCAGATAAGAGGTGTAGGCGATGTCAAAATCATAGCCCTCTGCCTTCAAAAGCTTTCCGGCCTCTTTTGCCTCGTTGTGTCCCTTTTCGCTCAGGTCAGGATCCTGCCATCCGCAGAACTGGTTCAGTTTGTTGAACTCTGACTCGCCGTGGCGAATCACTACCAATTTCTTCATATAAGTCTCCTCTATAATATGACTATTGATTCAAAGTCAGTGTATCACAAAAAAAAGCAAACCTCAACACCTCAAGCAAGATGC
>DGXM01000005.1 GCA_002396325.1 Treponema sp. UBA4232
AATCAAGTTCTGAATGATGCCATGCAACGAACTTATCGCCATGGCATAAAACCGATTTCCATGAAATAAACACAAATCCACTTGACAAGATTGCTGAAAATTGGTACAGTATGTTCATTATTTGGCGTCTTACCCAAGTGGTAAGGGGCAGGTCTGCAAAACCTTTATGCGCCGGTTCGATTCCGACAGACGCCTGTGAAAAAGAGATGTTCCGAGCGAGCGTCTCTTTTTTTATTTTAAACACATCGGGAAATTTCTGTGAAAAAAAGACTGCTTCTGATTTTTATGCTGATTTCCGCTTCCCTCGCATTTTGCTCCGACGGACTTTTATGGGGCAAAGGCCGTCTCCGTACAATTTCGACAGAGTGGTTCGACATCATCTTTCCGCCGGAATGCGAAGAGACTGCTCAGGCACTTGCAAAAGAGGCGGACACCATCTATGTTGAAATCTGCCGCTCGCTCGGAACCAGTCCCTCGTTCAGAATGCCGGTCACAATCACCCCCGCCACAGATGTATTCAACGCATATTTCTCCAATTTCAGTGTAAACCACATCGTTCTTTACGACACGCTCCCGGGTGAAGGTCTTTCCGTTTTTGAATCTGCTCTTCTGGGAACCTTCCGCCACGAACTGACTCACGCCGTCACAATCAATATGAGAAGTCCGTTTTGGCGTGCCGTGGATTCAGTCCTGGGAGATGTGATGAATTTCGGCTGCTACGTGACCATGCCCTCAATGATAAAAGAAGGGGCTTCGGTTGCAGAGGAAAGCCGCAGCGGAAAAGGCCGCCTTCACGACGGATTTTATCTTCACACTTTCAGGCAGGCAAAACTCCAGGGGAAATTTCCCACTTTCGCGGATGTCACAGGTGCGAGAGACACGTATCCGGCAGGTTTATTGCCCTATGCGTTCGGAGGACCTTTTACCGAATGGATTCAGGAAAAATACGGCATGGAAAAATATGCAGAGTTCTGGTACGAAGGAATCAATATGCATGCCGTCACTTACGGACAGGCCTTCAAACGTGCTTACGGAACAAGTCTTTCGTCTGAGTGGAAGGAATTCCGTGAAAGCATTTTCGTTCCTGATGTGCCGCCGTCCCCTGAGGATGCAGCAGGCATTTCTTTTGCGGAAGGACTTTCTTCAAAAGCGGAAAGATGTACAAGCATTTCTTCCGGCGGCGGGAAACTTCTGTGGGTGGAAGATTCCACAGGAAATCTTATGTGCCGTGAGAAAGATGGAAATGTCGTGATAAAATCAGCGGTCACGGGATTACAGGCTTCGTCAATTTCTAATGACGGAAGATATGCGGCCTTGGATGTGCAGGATTCAAATCATCCGGCTGAAAGAAACAGAGTCAGGCTCATTGATTTGGAAACGGGAAAACAGTGGACGGTCCCAGGTGTTTCGCTTAGGGATTCATGCATCGCCGAGTGCAACGGAAATCTTTTTTTGTGTGCGGTCGAAGTAAAAAAACAGAACTGCTCGCTTGTTGCATTCAGAATCAATCGGAATGAAAAAGGACTTTCCTCCCGTCAGGATTTTCCCGAAGTCTTCAGGTACAGCTTTCCCCACGGTGCAATATGCTTCTCTCCCGTTGATGCCTTTGGAGGCGACATTGCGTTTCTTGCCTATGAGGACGGAAAATGGTCGCTCTGTATTTTACCGTCGTGGCTTTCAGGCGGAAATCTTCCGTACGAGAAGGTGAGGCTTCCTGACGGCATTTCCCTGCGTGATTTGCGCTCCTCCCGTCTTTCGTCCGGCGAAAAGATTTTCACATTTTCATGGGCAGGGCTTTCCACTTTTCCGCGTCTGGGGATAATTCGTTTTTCTTCCGAAGGTGAACGACTTTTTCTGCTTGACACCGATATTTCCGGCGGAGTGTATTCCCCTGCAGTTGAAGCTGATTCACAAAATCTTTCCGTTTTCTACATTGCAGACCTTTTCACCGAGCGGAGGATTATGCGCGCGGACATTTCAAGTCTTCCGTTTGCAGAATCCCGTCTTGTGAAAGAAACTGCTTCCCCTGTCGCTTACGGTTTTGCATCTGCTGAGGAACAAACGGAGAGCGTCGGTGATTTTGTCTCAAAGCCCTGGCACGGGCCGTTTTTTACGCGCGGAGTGATTGCACCGTTTTCGATGATTGATGTCTACTCTTACAACGGCACGAAGTCCACTTCCATTTATTTTCCCGGAGTCTCCTGGTTCACGTCAAGTCCCTGGGACGGAACAGCTTTCATTGCGGGTGCAGGAGTGAATCCCGGCGGAGGATTTTTGAGTCCTCTTCAGGATCGTAGTTTTCTTGCCGGCGCGATGGCAAAAATTTCCGGCGGAACATCAACACCTCTTTTCAAATACAATGCGGGTGCAAACATCATTTTCGATTCCCGGGGAATAATGCAGGGCTCGTTTACGGCTCAGGCAGAAAGCACAATCAGTTTTGCCGGAAAATCCTTCTTGTACATAAAGGATTCTTTTGTTTCGTCATGGGGAAGGGAAAGTCAGTCCGTGCAGCGTTCTCCTGATTTTTTCATGGACGTGAGGAATTCATTTGTGATTCAAATAAGGGTGTCGCAGAAGACAGGCCCGGGTTATTACGAAAAGGCGCTTCTTGCATTTCAGTTCAATTATGATTCGGCTTGGCTGAACGTGTGGGTTCGTAAAAACAGAATGAATCTTACGGACAGTGTTTTTTCTCCTGCGTTTGTTGTGACTCTTCCAAAAATCATTCCTGTTGATTGCGCAGAAGGTTTTACATACAATCTTCCGTTGAAGCTCCGCGTCTTTCTTGCTCCGCAGGCGAACTGCCTTGTTTCCGCCGCCGCAGACACGGTGATTTTTTCCGCAGAGATTCAAAAGGGCCTCACATTCTTCCCGCTGTATTTCAACCGCATAGTTCTGGAAGGCGGATATCAGATGGGACTTTACGATGAAACATCTTCCGTGAGAATCTGGAATCTTTCAGACTCTTTTGCTTCGATCGGCAGAATGAAATACATTGATGCAGTCCATCTTTCACTTGTGATGCAGGCTACGATAAATACGGGTGCACTTGCAAATCCTTTGATGATGGGCACTGTAGGAGTCACTTTCACTTATTATCCGCACTATGTCCGTGAAAATCCTTTTGCAATTTCTTTGGCCACATCTTTAAATTTATAGAATAATGTTGTACAATATTAATATGGATACAACTGGAAATACCACCACATTTGATTTTATCATTATTGGAGCGGGTCCTGCAGGACTTGCAGCATCCCAGTACGCTTCAAGAGCAAATCTGCGCACACTGCTCATTGATCAGGGACTTCCCGGAGGTCAGGTGACGAATATTTTTGAGCTTGCGAATTACCCGGGGGTGTTTCCCGCTGTGAACGGACAGGTTTGGATACAGTCGATGAAGGATCAGGCCGTTGCGTTCGGTGCGAAGATTATTCAGGCCATCGTGAAATCCGCGGAAAAAAATGACGGACTTTTCACAGTGAAAACCACGGCGGGAGATTTTGTTTCTCCCACGCTTCTGATGGCGACCGGTGCCGAGCATAGAAAACTCGGAGCTCCAGGCGAGGCTGAATTTTCCGGCAGGGGTGTTTCCTATTGTGCCACCTGCGATGGTCCCTTCTTCCGCAACAAGGACGTGGTTGTTGTAGGAGGCGGTGATTCTGCCTGCGATGAGGCGAATTATCTTTCCACTCTCTGCTCGCACGTGACTGTCGTGCACCGCAAAAGTCAGTTCCGCGCACAGAAAGCAGTTGCTGAAAGGGTTCTTTCAAATCCGAAAATCAGCGTGAAATTCAATTCAACTGTGTCTGCCGTGAAAGGCGAGAAAAAAGTTTCTGCGGTTGAGCTTACCGACACAGTGACCGGGGAAAAATCCGAGCTTGAGACGAGTGCCGTTTTTATTTTCGTCGGCATGGTTCCGCAGACTTCTCTTTTCCCCACGCTCAAAACCGATGAGTCCGGCTATGTGATTACAAATGAGGATATGGAGACTTCCGTTGAAGGTCTTTACGCTGCCGGAGACGTGAGGGCGAAATCATTCAGACAGATTGTGACCGCTTGTGCCGACGGTGCCATTGCCGCGAATCAGGCCGCCAAGTTTGTGAGAGCGCTTAACAACGAGGTGTACAAATAAATGAAGTTCAGGGCTTTTTTGCTGGCTGTCGCAGTGGGCTTGTGCTGTGTTTTCACGGGGGGAGTGCAGCCGGCCAGGGCGGATAATCTTGACGAAGTGATGCAGAAACGCATATCCGCCGCAAAGGCTCTTCCCGAATCCATAGATTTCTGGAGTCCGTACGACGCTGATGTTCTTGCACAGGCTTTGGTTGACCGCATGACGGACGAGGAGCTTCTTTCGCAGATTCTCATGTTCGGCTGGACCGGTGCCAGGCCAAGCGCGCTGCTGAATTCCTGGGTCACTGAGAGAGGTCTCGGCAGCGTGAAAGTGTTCGGCTGGAATACCGACAACATACAGATGGTGGCTCAGGCCGTCAAGACTCTCCAGACGGAGGCCGCTTCCCGCAGATTCAAGATTCCGCTTTTTGTTGCCACTGACCAGGAGGGCGGCTGGATCCGGCACGTGAAAGGCGAGACTTCCGATACTCCCGGCAATATGGCGATCGGTGCGTCAGGTTATCCGATGGATGCATATTATTCGGGCTATTACATCAACCGTGAAATCAAGGCGTTGGGAATCAATATGAATTTTGCTCCGACTGTTGATTTGTATACGAATCTTGATTCCACCGTCATAGGTCCCCGTTCTTTTGGAACAGGTGCTTCCGATGCGGGCATTTTGGGTGAGGCATTTGCTCAGGGCTCCATCGCTGCCGGCGTGATTCCTACTGCAAAACATTTTCCGGGCCACGGAGACACAAGCCTCGACAGCCACGGACGGCTTCCTGAAATCCAGATTGACCTCGACACTTTACGCACGAGGGAACTTGTTCCCTTCCGTTATTTGATTCAGTCGGGCATCCCTGCAATAATGAGCGGTCATCTTTCTTTTCCGCAGATTGAAACCGACGGAACACCTGCAAGTCTTTCGAAGTTTATGCTCACAGATTTGCTCCGCAACGAGATGGGATACAAAGGATTGATTATCACAGACGACATGAAGATGAACGGTGCCATAGGATTTGCAGGCTCCCTTTACCATGCAGTCACAATGGCGATTCAGGCTGGAAACGACATAATCATTTCTTCAGAGACGGCCGGATTGGAGAGTCTGCTTTGGACTGAAAATCTGAGTCTTATGCGCACGGACACTTCTTTTTATAATCGTGTGAAGGACAGCGCACGCCGGGTAATCCTTGCGAAACTGAATTATTTCAAATCTGAAAATGCGGCTCCTCTTTATCCGAACGATGCCACAATCTACGAGCATATTCCGGATCCTGACGGGCAGAAGTTTTTCCTTGACCAGGCATGCCGTTCAATCAGCGTGTACAAAAAGGGACAGATTCCTTTGACTCCTGAAGATGCAGGACGGGTGTTGATTGCAGGCCCCTTCCTTTCGTATTACGACGAGGGAAAAAAACGTTTCCCCGGTGCGGAGACTTTCCATTACAGCTATACCCTGAGAGATGACGAAAGCAATTTTTCCGACTGGGATGCCACGAACATTGTTTCGGCTGCGCGGGGATTTGACACAATCGTTGTCTGCGTATATGACTGGCACACTGCGAACATTGCGAAGAGGCTTAAGACTCTGGGAAAGCGGGTCATAATCTTTTCAATCCTTTCACCGGTTTATATTCTGGACGGATTTGAATGGGCTGACTCAATCCTCTGCGGATATTCTTATTCCTCTTATTCCTTTGCGGCTTTGTGGGCGGCGCTTCACGGGGAATTCACACCCACGGGGATAATTCCTCTCACTTATTGATTTTTTGGAGCCTTACTGAAAACGGTCGTCTGGAACTTTTGCAAAATAGTCCCGCACTTTTTCCCGGCACTCTTCAACGCTGTGGTAATTCAGCATCTGAGTCTGGAAATAGTGGCCGAAGGTGAAAGTCTTGCAGTAATAGGAAAAAAATCTCTGAAGTCTCGTGCGGTGGAATTCAGGCGGTTGGAATTCTTCCACAAGGTCAATGTAATCCAAGGCGACCTGTTCCGCGTCAACAGGCTTCCGTTCATCTTCCGGGGACTCTGAAAATTCCTGTTTCAGAGTGGAAAAAATCCAGGGTTTCTGCGCGGCCATTCTTCCGATCATCAGTCCGTCTGCGTGCGGGGCTTTTTCCATTGCCTTTTTTGCGCTCTTTGCATCGGTGATTTCACCGTTCACGTTTATTTTCATTCCGGGATAACGCAGGGAAAGTTTTTCGGCATATTCCCATCTGGGCCAGCCGCGCAGTTTTTCTTTGAGTGTGCGGGGGTGCAGGGTGACGGCTTCGACTCCTTCTTCAAAAAGCATGTCCGTGAATGAGAAAAAAGATTCGTCTGTGAAGTCATCATTTCCCAGCCGGCATTTCACGCTGAGTCTTTTGTGTATTCCGGTTTTGACTTCGGTTTCATTCAGTGCATCTTTTACGGCTCTCACCATTTCCCGTGTTTCATCGAGTGGTTTCAGCATCCATGCGATTCCGGCTCCCGTTTTGTAAATCTGCGGTGCGGAGCATCCCATGTTCAAATCGATTCCGATTCCGTTTTTCAGGGAAAGAAGGGAGGCGGCTTTTGCAAGCGGGGATGAGGACGATCCTGTAAGCTGCCACACAATTTTTTCGGGTACAGGACCGTCCATCAGATAGTATTTTTCAAACGGACCCATGTTTAAAAGCGACGGGGCATTTATCATTTCCGTGAAATATTCGTCACATCCGCCGAACTTTTCTATAGTCCTGCGGAATGCCTCGTGGCTTAATGTGGCCATGGGTGCGCATAAAAGTTTTGGCATCAGTTTAGATTTTCTTGATGAACTGTTCCACCACGGCGGCGGCATCGTCAACGTATCCGTCGTCAAGTTTTTCAATCTGACCGTTGTCTACGGTGACGGACATATTCTGCTCAATGGGGATGTGGGCAAGCACTTTGAGCCCGAAATCCTCGGCAATTCCGTTTATGTTGCTTTCACCGAAAATTTTTATCTCTCTTCCGCAGTCGGGGCACTTCACGTAGCTCATGTTTTCAATGAGGCCGAGCACCGGCACGTTCATCATGTTTGCCATGTTCACGGCTTTTTCGACAATCACGCGTACAAGCTGCTGAGGAGATGACACCACGATGATTCCGTCCACGGGGATTGACTGGAACACTGTAAGCGGCACGTCTCCTGTTCCCGGCGGGCAGTCAACGAACATGAAATCAACATCGTCCCACACAACGTCGGTCCAGAATTGGCGTACGGCACCAGAGATGACAGGCCCTCTCCAAATGACGGGGTCGGTTTCGCGGGGGAGAAGGAAATTCATGGACATAAGCTGGATGCCGTCTTTGCTTACGACAGGCTTTATGAATTCCACCTGCTTGCCGTCATCATCAGTCATAACGCCGCCTTCCACTTTCTCCATGCTCACACCGAATGCCGTCGGGATGGAAGGCCCTGTGATGTCTGCGTCGAGGATGCCCACGCGGTATCCGTCTTTGGCGACTTTGCAGGCCAGTAGGCTTGTTACGAGGGATTTACCGACTCCTCCTTTTCCGCTCATTACTGCGATGACTTTTTTTACGCTTGAGCCTTTGTGTAGTGTTTCATGCAAAGGTTTTTTCGAACAGTTTCCGGCAGATGCACATCCTGAGCAGGATCCATTGCAATCTGCGGTATCAACATTTTGAGCCATAATATCCTCTTGAAAAATGGCCGAACAGCCACAAATTAAAGGGCCTCTGAAAAATTGATCAGAGACTCCATAAAAAGGCAATTCCCGAAAGAGTCACCTTTCTTCCATATAATATAGCTTCTTTTTGGTGTATAGGCAAGAAAAATTTACTTTGCAAAAAGAGCGGACAGACCGTCGAAGACTCCTATGCTTGCGAGCATCATTATGACACCTGCAATCAGAACTCCGCACATTACGGCGAGGGTTGTGTCTTTGAATTTCATGTCGATGAGGCTTGCCCCGAGAGTTCCTGTCCATGCTCCTGTTCCGGGAAGGGGGATTGCAACGAAAAGCATGAGGGCCACGAAGAGTCCCCGCCCGGCTTTGGCCTGGAGTTTTTTTCCTGCGCTGGAGCCTTTGGTCAAAAAGAATGTGCAGATTTTTCCAATGAGATTTTTGTCTTTTCCCCACTCAAGAAAGCGGCGGGCAAAAAGAAAGATGATCGGTACGGGAATCATGTTTCCGATTGTGCAGATTATATAAGAGGCGATCGGATTGAGGTTCCATCCCTGCGAAAAAGGAATTGCACCGCGGAGTTCAATCAGCGGAACCATAGAAATGAAAAAAATTGCAATGTAGTAAATCATACTGAGAAGTATACAGGATTTTTTTTTGTTGTGGAAGTGGAAGATGATTTGTCACGGAAATCAGTTTTTATGTCATGGGACTGTCCAATAAGTTCGTTGCATAATTTCATCCAAGGCCTGCCACTACCATCATCCCAGACCTGCCACTACCGTCATTCCGAACCTTCCGCTACCATCATCCCAGACCTGCTTCTACCGTCATTCCGGGCCTGACCCGGAATCTCCTTTTCACAATTTTGCCTGCTTATTTTTGATGAAAAGTGAATCGAAAAC
>DGXM01000127.1 GCA_002396325.1 Treponema sp. UBA4232
ATTCAGCATCTCTTGTACAGAGGAGATCCCGAATCAAGTTCGGGATGACGGTGGTGGCAGCCCCTGAATGACGTGGAAATGTCATGCTGAACGAAGTTGTGTCATGCTGAACGTGGTTGCCTGCAACCGAATTCAGCATCTCTTGTACAGGGAGATCCCGAATCAAGTTCGGGATGACGGTGGTGGCAGCCCCTGAATGACGTGGAAATGTCATGCTGAACGAAGTTGTGTCATGCTGAACTTGTTTCAGTATCTCTTGTACAGAGGAGATCCCGAATCAAGTTCGGGATGACGAGGGAATCAGGCTGAATGAAGTTGTGTCATGTTGAGTCCCTGCGGGCTAAGGATTGGAATGGCGAACGTAGTGAGAACGCACCCGCAGGGGGCGGTCGTAGGCGGAAGCCGGAGCCATGGAAAGCCTGACGGCAACTTGTTGCCGGAGCCCCCGTGTAAGCATGGAATTTCTTATCGGATTTGCTTTTATTTGTATTTTTCGACTGTTTGTGATATACTTTTTCTTATGACGAAGACGACTCTTGTAGCCGGAAAAGATATGCCGGCGTGCAGTAAATTTGCAGATGGACTTTCACAGATGGAACGGCGCGTGGTTGTGTGCGAGCCTCCATCGCTTGATGATATGACGGATGATGCCGAAACCGATGCCGCATCACAGGCTGTAAACAACCGGCAGCAAAAAATCATGGGAAAGGCCGCAGGGGTTGCTACGGTTCCGTGGAACAAGCCTTCTCCGATTTCAGCGCGTACACTGCTTTTGAGTGCCGAAGCTTTTTTCGAGGGGCTTGATGAAGTGGTGCTTTATTTTGACGAGGAACTTTTTGCGTCCAGGGCGAATCAGGTGAACATAGAGGAGTGTGCCCAGGGCTGCGATGAGATGATTCTTTCGTATCAGTATCTTACTTTGGAGGTTTTGAACCGCTTTCAAAGACGGCACGACAATGCAAATCCCGGCGTATTGGTGTTTCTGCTGAAAGAAGGACCTTCCGCCGCCGATGCAATGAGGATGCCGAGTCTCAGAAACGGGGCCTATTCCATTGCATCTCCGGTTGTTGCCGCTGCGGCCACTGCATTCATGGCATTTGCTGAAAATATCGTTGCAATCCACGGGGATCTTCCGAACATAAGGATTCTGCTTGTTCGCGGCGACAAAAACATGGACATCGTTTCGAATGATGCGGCTTTTGCAAAATGGCTTGCTTCGTACATCGATGCGCTTGAGGAAACCAAGACGAAGACTGACGCCAGAAAATCGCTTTCATGGATCAAGCCCGGTTCAAAGGTTCAGAGCGGCGGATTTTCACTTTTCGGACGCAGGTAGCGTTTTTTACGGAGGATTTATGATTGACTGGAATCCAATAAGCGAGCATCTGATTCAGATCTGCCTGAGCATGGTATGCGGATTCGTACTGGGCTTCGAGCGCAAAAGCAGGAGTCAGGCGGTGGGCATAAGGACGCTGGTTCTTATCTGTATGTCGTCGACTTTGCTTTCGATTCTTTCAACGGAGATGACTGTTGACGCTCCCAGCAATTCCGATGCGACCCGTATTGCGGCGGGGGTTGTGAGCGGCATAGGATTTCTGGGCGGCGGTGTGATTATGAGGCAGGGGATGAACATAAAGGGGCTCACGTCTGCGGCCGTAATCTGGACTGCGTCTGCACTGGGACTTTCGATCGGTGCAGGGCTTTATGTGCAGTCTGGAGTGGTTCTGGTCGGCTCCGAAGTGATTCTTGTACTGATTGAAAAAGTTCAGCTGAAAAAATTTCCTTCCATAAAAACGAAGATGCTGCATCTTGTGTTCGAAGAAAGTTCGATTGATCTGGATGTGCTGGGGATGGAAATTGAAAAGGCGGGCCTCGTAATCTGCGACGTGAACATGAGCCGCATAATAGCCGCACATCAGCTGCATCTGCATTATTCCGTGAAAGTGCCTAGAACCCAGGACTACAACAAACTTCTTTCCGCGCTTGGAAAACTGGGGCCCCTGACGGAATTCTCGCTTACAGACTGACGGAACGGTTGGAAGCCCGGAGTTGCCGTTACCGTCATCCCGGGCCTGCCACTACCGTCATCCCGAACTTGATTCGGGATCTCCCATGTGCATGAGATGCTGAATCAAGTTCAGCATGACACAGCCTCGTTCTGCAAGACACAATCCCGTTCGGCATGACTCCCCGTATCATCCCGGCCCTGCCACCACCGTCATCCAGGGCCTGCCACTACCGTCATCCCGAACTTGATTCGGGATCTCCCAGTACAAGAGATGCTGAATCAAGTTCAGCATGACATAGCCCCGTTCGGCATGACTCCCCGTATCATCCCGGCCCTGCTGCCACCGTCATCCCGAACTTGATTCGGGATCTCCCATGTGCATGAGATGCTGAATCAAGTTCAGCATGACATAGCCCCGTTCGGTGTGACACAGCCTCGTTCAACTTGACACAACCTCTTTCAACAAACTGATTCCCTTGCTTTTGAAATCCTCTATTGAATGAATTGCATTTCCGCTATATACTGACAGGATATGGTAAATCCTGAAAATCCGTTGGTTGTACAATCTGACAGAAGCCTCATGCTTGACGTTCATGCCCCGCTCGCCGAAGAATGCCGCAACGCATTGATTCCGTTCGCCGAATTGGAGCGTTCCCCGGAGCATTGGCACACATACAAAGTCACGGCCCTTTCTTTGTGGAATGCCGCAAGCGTCGGTATTTCCTCACAGGATGTCGTGGCTGTGCTGGAAAAATTCTCCCGCTACGACGTGCCTCAGGCGGTCAGTGTGTGGATTCAGGAAACCGCCGAAAGATTCGGAAAAATCCGCCTGGTTCAAGGTTCTTCAAAACCCGCGCCGAACAGCAATATAATGGAAGAATTTTTGTATCTCGTGTGTTCGTCCCCCTACATCTTCCGGGAAATCGAACACTCCCCCTCCTTGAAAGAAATGCTCACAGCCTGCACTTACGAGGAACCGGAAAATTCGCAGGTGGAACTTTCAGACGACGAGAAAAAATACTGCTTCATTCTGCGTCTCACGGACCGCGGCACAATCAAACAGAAACTTCTTTCGCTCAACTGGCCTGTAAAAGACGACGTGCCCCTCGGAGACGGAGAACATCTGGACATTTCGCTAAGGGAGACCACGTCATCAGGTAAAAAATTCGTAATCCGCGACTACCAAAAAAACGCCGCAAAAGCCCTTGTTGGAAATAAAGGCCCAGGCAGTGGATACGGCACAATCGTCCTGCCGTGCGGTGCCGGAAAAACCATTGTGGGCATGGAACTTATGGATATGCTCAAGACAAACACTCTGATTGTCACCACGAACATTTCCGCCGTTCACCAGTGGATTGACGAGCTTGTAGACAAAACCACGCTCACCCGCGATGACATTGCAGAATACACAGGCGAAAACAAAGAAGTGAAGCCGGTAACAGTTGCAACATACCAAATCCTCACGTGGAGACCGGAAAAAGAAGGTCCGTATCCGCATTTTTCGCTTTTCAGGGCAAGCAACTGGGGACTCATCATTTACGACGAAGTGCACATGCTCCCGGCCCCGGTGTTCAGAGTTGCAGCGGAACTTCAGGCAGTGCGCAGGGTCGGCCTTACCGCAACTTTGGTTCGTGAAGACGGATGCGAAGGAAACGTTTTTTCGCTGGTCGGTCCGAAGCGATACGATGTGCCGTGGAAAGAACTGGAAAGAGACAAGTGGATTGCGAGTGCGGAATGTGTGGAAGTGCGCATTTCAATGAGCGAGCAGCTTGAGTTGGAATACAGTGTCGCCTCAAAAAGGATGCAGAACAAAATCGCCAGTACAAATCCCGAAAAAATACGGATTGTAAAGGAACTCGTAAAAAGATTCCCCGACGACAAGATTCTGGTGATTGGACAATACCTCGATCAGCTTTCGGAAATTGCAAAAGATTTGAACGCGCCGATTATAACGGGCAAAACAAAAAACGCAGACCGCGACGCCATTTACGGGCAATTCCGCAACGGAGAGATTCAAGTGCTGATCGTGAGCAAGGTGGCCAATTTCGCGATTGATCTTCCCGACGCAAGCATGGCAATTGAAGTGAGCGGCACGTTTGGTTCGCGGCAGGAAGAGGCTCAGCGTCTGGGGCGGCTTTTGCGGCCGAAAGAAAGAACCGCAAGATTTTTCACGGTAGTCACACGCGGCACTGTCGATGAGGAATTCGGAAGCAAACGGCAGAAGTTTCTCGGCGAACAGGGCTACTCTTACCGCATAATCAGGTACACAGACGAATCCAGTTTCGATGAGCTTGAAGTCCCGCCGGCACTCGGTTACGAAGGAGAGTCCCGCAGATGATTGGAGAGGAGCAGAAGCAGCTTAGAAAAGATTGGCTTGAATACCTTACGAAGATGCCCACCGATGCGTTTTTGGATTTGGCAAAAATCTATCTTGGGGAAATCCGCACTCCATTCAACAAACAGCGTCTTCAAGAACAGCTTTCGATATTTTTGCACGATGAGACAAACCGGAAAAACATAAAATCGCTGCTGAGTCCCAACGACATAAAAATCCTTGCACTCATTCATCTCACGGGGGGAGTCTCCGAAAAGCAGATCGGCGGTTTCTTCACATCAGGCAAAATCTCGCACTCGCTTAAAGAGCATATCGTCAATCTGGAGGAAAGGCTCCTAATCTTCAGGCGCAGTGATTCCAACGGTGATTTTTTTTCGCTGAATCCTCTTTTGCAGGAAACCATCGAACCGCTTCTCACAAAAGACGCACTGATTCCGAGACCGGTCTCGACAGTAAGTTGCGCCGCCGGGGATTTTTTTCTCACCCCGGGATTTCTTGCAGCCTATGTGTCGTTTGTTTTAGGACATGAAGATTTGTGCAAGGCAGACGGAACACCGAAGAAAAAGGCCGTCCGCGACTTCGCACTGATTTATTCCAAGGAAGACGCAGAATCAGATTCCGCGGAAAGAATACTCAAAGACATCACATCTGCATTCATGAATCTGAATCTGATTAAGGACAATAATGGAAAATCGGAAATAGACTGGACTAAACTTGAGCGTTTCGCACAGATGGAAGAGACGCACCAATATGCCTACCTTTGCGCATCGCTTTCCTGTCCGGCAGTTTCCCGCAGAGGACTGCAGACCAACGCACAGCTTTTATTGGACACAATTTCCATGATACCGCAGGGAGGTTACACGCGAAAATCAATCCTTCAGGCCGCGGTTCTTGCCTCAACGGGAAAAAACAAATCCGTTGCCGCCGCAGGCCCCTCGCGTTTTGAAAGTCTCATGGCCGAAACAAAAGGAGAGAGCGAACGCACCAACCCGATGGATATGATGGACAGGCTTTTTGACGGAGCGGTTTCACTCGGCCTTCTGCATCAGACAGGAAAAGATGAGAACGGAGAAAAAATATTTGAGCCTTCCGACTTCCTCGCCGGAAAAACGACCGGAGCCGCGGAGGAGAAAAACGTGGTGAGCATTGACGCAGGATTTTCCGTGACCGTAATGCCGGGACTTTCCCTTGGAGAACTCCTTCCCCTCATGAAATGCCTGGATATTTCACATTTCGACGTTGCGGCCGAATACGAGCTTTCCCGCTCCTCCGTTATGAGGGCTTTTGATTTGGGATGCACTCCGAAAGAAATCACAAATCTTCTGGACTCACATTCCTCTTATGAACTTCCTCAGAATCTTCATGTTGCCGTGGAAGACTGGTACAATTCTTATTCCTCCGCAATGCTCTATCACGGATATGTGCTGAAACTTTCCGAACGGAACGCCGTTATCGCAGAAAAAAATCCGTCGCTCGCACCGCACATAGTGACGCATCTTGCCCCTGGAGTCCTGCTTTTGGATTTCGCAAATGATGACGAAGCCTCCAGCGTAATTTCAAAGGCCGGAATCGATGCCGTGGGAAAAGTCCAGTCTGTAGGAGCAAAGACCGTCGTTCCGCCTCTTCCGCCGCTGAAAACAGCCGCACGTATCAGAGAAAATCCCCAGCAGGAAATTCAACCCGCAGATGACTACAACAAGATAATTGAAGAAATGCACAAATATCTGGATTCACTTTCCCTCGAAGATGATGCAAAGGAAAAACTTTCGGAACGGATAGACCGCCACGTAATTGTTAATTCCTCGCAGCTCACCGCCGCAAGCATAAGATTCGAACTTACTGAAGCGTTCGCAATGGATTACGCCGGAAAAATCCACGTTGCGGAAAGTGCCATTCAGGAAAACAAACTTCTTGAAATAGAAATTGAGGATGAAAAAATCATACAGGGCATGCCGGTCGGCTTGGAAAAGAAAAGCGGAAATGCCACTGTGACACTCGCCTTCGACGACGGACAGCCGAACAGGGAAATTCTCCTCAGCTCAGCGGTAAGAGTGAAAAAAATCAGGGCAAAAATCATTTGGTAAAGAAGCCCCCGCATTTTGAGAAAAAGGGCTTACACAAGAGCGTCAAATATGGTATACTACGGGAATGACTGAGTTACTTGCCCCGGCCGGAAATATCGAGGCCTTGGACGCTGCCATCGGTGAAGGTGCCGATGCTGTTTATTTGGGACTGAAAAGTTTTAACGCAAGACTGCGCTCATCCAACTTTGCATGGAGCCAGTTCGAGGGTGCCGTTCAAAATGTGCACCGCCTCGGTAAGAAGATTTATGTCACTGTAAACACGGTCTGTGAAGAGTCTGAGACAGAACGGCTGTACCGCTTTCTTTCCTATCTTGACAAAATAAGACCGGACGGACTTATTGTGCAGGATTTTGGAGTCATCCGCATGTGTCAGGAATTTTTTCCGAATCTTGAACTCCATGCATCAACCCAAATGAATGTCTCGTCTGCCGCCGCCGCCAACGAACTCTGCCGTCAGGGACTCAAACGTGTGGTGCTTGCGCGCGAACTGGGTCTTGACGAAATCAGAAGTGTAAAATCGTCCACAAACGCACAACTTGAAATCTTTGTTCACGGGGCACTCTGCGTAAGCGAAAGCGGACTCTGCCTTTTTTCAAGCTACCTTGGTGGAAAATCAGCAAACAGAGGAATGTGCACACAGGCATGCCGCCGTTATTACAATGCGGAAGTTCCGGGCGGAGAACAGCAGGGATATTATTTTTCACCGTGCGACCTTCAGCTCATAGACCACGTGCCTGAACTCATGCAGATTGGAGTTGACAGCTTCAAAATCGAAGGACGCATGAAATCCGCTGAATATGTGGGAGCCGTAACCGCAGCTTACCGTTACGTGATGGACCACTGGGAGTCAGACCGGAAAGGTGCAATCGCCGAAGGAAAAAGAATCCTAAGCACGGATTTTGCACGCTCGAAGACCGATTACTGGTACGGATTCGACACCGAAGAAAAAGGCGTTGATGAAGCAGGTCAAAAAATACTCAATCCGTCGCAGGCCGGGGGAACCGGAATCTACCTTGGAAAAATCACCGATCTGCGTGAAGCAAGCGAGTCGGAAATCAACGAATCCCAGAGATTTGCAAAATCAGGCCCCGCACAGACAGACGGAAATCAGACATCACCGGCAGACTCAGAAAAACCCGCCATACAGATGGCATTAATCACCGGAGGCAGCTACGATCCTGATCCCGGCGACAGCATAAGACTCCACCGTCACGACGACACAGGCCGCGTGAGCCACAAAGTAAGAGTCGTAAAGACAGATGCAAAAGGCAGACGCTGGGTGGACATTCCGCTTGGATTCACCCGCTCGGACGAAGTGTATCTTCTGCAGACAAAATCCATGTCCAAGCGCTACAAACGCGTGATTCCGCAGGATCTCTCCCGTTTCAGAAGACAGCCGGGAGGAGAAAGACTTCCGATTCTTGATTTGACCCCGGTTGAAAAAAACGAGCTCAAATGGTTTCCCGAAGGACTTTACATCGCGGTTTCCACCGTGGCGGACGCTCATCTTGTACAGACCATGCATCCCGTGCGTGTGATTCTTGAACTCAACAACGAAACATCATTCGACCTGCTCCACAAAGGCACTCCCGAAAAACCCCTGCTTCCGTTCAGCAAAAAAATGACCATAATCTCGCTTGACCCCTTTGTTCCTGAAGGAGGAATGTCACATCTTCAGGAGACTGTAAACAAACTGGTGGAAATGGGATACCAGACTTTCATCGTAAACAATCTTGCCCACATCAATATGCTGAAAAGCAAAAAAGTCAACATGATTGCAGGTCCCTTCCTCTACACATTCAACAAATGGGCAGTCAGCTTTCTGGAAAACGAAGACATCATGGCAATTCAAATGCCGTATGAAAACTCCGAACGAAATCTTTCGAACACATTCAAAACCGCAATGGAAAGATCCCGTGTGCTCATTCCAGTTTTTGCCTACCCCACTCTTTTCCGCATGAGATTCAAGCTGCCGAAGGATTACGATTTCACATTCTTCAGCGACAAGGAGGGCATGGGATTCAAAGTAAACTCCACACCCGACGGTTCTTTCGTCATGCCGGAATATCCTTTCAGCATCATCGACAAAATGTCGTCTCTCGAAAGCAAGGGATGGAACCACCTGCTGATTGACTTTTCAAAGACCAAGGTTCAAAAAGGCGACCTGAAAAATCTCATCGCGCTGATTCAAAGCCGCAAAGTGATAGAAGGTTCTTCCCGCTTCAACTGGAAGGACGGTTTCTACAACCCTGAAAAAATCGAAGCATTCAAAGCTCTCAGTGAAAAGAATGCCGCAGAACAGAAAAAAACGGGGAGCCGCTCAAAACCAAAGAACACCAGAAAACGGTAAGGAGTTTTCTATAAGGAGGATTCAATGCCCTGCATCGAGTGTTGATGATTCAGGACAGAAAAAAATGGCAGTTTTAACCGTATTTCCAGAATGGATTACGACTCCCCGGCGAAGTGTTAGAATTCCACCTGCTCCACCTCCTGTTCATTTTTTGCCGCCATGGCAGCCTCCTGCAAAAGCGCCAGTTTCTGCTTCTTCGTAAGTGCCGGACCTGCGTTTTCGTCTGGAGAGCCGTCATCGGTCTTTTTATATACGGGCTTGTATTCAATGTGCTCGGCAATGATTTTCACCTTTGAACGTCCCTTGCCGTCCGCATCCTTCCATCGTTCCTGCTTGAGACGTCCTACAACACGAACACCGCGTCCCTTGAAGGCACACTTGCATGTCACATCCGCAAGATTGCCGAACGAGTCCACATCGAAATACGAGACTTCCTCATTTGTCCTGCCGTCCGCAGTCTTTATGAAACGGTTCACCGCCAGCGGAAATGTGCACACGCTGAACGATACGTTTTCTTTTTTTTCGGGCTGACGGACAACATTTCCTTCCAAAATAATCTGATTCAATGCATTCATAATTTTTCCTCCGCGGCTGCAAGGCCACGTTTTTATAATCTTGCAGACCTTAATGAAGCGCGCCATTCATTTTGGTCTTCACTATTATAATATGCGCGGATTTTCATTTTCGTATATAAATCAGAAAAAAAAATCAAAAAAAAATCCCCCGCGGAAAAAACCACAGGGGAAATCAATCCGAACGTCAAATCATCCGGGAAAGTCTTATGGGAGCCTG
>DGXM01000145.1:0-620 GCA_002396325.1 Treponema sp. UBA4232
CATAATCATGGAATCCCCACTGAGCAAGGAATCCGCCGCCCCATGTCCAGTGCGCTTCAATCGGATAAATGATTCCGGAAATCACTGCTGAATAAATGCAGTAGGAAGAGAACTTCGTGCGCTCTGCCATTGCACCGGAAACGATTGTTGCAGTCGTGGCGCAGAAAACCAGATTGAAGACAAAGCCTGAAAAATCAAAAGTAGCATATTCTGAGAAAACCGAGAAACCCGGCTTTCCGAACACAGACCAAATTCCGCGGCTCACTTCACCTGTTTCAGGATCAGTGTATGAGAGCATCAATGACGCACCGATTACAAACCACATCACCGTACCGATGCAGAAGTCCATCAGGTTTTTCATGATGATATTGCCCGTATTTTTCGCACGGGTAAATCCGGCTTCCACCATCGCAAAGCCTGCCTGCATCCAGAACACCAAAGCGGCGCCCGCCAAGAACCACACCCCCCAAATCTCTCCGTGCAGGGATGAAGCCAATTCTGAAATGTCCATAAAGAACCTCCTCAAAAAAAAAGACGTGCATTTTCTGCAGAAACGGAAACTGTCAGTACCAGTCCGCAGAAAAAACACGTCATTGTGTAAAATCACCAACACTCGACGC
>DGXM01000145.1:783-4171 GCA_002396325.1 Treponema sp. UBA4232
AACCCTCCGCACGAATAAAAAAGGCGACATGAACAGAACAAACCATTCACATCGCCTTTGATATTTGAAACATACCGCATGCGGAAAAAATTGTCAATATACATTGAAATATTTTTTTTGCTGCCATTATTTAATTTTATTTCCATGCAATATCCTGCGTTCTAAAAAAAAGAATATTTTTTTCAAGAAGGTATAGGCAAAATCTTAGAAATTGAGTATGTTAATGGTAGCTTCTGCTGCGAAAAAACAGGGGCTCCATGCCGATCCAAGTGTAAGAGCTTTCAAGGAAAGCGGCTTGGCGGAACGCAAAAAAAAAAAAAAGGAGTTACGTATGGCTGATGATGCTTTGAAGACAAAAGTGCTTGAAACACTGGAGGCTTTCCGTCCTGCGTTGAATGCAGAGGGCGGCGACATGGAGTTTCTTGAAATTGATGATGAAAAGCGTGTTCACATCAAACTCACGGGTGCCTGCGACGGCTGCCCCATGGCAACAATGACGCTTAAAATGGGCATCGAACGTTACCTCAAGGAAACCTGCCCTGAAATTTCAGAAGTAGTTCAGGAAAACTAAACAAAGCAGGGAAACCGATGAAAGTTCAGAAAAATTGCATGGTGACAATAAACTACACCTTAAAAGACGACTCCGGAAACATTGTTGATACATCAGTGGGAAAAGACCCTCTGTGTTATATGCACGGAGCAGGGTATCTTTTGCCGAAACTGGAAGAGCGTATCGAGGGTCTTTCCGAAGGCGAATCAGTGCATGCGGATTTAACTCCCGTGGAAGGCTACGGTGAATACGACGAGCAGTTTGCCGTGGATCTTCCCAGAGAGCAGTTTGAAGTTGAAGGCGACATCACCGTCGGCATGAAGTTCCAGGCCGAAACACCGCAGGGGCCTGCCATCGTGAGAGTCACAAAAGTCTCGGATTCAACGGTAACGGTGGACGGAAATCACGAGCTTGCGGGGAAAAACCTTCATTTTGACGTGGATGTGCTCGAAGTGCGCATGGCAACCGAACAGGAAATTCAGATGATGGAGTCGTCCTGCTCATGCGGAGGCTGCGGAGGCGGTTGCGGTGGTGACTGCGGCGGAAACTGCGGCTCATCCTGCGGTGGATGCGGCAGCTGTTCCTGAAAACCGATTTCCTTAAATTCCCAAAGCCTTTCTGATTGCGTTCGTGTTCACTTTTTTCGGTGCATTGGAAATCCGCACGGTTACATCGGCAATCTTTTTGTAAAGTTCTGTCCTCTCCACAAAAAAAGCATGGAAAATCTTCTTCACATCGTTTACGGTTGCAGGATTTTTCTTTGCAATATATGCCGGCAGATTTGACATTGTGCCGTCGGGGTTCATCGTTATTTCACGCACAATCCTTTGAACGGCGGTTTCCTCGTCTGTACGAAGAAAAACCAGTGTGCCAATCTTTTTCAAAATCTCCACTGCATCAGGATTATTGCAAATCCCTCCCCCGGTGGCAATCGCAGCCTTTTTTCCTGACGAAGCAATTTTTTCACGAATCACTTCGCATGCGTGTACTTCGGCAACCTTAAAAGCGTTTTCACCCTCGGCAGAATAAATCCCGCGCGGAGTTTTACCCGTACAATCCTCAATCACAGAATCCGTGTCATAAATGTCCAACCCAAGCTGGGCCCCCAGAATCCGTGCCTGAGAACTTTTGCCGCAGTGTTTTATTCCCATCAAAACAATCGAGTCCATCTTTTCCCGCCGAAATCAAATGTGATCCAAAATGAACTGCTTGAATTCATCTTCAGTGATCGGTTTCGAATAATAATAGCCCTGTGCAAGACGGCATCCCATATCACGCAGAAGCTGTACATGGGTTTCAGTCTCCACGCCTTCACACAAGGACTCCTTCCCAAGTTCATTCACCATCCGCACCATATACGAAAGAATGATTCTGGACTCCTGGGAGTATTCAGCCTGCATCAAAAAACGCTGGTCAATCTTCACCACGTCAACAGGCATCTCGCTAAGCATGTTCAGCGAAGACTGTCCACTTCCGAAATCGTCCATACTCACCATATAACCGGTGGCATGCAGACGGTGAATCAAATCCTTCAAAAAATCGTCACCGGCACCGGCAAAACGCTCTTCAATCTCCAGCTCCACATACTGCCTGTCGATTTCGTACCTCTCGCGCAAAATATCCAACTCGTTCACAAACTCCAGCGTGTTGTGATTCAATCGCGACATATTCATCGAAATCCGCACCAAAGGCACATTTTCCCGCTGCAGCCGGTTCATGAATTTGAACACCCGGTTGTACACGTAATGATCCAAAATCCCGACCATTCCGTTGCGCTCAAGAACAGGAATAAAAACATTCGGCGGAATCAGGACATTGTTTTCTCCCTTCCACCGCACAAGAGCTTCCGCCCCTTCAATCTTACCGGTCTGAAGATTCATCTTCGGCTGATACATCACCAAAAGTTCCTGCTTGTGAATCGCATCCTCAATGGTGTTTTCGATTTTCTCTTCATTTTCGTGCTGATTCTGCATGCTCTCATCGTAAACGGCAAAATTCTCCACGATGCTGTCCTGAGTCGAATGACGCGCATACCCCGCACGGCTCACCATATCCTTAAAATCAATGGCGGCATCACCGTCACGACGGCAGATAATGGAGCCGCTCTTCAAAATGATATGCACATTCTGCACCTGTCCCACGTGTTCCTGCAAATTCGACTGAAAAAGCTCCATCTGCACCAGAGCCGAATCTTCATTATCCTCAACCAGAGTCACCACATAAAAATTATCCGCATAACCCCGGGCAACGACCGTATTTTTCTTCCCTGCAAATTCATCCCTCAAAACATCTGCCAGCGACTTAAGAATCTCGTCACCTTTTTCGGAGCCGTACAGTCTGTTCACAAAGGCAAAATCCCGCACGTTGAATTCCGTAAGCAAAAAAGACTCATCATGGTGCAGATGAAACATCCTCTGACACTGAACCTCAAGCCCCTCAAGCGACAACAGGCCCGTAAGAGAATCCTCCAAAACCAGCTTCTTCAAACGTTTAGATTGAAACAGACTGTAAACAACAGAGTATATTATAACAACAGCAACCGCCGCCAGCACCACGCAAAGAAAAGCACTCTCCGGCACGGCTCCACTCAAACCATACATTATTCAGGCAACTCCAAACTTTATTTATACCAAATTATAACATCCCGCCCCGAATAATGCAACGGTAATTTTTTTTGACAAACACCCCATATTTTTTTATGCTTCAGGACGACCTCGCAAAACCACGGCTCCCGCCCTCCCCCGTGTCTCCCGCTTTCCGGGGTTCCGGCAAAAGCCTCCATTCCTCCACGCTGTTACGGAACCGCCAAAGCGGCCCCTTCAATCGGGCGTAGAGGGC
>DGXM01000146.1:0-3515 GCA_002396325.1 Treponema sp. UBA4232
ATAATCAGCCGATTCAACGCCGGACTCCCGGTTGCACTCAGGCAAACTGACGCCGGTACAAATTGTAGTAGGCACCTTTCTTTTCCATGAGTTCTGACGGGCTTCCGCTTTCGATTATTCCGCCGTTGTCGATGACGAAAATTCTGTCTGCGTTCTGAATCGTGGAAAGTCTGTGGGCAATCACAAAAGATGTGCGTCCCTTCAGAAGTTCTGCGATTCCGGCCTGCACCATCAACTCTGTCTTTGTGTCGATGCTGCTGGTTGCTTCGTCAAGAATCAGAATGTGCGGCATACTCAGCATCGTGCGTGCAAATGCAATCAGCTGTCTCTGGCCATTGCTCAACTCTCCGCCTCTTGCCGTCAACGCAGTGTCATAACCGTCTTCCAGCTTTGAAATAAAGTCGTGGGCATGAACCGCTTTTGCCGCAGCGATTATTTCATCTTCACCTGCATCCAATTTTCCGTAGGCAATGTTTTCGCGTATCGTTCCGCTGAAGATGTAGTTGTCCTGCGTCATAATACCCATTTGACTGCGAAGACTTTCCAACTTCACTGTGCGTATGTCTGTTCCGTCAATCAGGATTCTTCCGCTTCGGATGTCGTAAAAGCGGCTTATCAAATTCACCACGGTTGATTTTCCTGCTCCTGTCGGTCCGACCAATGCAATCGTTTCTCCTGCTTTTATGTCGAAGCTCACATTTTTCAAGATATCCACATCGCCGTCGTAAGAGAAAGTCACATTTTCGAAAGACACATTTCCTTTAATCGGCTTCATTTCCTCAGCGTCTTTTGCATCGGTCACCTTTGCCTCGGTGTCAAGAATCTCAAAAATACGTTCGGCTCCGCTTGCGGCGTTTACTGCCTGATTGTAAAAATTGCTCAGATTCATAATCGGCTGCCAGAACATTCCCACGTAGGTTCCAAAAGCAATGTAGGTTCCAATCGAAACGGAATCCACTCCAAGCACTGAAATTCCCACGAGGTAAAGGGCCATGGTTCCAATGCTCCAGCACAAATCTATCCACGAGCCGAAACCGTCGCACCAGCGTACTGCATTCAGGAATTCCTTGCGGTCGGCCCACACCAAATCCTGAAAGGTTTTGTCAGTCTCATCCTCCGCCCTGAAGCTCTGAATGATTTTTATGCCCGACAAATCTTCGTTTATGAATGCACTCATATTCGAGGACTTCTGTCTTTTTGCCCGCCAGTATTTTTCCGCCTTTATTGAAATCAAAAAGACCCCCGCAATCATCACGGGAAGCGAGCACAAAGAGGCCAGCGCAAGTTTCGGATTTTTTGCGAACATAATAGCCATAACCGCTGCAACCGTAATCAGATTGGGAATCAATGTAATCACGGCATTTTCAATTATGTCTTTAAGCGAATTCGTGTCTCCGATGATTCGTGCAAGAATTTTTCCTGAAGGTCTTGAGTCGAAAAACTGAAGATCCATTTTCTGAATGTGCTCGTAAAGTTCCTGCCGCAAATCAAGAATCACGCGGTTGCTGGTTTTCGCCATCACATACATACGGAGTTTTATCGCAAGCACCATCACAATGTTCAATGCGGCAAAAACTGCGACCATGCGGAGAAGGCCTGCTATGTCACCGGGGACTATGAAATCATCCACGGCTTTTTCAAGCATCAGCGGATTAATCAAATCAATCACCGTGCCGACTGCCATCAAAAGAAGGACAAGAAGAATCCTGCCTTTGTATTTCAACAGATACGAAAAAAGCCTTGGCAGTGTTGCGAATTTGTTTTTGTGAGAACTTGTCTCGTCAACTTTGTAACTGTTTATAGCCATTTATTTTTTCTCCATAAATCTCAATGCTGGGAATCGTAGGTCGCCTTGTAAAGCCCGTTTGCTTCAAGGAGCTCTTCGTGCGTTCCGCTTTCTGCAATTCTTCCGTTTTCCAAAACGATGATTTTATCTGCCCTGCGGACACTGCTGATTCTGTGACCGATAATTATTTTCGTCATGCCGGAAAGTCCGTTCAACACCTGCTGAATTTCCTGTTCGGTTTCAGTGTCCAATGCCGAGGTTGAATCGTCAAGCACAAGCACAGGGGTTTTTCTTGCAAGAGCGCGGGCAATCGTGATGCGTTGTTTTTGTCCACCGCTGAGTCCGATTCCCCGTTCTCCGATTACAGTCTGTTCCGCATCCTTCATCTGTGAGACAAAAGACCATGCCTGTGCTTTTTCAAGAGACTGTCTTACGGCAGGATGACTCATGGTTTCTTTTTCACCGAGCCTGATGTTTCCGTCAATCGTGTCGCTGAACAAAAAGATGTCCTGCATTACACAGGCAATGCTTCGTCTTAAAGCGGCAAGCGGAATTTCCCTTATGTCAAGTCCATCGAGCAGAATTTGACCTTCGCTCACATCGTACATACGTTTCAGCAGATTGATGATTGTCGTTTTGCCCGAACCGGTTGCTCCCATTATTCCGAGGGTCTGTCCAGCTTCTAAGTCAAAACTCACATTGTCAAGAATCTTCCGGTCGCCTGCCATGTAGGTTACATTTTCAAACTGAATGTGTCCGCTTATGTCCCCTGAATTGAACAGGGCTTCTTTCGTTTCGTCTTCCATTTCTGAAAGTACGGAATTATCAACAATGCGCGGTGTCTGCTCGTAAATTTTGTTCAGTCTTTTCACGCTTGCTTTCGCACTTGAAAATCCGTTGGTAAGCCATCCCAGCATTTCCATCGGCCACACAATGTTTCCGACATATTGAAGGAATGCCAGTAACTCTCCAATGGTCATAGGCTTTTCGACGTTGAAAAATCTTCCCACTGCGTAAGCGGCTCCTGTGATTCCATTTTGAACACTCTGCTCGTTTTGAACGTTTCCCGCAATCACTGCAAGTCCACCGAAAAAGAGCATTGCGGCAGGAAGCAGCCTGGTTATAAGCTGCACCATGGGATTGAAATGAACGAAAATCTTTGACTGCGTGATGTTCAGTTCATAATATTTCTGATTGTGTCTGTGGAATTTTTTCTTTTCAAAATCCTCGCGGGAAAACGCTTTCACAGTTCTGATTCCCGCAAGATTTTCCGCCGCCGTATTGTTGAGTTCGGAGTTTTCCTGCGCAATGTCACCGAATACAGCATCGAGTTTTTTCTCCATCAAAATCGCAATCACTCCTGCCGCAATCATCAGCGCAAGGGGAAACAAAGAAAGTTTCCAATTCATGCGCATCATATAGAAAGTGGTGATGATGATTCTGAGCACGACTTCGGCAATGAGTATTCCCATGAAAGCGGCAATGTCCCAGATGCGGTCCACATCGTCTTTTACGCGCGACATAAGTTCGCCTGAGTTTATGCCGTCGAAGAAAGTTGCGGAAAGACTTTGGATTTTTTGAAAGAGATTGATTCTCACTTCAGAGGCGATTTTTGAACCGCACCAGTCGCAGATGAATTCCTTCGCATATTGAAAAATGCACCGCCCGACACCGATTCCAAGAATTCCCAGTAAAAGCCATTTGAGTAAATCCATTTTACGGGCAATCA
>DGXM01000146.1:3640-4762 GCA_002396325.1 Treponema sp. UBA4232
GTTCCAATGCCCATTGATATGACGGCAATTGTGTAAAGTACGGCATAGGGCCGCACATATCTTCCTAAATGAAGTTTTGTTTCCATAATGATACCAATGTTAGATAGATAGAATTAAAAAGTCAGTTCAGCACACAAGACTTTACCGAATGCGGGGAAAAATGTGAATTGGGAAAAATTCAGCAGACTACAGCCCGGAGGAACTTTCCCGCGTTCACTGAATCGTCACTGTTATCCATGGGTCTGTACCTCCTTTCCATAAGATTTTTGTGATTATGATTTTACACTAGCATATATAAAAAACTTGTGCAAGGGGGGGGAAAGAAAACAAAGCATATAAAAACGCTTGGGCCAAGAATGTAAAATCTAAATTAATCCAAAAAGGATTTGATTTGGAAAATGATATCTTTTACATTTTTGGTGGCTCATCCTATTATAAACCACTGCTTCCGTTTCTTAAGAACTGCATAGCATTTAAATTTAAGTCGTCAAATACAATACAATTAGACTGTCCAATTTATTCGTGCGGAGGGTTCAATACCCCGACGCTCTGCGTCGAAATAAAGGGTATTGAACCCGACTGCAATACCTTATGAGAACACCATACCTCGACGCTCTGCGTCGAGTGTTGGTGATTTAAAAATGGAATGATTTCCTCGGCAATCGTGCTCCCGGAGTGCATGAATTACAAAAGACTTGCGGAAGCCAGAAACATCCAGTTTGCATGAACATCCAGAGGACAGCGGTGGAGCGCGGGAAATATTTCAAATCCAGTCTTCTAAATAAAATTCTGTACAGCGGGGAAGCCCGCCTTTTTTCATAGACAAAAAAATACAATCTGTGGTAGAATAATCCCACAAGGAGAAGAAAATGCCAAGAATCGTTCCTATAAGAGATTTAAAAAATACAACCGCCATTTCTGCACTTTGCCATGAAAATGATGAACCTATTTTCGTAACAAAAAATGGCTACGGTGATATGGTTTTAATGAGTATGGAGACTTACGAGAAAAATCTTTTCCTTGCAAATGTGTATGGAAAACTTGAAGAAGCTAAACAGGACATGAAAAACGGTAAATACTCTTCTGTAGAAGATGCCGTTTCAAGAATAAGGAAAAATCATG
>DGXM01000078.1 GCA_002396325.1 Treponema sp. UBA4232
CGAAGGAACGGTCACTTTTGTGGGTCGCGACGGAAAACTCCAGGTCATCAGCGGAAAATCTCCGGCTCAACTCAACCGTGTTGGAATCGCCCGTACTTTCCAGAACATCCGTCTTTTCAGCAATCTGACTGTGGCGGAAAATGTGAAGATTGCACTTCATCAGTCCCGCGCCGTGAATCCTCTGGATGTCCTCTTCCGCACAAACCGTTTTCGAAATGATGAAAAGATGATGGATGAAAAGGCTGCCCGTCTTCTCTCGCTTTTCAATATGGAAGAAAAGAAAAATGATTATGCGAAAAATCTTCCCTACGGAGAACAGCGCAAACTTGAAATCTGCCGGGCACTTGCGAGTCAGCCCAAACTGCTTCTGCTTGATGAGCCTGCTGCTGGAATGAACGGGCAGGAAACCGAAGAGCTGATGAAGATGATTTCGTTTATCCGCCGGGAATTCAACCTCACGGTTCTTTTGATTGAACACGACATGAAACTTGTGATGGGAATCTGCGAGCGCATTCTTGTGTTGAACTACGGAAGTGTGATTGCAAGCGGCCTGCCGTCTGAGATACAGAAGAATCCTGAAGTCATCCAGGCCTATCTTGGTTCGGGATTCGATGCCGAAGGAGGAGAGCAATGAGTGAACTCGAAGTGAAGGATTTGGTTGTCTCTTACGGAGCCATCAAGGCGTTGCGCGGAATTTCGTTCACAGTGGAAAAAGGGGAAATCATTTCTCTCATCGGTTCCAACGGAGCGGGAAAAACCACAACGCTTCATGCAATCAGCAATCTCATCAAAAAATCTTCCGGCTCGATTACATTCAAGGGAGAAGACATCACCTCTCTTGCGGCGGACAAAATCGTAAGGATGAATCTGATTCAAGTGCCTGAAGGACGCCGTGTTTTCGCAAATCTTTCAGTGAACGACAATCTGATGATGGGTGCTTATACGCGGAACGACAAAAGCGGAATCGAGTCCGACAAGCAGTGGGTGTTTTCTCTTTTCCCAAGATTGAAGGAGCGTCTTAAGCAGGATGCGGGAACTTTGAGCGGTGGTGAACAGCAGATGCTCGCCATGGGAAGAAGCCTTATGTCGCGTCCTGAACTTCTTTTGCTCGACGAACCCAGTATGGGACTCGCCCCGATTTTTGTTGACGAGATTTTCAGCATCATAAAAAAAATCAACGAAAATGGAACCACGATTCTGCTTGTGGAACAGAATGCATACAAGGCTCTGTCGATTGCAGACCGTGCCTATATTCTTGAGACCGGAGAAATTACCAAAAGCGGCAATGCTTCGGATTTGATAAAAGACAACGCTGTGAAGGCTGCGTATCTCGGCGGCTGAAAAAGGAGGACGTTTATGTTGGTAAAAGATGTAATGAAGAAAAATCCCGTGACGATTGCATCCGGTTCTTCTGTGGTTGAGGCAAAGGAACTGATGAAAAAACACGGCGTGAACAAACTCCCTGTGCTCGACAAAAACGGCATGATGGTGGGAATTCTTACGAAAAACGATTTGGTGAAAGCGTCTCCTTCCGATGCCACCACTCTCGATATGTTTGAAGTGAGCTATCTCTTGAGCCGCCTGACGGTAGACAAAGTGATGGTGAAAAAGGTGACCACCGTTTCTGAAACCGAGACTGTGGAAGAAGCCGCCCGTCTTATGGATGATTACGGAATCGGGTGTCTGCCGGTGCTTAAAGACAAACTGCTTGTAGGCATTGTGACCGAAAGCGATTTGTTCAAGGCATTCATTTTTATGTTCGGAACCCGCCATGCCGGTGTGCGTGCAACTTTCCTTATGCCTGACGAACCTGGGGTTTTGAGCAGATTTGCAGAAGTCCTCGCCGAAAAAAAAGGAAACATCGTTTCTTTTGTGACATCGGATATGGAAGACAATACCCGCAGAAAAGTCACCGTCCGCGTGACAGGCATTTCAAAAGCGGAACTTGAAAAAATCATTGCAGATTCAGGCTATGCTCTGGAAGACATCCGCAACGTCTGATTTGTAATCGCACGGATTCTCTGATTCCCGGACAGAGGATTACATTGAGAAATCTTTTCCAAGGTAAATCTCGCGGGCTTCAGAGGATTTGAGTATATCGTCTTTGGTTCCCTGCACAATCAATTCGCCGTTTGAAATGATGAGGGCTCTTTGTGTTATTTCCAATGTGTCGCGCACGTTGTGATCTGTAATCAGCACGCCGATTCCTTTTTTACTTAAAATCTGTATTATCTCCTTTATGTCCGCAACCGCAATCGGGTCGATTCCTGCAAAGGGTTCGTCAAGCAAAAGGAATTTCGGTTCAATGGCAAGAGAACGCGCAATTTCCGTGCGACGACGTTCACCTCCCGAAAGAGTGTAAGCCTGCTGCTTCCTGATTCTTCCGATTGAAAATTCTTCAATAAGTTCTTCCAGCAGTGCTTTCTTTTGTTCTTTCGTCAAATCTCTGCGTGTTTCGATTACAGCCCAGATGTTTTCCTCCACCGTGAGTTTTCTGAACACCGATGGCTCCTGAGGCAGGTACGAAATTCCGGCCTTTGCCCTTTTGTACATCGGAAGCCCTGTGATTCTTTTTTCGTCAAGAAAGACTTCGCCCTGATTCGGTCTC
>DGXM01000008.1 GCA_002396325.1 Treponema sp. UBA4232
GTGCATGGGAGCCTCTTTCAGCGGTATCCACGGTTGGAACAAATGCGCCGGAGCCGAGCACGAAAAGAAGACGGTTGCCGTAATCGGTGACTCCACTTTCATGCACTCGGGAATGACCGGCCTTGCATCAATCGCATACAACCAGTCGAACTCGACCGTAATCGTTCTGGACAACTCAATCACAGGAATGACGGGACATCAGCAGAATCCCACGACAGGAAAAAATCTGTACGGAGATCCCGCAGGTCGTGTCGATTTGGAAGCTCTTGCGCGTGCAATGGGAATAAACCGCATACGAGTGGTTGACCCGTACAATATGGCGGAATGTGAGCAGGCCGTAAAGGAAGAACTCGAAGTCGAAGAGCCCAGCCTGATTATAAGCCGCCGTCCCTGCGCATTGTTGAAAGAAGTGAAGCACAATCCTCCGCTTAAGGTTGAGGTGGACAAATGCCGCTCATGCAAAGCCTGCATGAAAATAGGATGTCCGGCAATTGCAATGAAAGGGGGCAAAGCAAAAATCGATGTCACATTGTGCGTGGGTTGCGGTGTTTGTGCCCAGATGTGCAGGTTTGATGCACTCAAAGCTTAAGTGGTTGGAGGATGAAGATGAACGAAGATGTTAAGAATATACTGATTGTCGGTGTCGGAGGTCAGGGAGCCTTGCTTGCCTCAAAGACTTTAGGACAGGTTCTGCTTGATGCCGGTTACGACGTGAAGGTGAGCGAAGTGCACGGAATGAGTCAGCGCGGCGGTTCCGTTGTGACTTATGTGCGCTACGGAAAAAAAGTGTACTCTCCTATTGTTGACAAAGGAGAAGCTGATTTTATCGTTTCGTTTGAAATGCTGGAAGCCGCCCGTTACACAGACTACCTGAAGCCGGATGGAAAGATTGTCGTGAACACGCAGATGATTGATCCCATGCCCGTGATTACAGGAGCCGCACGGTATCCCGAAAATCTTGAGCAGAAAATGAGGAGCGCAGGATTTCATGTTGATGCCATAGACTGTCTCTCCCTTGCACAGCAGGCCGGAACCGCAAAATCCGTGAACATCGTGCTTATGGGCCGTCTTTCAAAATATATGGACTTCGCGGAGGAAGAATGGCTCAAGGCAATCGAAAAACTGGTAAAGCCGCAGTTTCTGGAGATGAACAAAAAGGCATTCGCTTTGGGCAGAGCATAAAGAGAGCCTGCACCGCGTTCCCTGAGGAATCTTTTCGGAAAAAGGTGTGAAAAAAAAAGATGAAAAAAATCGCGATATGTGATACAATATATCTGTTATTGTATACAGAAACATGAACTGCAACGAAACCGGGAGAGTTTCCATTCAGGGAGAAACAGGAAGATGAAGTATTTTCAGAAAGAAAAGGAATGTATGCCTCTTGAAGAATTGAGAAAGCTTCAGGGACAGAGACTGGCGGAAAATTTCCGTCATGTGTATGAGAACGTGGAATACTACCGGAACCGCTGCAAGGAGGCCGGAGTCAGCCCCGATGACATCAAGGGACTTGACGACATTGAAAAAATCCCGTTTACATGCAAGGATGATTTGAGGCAGACTTATCCCTACGGACTTTTTGCAGTTCCAATGAGTGAAGTGGCAAGGCTCCATGCATCATCTGGAACCACGGGAAAACAGATTGTCGTAGGCTACACAAAGGGCGACCTTGACATCTGGGACGAATGTTGTGCCCGTCAGCTGGTTGCAGTCGGTGCGGATGAAAATGATTTTGTCCAGAACGCATACGGGTACGGAATGTTCACCGGAGGATTCGGTCTCCACGGAGGAGCCACAAAGCTTGGTGCTACGGTAATCCCTGTATCATCAGGAAACACACAGCGCCAGATTGCCTTTATGCACGACTTCGGTTCAACAGTCCTCTGCTGCACACCGTCTTACGCCGCCTATCTTGGAGAGACCCTGCGCGACATGGGACACGGGCCTGAATACATTCACTTGAAGGCTGGAATCTTCGGAGCGGAACCCTGGACAGAGGAAATGAGACGGAACATCGAAAAACTCCTCGGCATCAAGGCATACGATATCTACGGACTCACCGAAGTGATGGGGCCCGGAGTTGCGTTTGAATGTTCCGAACAGAAAGGAATGCATGTAAACGAAGACCACTTCATCATCGAAACGATTGACCCCGAAACAGGAAAGAAAATCCCCGACGGTGAAAAGGGAGAGCTTGTATTCACCGCAATCACGAAGAAGGCCTTCCCGCTTATGAGATTCCGCACGAAAGACATCGGCGTGTTGAACAGAACCCCCTGTGCCTGCGGAAGAACCTTCGTCCGCATGTCAAAACCGATGGGACGCACCGACGACATGCTTATCATCCGTGGAGTCAACGTGTTCCCGAGCCAGATTGAGGGAGTCCTGCTGCAGAACAACTATCCGCCGAACTACCAGATTATCGTGGGCCGCGAAAACAACACCGATACCTTCGAAATCAAAGTGGAAATGACGCCGGAAAAATTCAGCGATGTTGTTGCAGAAAACCACAAGCAGGAAAAGGCACTCGAATCAGCACTGCTTTCAGTGCTTCAGATAAAGGCAAAAGTCACGCTGGTTGCCCCGAAAACAATCGAGCGTTCGGAAGGAAAAGCCAAGCGTGTTATCGACACCCGAAAGCTGCATGACTAGGAGGAAGCAAGCATGACAGTAAAACAGATTTCAATATTTCTGGAGAACCGCCCCGAATCACTTATGGAGCTCACGGAAGTCCTTGCCAAGCACAGCATCAACATGAGGGCCCTCTGCCTTGCCGACACAAACGACTTCGGAATCGCCCGCATCATTGTGGACAATCCTGAAAACGTCGCCACAGTGCTCAAGGATGAAGGCTACATCGTTAAAGCCACCAACGTAATCGCCCTCGAAATCCCCGATGAAACAGGAAGCCTCAACAAAATCCTGCGCATACTCGGGGAAAACGGACGCAACGTGGAATACATGTACGGATTCACAGGCCGCAAGACGAACAATGCCTTTATGATTCTGCGCAGCACCGATGTTCCGAAGACTGAAACAGTGTTGGAGCAGTACAAAATCCGCATGATAAATCAGGAAGAACTTAAAGAGATTTAGGGCTCCCTTGATTTTTCCACTGCATTGAATTCACGAAACCCCGGTTGCCGAAGAAATTCATTCACGCACACGGGGTTTTGTTTTTCTGCTTAAGATTTGTTTTTACCGAGCACAAGACGCAAAAGTCCCCGGCATCCTTCAATCACCTGAGCGTAAGTGGTGTCGAAATCCCCTGTGTACCATGGATCTGCAATGTCTCCGCCGCCGTCTGAATAATCCCTGAGCCTGCTGATTTTTTTCTGAGGGTCGCCGCCGAACATCCATTTCATATTGCGAATGTTTGCGCTGTCCATCCCGACAATAAAATCAAATCTTTCGTAATCCGACGCTTCAATCTGCGAGGCACGGTGCGGCAGTTGTCTTATCCCCATCTGCTGCATTTTTCTGCGCGCCGGCGGATAAGGCGGATTTCCAATTTCCTCTGTGCTGGTGGCCTTTGAGTCAATGAAAAAATCCTTTTCGACACCAAGTTCCTCCACAAGCTGCTGCATCACAAAATGAGCCATAGGCGAACGGCAGATATTGCCATGACAAACAAAAAGAATCGACGTCATCATTCCTCCAAAAACGCATCTCGAATAACAATAATATATATGTCCGAATAATTCAAGGCAACCTCTAAAAACTATAATTTGAGGTTGCCGTTTTCAGAGTTGCCTGGGGCTGACCAAAAAGTTCGTTGCGTAGCGTCATTCCGAACTCGTTTCG
>DGXM01000055.1 GCA_002396325.1 Treponema sp. UBA4232
CTTTCACTTCGGGGATGTCGTCCAGAGTCGGGAATTTTACCGGCGGATGCTCCTTTTCGTATTTTTCCACCTGCTCAAGAACCAGCTTGCGGTTGATTTTGTCGATGCACTTTTCAAAATTCCGCACACCGGCCTCACGTGCATATTCCGTCGCAATCAGTGCAAAGGCGGCATTTGTGTATTTCACCTGACCTTTTGCCAATCCGTTTTTCGCAAGATTTTTCGGCAGCAGATATTTTTTTGCAATCTGAATCTTTTCCTGATCGATATATCCCGAAAGCTCGATTATCTCGGCACGGTCCAAAAGCGGGCGCGGAATTGTGTCGAGGGTATTCGCGGTGAGGATAAAGAACACATTGCTCACATCGAACGGCAGGTCAAGATATGTGTCGCGGAAATTCACGTTCTGTTCAGGGTCAAGCACTTCAAGCAGCGCGGCGGAAGGATCCCCCTGATGGGAAGCGTTCATTTTGTCCACTTCGTCTATCATAAAGACAGGAGCCTTTGACTTCGTGATTTTAATTCCCTCAAGAATCTGTCCCGGCATGGCACCCACATAAGTGCGCCTGAATCCCTTGATTTTAGCCTCGTCGTGTTCACCACCCACGCTGAATCTATAGAACGGCTTGTGCATTGCGTTTGCGATGGAACGTCCCACGCTGGTTTTTCCCACGCCGGGAGGTCCCACAAGAATCAGAACGGAACCTTTTCCGTCATGCTTCAGTTTACGGACCGCAAGATACTCCACAATCCGCTTTTTCACGTCATCGAGTCCGTAGTGGTCGTTTTCAAGGATTTTCTTTGCTTCTTCCAGATTGTAATTTTCCACAGGAGTGTCGTTCCACGGAAGATTGCAGATAAGGTCAAGATAATTTCTTTCTATATTATACTCAGGATCGTGGGGGTCAAGCAGCATGAATTTCTCCAGCTCAGAGTCCAGCGTTTCCTTTATCTCGCCCGTAAAATGGAACGAATCAATCTTGGCCTTGAATTTCTGATGGTCGCTTGTCTTCGGGTCCGTCGCAATTCCCAGCTCTTCCTGAATCGATTTAAGCTCCTCGCGCAAAAAATAGTCCCTCTGGTTCTTCTCCACGCGGTCGTTCAGCTCATTCTGGATTTTTTTCTGCACCCTCAGGATTTCCTGTTCCTTTTTGATGTAGACAAGCACCTGCTGCATTCTCTGCGGCACATTCACCGTTTCCAGAACCTTCTGCTGCTCGTCTTTGTCAATATTCAAAATCGAGGCAATGAAATCAGCGATTTTTCCGGGATGATCGATATTCACCATATTCAGACGCATTTCCTCGCTGAACATCGGATTGTTTTCGCTCACTTCCTTCATTTCGCTGATCAGGGCACGGGTCAGAGCCTTTACTTCAAAAGTGTCGTCGTTTTCATCCTCAAGATAATCCACCGCAGCCACCATAGGATTTGATCCACTGAGAGCCTTGCGGATTTTGAATCTTTCCAAGGTGGACACAAACACGTTTATGCCGCCGTCAGGAAGATTGATTTTCTTGATGATCCGCGCCACGGTACCCACATCGTGCACATCGGCAAGAGTCGGCTTCTCCACATCATTTTTCAACATGACGATACCGATGCAGTTGTCACCTTCACAGGCCTTTTCGATAACCTTGGTGTCTTCCTGATTGTTTATCATCAGCGGTGTAAAAATGCCGGGAAATATCGGACGGCCGCCAATGGGGATTATATACAGCTTGTTCGGCAGTTCCACTTCCGCTGGAAATGTAAACGAGTCCGGACCGGCGGTTGTTTTTTTCTTCTTCTTATCTTCAGAATCATTACTCATAACAATAATATACTGCAAAGTATCGAAAAAGACAAATTTCTTTTGCGCCAATCCCCTGTGTTCTTTTTTTTATACGGGGCAAGGCCGGTGTTTCCAGAACAAAGCCCCTGTAAGACACTTCCTTGATGCAGTCTGAAATCTCACTCTGCCGCAGGAATTATCTTCATCACCCTCATCTTTCCGTCAAGAGACACTTTCTCCCTGGGCTCAAATGCAAAAATATCCTCCGCAGCACAGTCTTCACCGTTAATCTTTCCACTTCCTTCAATTATATAAATCAAAGTTCTGGAAGCAGGCCCCGATTCCACCAGAGGATTCATCTCAAAAGAAAGAGAAGTGTCAACGGAAACCTCCTCAAGCGTAAAATAAGGACACTCGAATCTTCCGGGAAAATGCACCAGCTTCTGCGCCTCAAGATTTTTTATACACGCAATGCCTTTTTCAATATGGCACTCCCTTCCGCGCCCCCAGTCATAAAGTCTGTATGTAACGTCGCTGGACTGCTGCACTTCAAGAAGACGAAGTCCCCCTCCGATTGCATGAACCGTACCCGCAGGAATATAGGCAAAATCACCGGGCTTCACGCTCACGCTTTTCATATAATCCTCAAGACGGTTCCCATCGATTGCAGCCTTCAACTCCGCCTCAGGATATTCGTCTTTCATACCGTAAATGAGTTTCGCGTCTTTTTCGGCAGAAAGAATGTACCAGCACTCCGTCTTTCCACGGCAGCCCTCAAACTTTGCGGCAAGAGCGTCATCAGGATGCACCTGCACACTCAGCACATCATCAGCCTGAATCACTTTCACCAAAAGCGGATAATCCCCGCCGGCAAAAGATTCAAATTCCTTCTGACACCCGTTCGGATGAGTAGAAGCAATCCACAACTCATAGCCCCAAATCTTCTCTGATTTTACAGCATTCAGTTTCAACACAATCAAAAACCCCAACCAACAGATTTTAAAAGCCGCAACCGCAAACCCCGTCAGAAATCCGCAGCCGCATTTACTTTCATCAAAAATTCAGCGCGCACTTCCGCACGAATCAGAGACATCATCATTTTTCCCAAAGACGCTCGGGATAATAGCCGCTTTCAATTTTCTTCGCAATCTCGGCCTTCACAATTTCCCTGTCCTGAGGATAAGTCATTCCAAACCATCTTTCGGTGGATGTGAAAAACTTGATTCTTCCCTTTCCGCTTTTCACAATGTCCGATGCCGCAACTGGAAGAAGGGCTTCCGTCTTAGGCTGATCAAGCGATGTCTTTTTGAAATTGTCCCAGTAAGCGTGGAATCCTTCGAACGCAGTCTTTCCGAATGCAAACAGATTCATGCTCACCCACTCTTTTCCGGTCATCGGAATATCCTTTCCGTCAAGCTCGCTCACGATACCCCCGTCCCTGTAGCCGATTTTCGTATTCTCCACGATGGACTCAAGGTATCCGTCTTTCACAGTGCAAACTCCGCGGCTCACAGTTCCAGACTCGCTCATTGTGTTTCCCAGCACATATCCGACCATTGCGTGCTCGGTGGAATTGTCATCAAGGCCGGTCAGATAGTTTCCCAGCGTCTTAAACGCATCGCGGCCGTAATAATCATCGGAATTGATTACTGCAAACGGAGCATCCAGTTTTTCCTCGGCACACAAAACGGCATGCATGGTTCCCCAGGGTTTAGTCCTCTCCGCCGCCCGTGATTTTTCCTCAGCGGAAAGAAGGGCATCCATATCCTGAAACACATACGCGGCATCAAAATTGCGGGCCACACGGTCGAAAAGTTTTTCACGGAAATCTTTTTCAATATCGCGTCTGATAATATAAACCACTTTTCCGAATCCGCACTTCTTTGCATCGTAAGCGGCAAAATCCAAAAGGCACTCTCCGTTCTTACCAACGGAATCAATCTGTTTCACACCACCGTAGCGACTGCCCATACCTGCCGCAAGCACCAGTAAAATCGGTTTCATCAAAATCTCCCTGTCTCCAAAAGGAAACAAAATAAACGGAAGTCCTAAAAATCATCGTAAGCAAGTTTTTAGAAATCCCATAATATCACAATGTAACAAACAGTTACAACAAACGCCAAAAAATTAAGTTACAGGCATCCCGAAAATTCCGACCGTCAGAAATTCCCTCACTCAATTCACAAAAGTTTTTTTTCAATCAGTACGACAGGCCCCTGAAAAACGGCTCCCGCAGTCTCCCGTGTCTCCCGCTTTCCAGGGTTCCGTGCGCTCCGCGCCTCCATTCCCGCCTACGGCGTGAACCGCTCACGCGGCCCTTACAATCGGGCGTAAGTGGTCAGGTTCATGCTGTTTCTGCGTGGAAAAATTCAGGCCCTGCGGGAAAACTGACACGTGGGAATGCAGGCTGCGTCTGCGGCAATCAGACCGAAGTAATTGTTTCAAGGGCGAGCTTTATCATCGAAGTGAATGATGTCTGTCTTTCTTCCGCAGTGGTTTCCCCGCCCAAAAGAATATGATCGCTCACCGTGAGAATGCCCAGTGCCCTGCGTCCGAACTTTGCCGCCAAAGTATAAAGCTCTGCGGTTTCCATTTCAATTCCAAGAGCCCCGTACTCCGCCCACAATTTCCACTTTTCGCTGTCATCGTAAAAACTGTCGCTCGAAACGCAAAGTCCCACCTGAACAGGAAGACTCATTTCCACCGCTTTTTTGTGGGCCGCATCTAGGAGCGAGAAATCGGCAATGGGGGCAAAATGAAGCGGACCGAATCTCATTGTGTTCAATGCCGAATCGGAACAGGCTCCCTGCGCGAGAATCACGTCACGAAGCGAAGTGTTTTTCTGCACAGCACCGCAAGTTCCCACACGGATGGCTTTCTGCACTCCGTAAAACCTGAACAGCTCGTTCACGTAAATGGAAAGAGACGGTTGCCCCATTCCGGTTCCCTGTACAGAAACCTTTTTTCCGTTGTATGTTCCTGTATAGCCGTACATTCCGCGCACCTGATTGTAACAGACCGCGTCCTTCAAAAAATTTTCTGCAATAAATCTGGCTCGGAGAGGATCACCCGGCAAAAGCACGGAGTCTGCCACAGATCCTTCCGGTGCATTAATATGTGTACTCATTCTTCCATTATACCATAGTTTTTGTCTGCGGCAAAGATTATTTGTGTAAAAAATCCCCGGCTACGCATTTCCGCTGTTGCGGCACAGGGCCAGGGCTTCAGCATCAATTCTGCTATTAGCGTTCAAAATGAGGCAGT
>DGXM01000118.1 GCA_002396325.1 Treponema sp. UBA4232
CTATTTGAAATCCGTGGTTGAAAAAATCTACCGCACATTGAAGCGCACCGAGTTCTACATTTACGACCGCTACGAAAACATAAAGCCTGAGCTTCCCGAGGAAATCACTTTCCTTTATGCCGACGATCTTCAGAAAGAGTTTCCCTCAAAGAGTCCGAAAGAAAGGGAATACGAAGTGTGCCGGAAATACGGAGCAGTGTTCATCATCGGCATCGGAGGAAAACTCCCCGACGGCACAATCCATGACGGAAGAGCCCCGGACTACGACGACTGGAGCACAATGGACGGCGGCCACAGAGGACTCAACGGAGACCTTATGGTTTGGAACAGCGTGCTCGGAAACGCAATGGAGCTTTCATCAATGGGAGTCCGTGTTTCCCCCGACTCGCTCAAAGTTCAGCTTGAAGAGCGCGGCTGCACGGAAAGAGCAAGTCTTCCGTTCCACAGGCAGCTTCTGGACGGCAGACTGAAGCAGACTCTCGGAGGCGGAATCGGTCAGTCGCGTTTGTGCATGTACTTTTTGCGCAAGTGCCACATCGGAGAAATCCAGGTGAGCACATGGCCTGACGAGATGCTTAAGACCTGCGCAGAAAACAACGTGCCCATTCTTTAAGGAAGACATTATGACATCAGGCGAAGTGGATTTAAGCGTTCAGGAATTCCTAAAAGAGCTTCCGTCTTTTTCCAAAAAAGGGATTACTGAATTTGCCCTGCATGACAAAAAAATCTCCTCAGACAAATCCGCTCTCGCCGAAATCTGCCGGGCCGTGAAAAAAAGTGCACCGGATTTGTTTTTGACTTTGCAGATTGCGGTTTCCGCTCTCGACAAAAATCTTGTACATCTTCTTCAGGACATTTACTGCTCGATTGAGATTCCTCTTTCGGGCACGGAAAAAGGCGCAAATCTTCTTTTCGACAAAAAAATCTATTCATCAAAAGCACAGATGCTGAATACGGAAGGTCTGGTCTTCGGTTTCGATATGGCTTATGGAATTCAGCCCGGAGATTCATTCAAGGCATTCCGCGACAGACTTGATTTTGCAGTCACGCTTTATCCGAATCACATTGATTTTGCACAGCTTCAGGGAAAAATGGTTCTCCCCAGATCCACAGGAATTTACTCCTCAAAAGATTTGGAGTTTTCACGCGAAATGGCTTTTGCCTGCCAGACTTTTTATTCCGCGGGAAGAGCCGTGCCGTGGTTCAATTCCGTTGTGAAAAGCCTGAAGATTTCCCCCACCGCTTTCTTTGCGGATTTTTCCGAATGGCAGAGATGCAACAACTGTTCACTCGACTCAGACTTCCGCCCGGACGACGCAAAGCAGATTGACGTGGAAAAAATGCAGCTGAATTTCCTGAAGCAGAAATACGAAGAAAAACACAAGTCGATGCTTTACGATGCCGCCGCAGACATGGTGCGGTTGAACGGGGCATTCAGCCGCATGGTTGCAGAAGGTGAAGAATCCATCGTGGAAACCAGATACAATCCCGACGACATTCTGAGTCCGTACTCAATGGATATTGCCCGTTTTGCGGAAAGCGCCACAATGGAATCATGCCGGGTAAAAATCTTTTCGACCGACGAAGGCCCCGATTACGAAATCATCGGCAGCTGAATCACTCAGACGACCATCTTTTAGCTAAAAAAATATTCCTATTTCTTTTTCACAAACCTTGTTGTATACTGGAAAAATGAACATTTCATTCAACGAGAAAAACCGCACATTTGCGATTGAGACAGAAAACTCAGGCTACTATATTGCCATTGTTGACAAAGAGAATTTCGTGGGACACGTTCACTACGGAAAAAAGATTTCAATAGAAGACAATCTTCCGCACCTTCTGCGCATAGACGAGCTTCCTGAAGTTCCCACCAAGAACAACCGCGACAGACTTTCGTTTTACGATGCCTTCCACTGGGAATACCCATGCGCGGGTATCGGTGATTTCCGCGAAAGTGCCCTGAACATTTCAAACTCAAAAGGCCAGAACGCCGTGAATCTGAGCTACGTGTCGCACAAAATCACAAACGGAAAGCCGGCTTTGCAAGGTCTCCCCGCCACCTGGGGAAACAGTGCCGACTCAATGACGCTTGAACTTTTATGCGAAGACAAAACGCTCGGTCTTGAAGTCGAACTGTTTTATTCGGTTTTCAAAGGCATAGACGCAATCGCCCGCTCGGTGAAAATCACAAACAAAGGAAAAGAAAATCTTGAAATTGAAAAAGCCTATTCAATGAATCTTGACATGGACAACAAAAATTTCGATTTCATCAGTCTGCACGGCTCCTGGGCAAGAGAAAGACACATTGACCGCACTCCGCTTTTCCACGGCAAGATGAATGTGGCATCCCTGCGCGGAGAGACTTCACATCAGGAGCACAGCTTCATAGCCCTCGCCTCGAAAAACACTGATTACAACGCAGGCGAAGTTTACGGCATAAGTCTCATCTACAGCGGAAACTTCATCTCGCAGGCACAGCTTGACCAGTTCGACTCGGTACGCGTGCAGACAGGCATCCACAGCGAAGGCTTCAGATGGCATCTTGAACCGGGACAGTCATTCCAGACACCCGAAGCCGTTGCGGTTTATGCCGCCGAAGGTCTCAACGCAATGAGCCGCAGTTTCCACGACCTTTGGAGGGAACATTTAATCCGCGGTGAATACAGAGACAAAATGAGGCCGATCCTAATAAACAACTGGGAAGCCACCTATTTCGACTTCGACACCGACAAACTTCTTTCCATTGCGAAAGAGGCAGGAAAATCAGGAATCGAAATGCTGGTAATGGACGACGGATGGTTCGGTCACAGAAACAATGACGAATCCTCTTTGGGCGACTGGTTTGTGAATGAAGAAAAACTCAAGGGCGGACTCAGGCATATCGTGGATGAAGTCAACGGCCTCGGCATGAAATTCGGAATATGGTTCGAGCCGGAAATGATTTCGCCCGACAGCGAGCTTTACAAACAGCATCCGGACTGGGCACTCAAAATCGAAAACCGCACTGCAGGACTTGCCCGGTGCCAATACGTGCTTGACTTGAGCCGGAAGGAAGTGTGCGATTACACCTACGGCCAGATAAAAAAAATCCTTGAAAGTGCAAACATCGAATATGTGAAGTGGGACATGAACCGTCCTCTTGCAGACGCAGGATCCGCTTTGCTCAAAAAGGAAAATGCCGGAGAACTTCTGCACCGTTATGTTCTTGCAGTTTACGAACTCCAGGACCGTCTCACAAAAGATTTCCCACATCTGCTTTTGGAAAACTGCTCGGGCGGCGGTGCCAGATTCGATGCGGGCATGCTTTACTACAGTCCGCAGATTTGGTGCAGCGACGACACGGATGCAATCGAACGTCTTGAAATTCAGGAAGGCACATCTTTGGTATATCCGCTTTCAGCACTGGGAGCACATGTGAGCGTCTGCCCCAACCACGCGGTGGGAAGAGTCACGCCGTTCCGCACAAGAGGATTTGTCGCTCTTTCAGGCACCTTCGGATACGAACTCGACATCACAAAACTTTCCGCAGAAGACAAAGCATTGATTCCCGAACAGATTGCGATGTACAAAAAATTCAATCCCTTGATCCGAACGGGAGATTATTACCGGCTGGAATCCTATTCGCAGAACAAAGAGTGGGACGCATGGCAGGTGGTCGCAAAAGACAAATCCGAAGCACTCATCACAGTGGTAAACGTCTTGAACCATCCGAATTTCCATTCACGCATAATCTTCCCGAAATCACTCTGCCCCGAACGCCGCTACAAAATCGAAATTGAAGACAGCACGGGAAAAAAATCGGAAGCAGGCACTTGGACTGGAAGCACACTCATGAACGGTGGTCTCCTTGTGAACCGCCAGTGGGGAGATTTCCAGAGTCAGCTTATCCACCTGGCCGGCATTTAGAAAACTTTGCGGGGATGATTTCATAAAGCAGATTGTCCCCGCATCTTGAATTTTTACACGCCTTGTGCTACATTAATCCCATGAAGGTTGCGATTTTTTTTGGCTCTAAATCAGATGCCGATACAATGAAAAAGGC
>DGXM01000084.1 GCA_002396325.1 Treponema sp. UBA4232
TCTGTAAAAAAAATTTGCCGAATTCACATATTTTCATTATATTTTATCAAAGACAAGAGGATTTTCCCCGGAATCATTTATATATAATAGAAGGAAAGCTATGGCAAAGTATCAGTTTCAGACCGAAGTGAACCAGCTCTTAAAGCTGATTATCCATTCAATGTATTCGAACAAAGACATTTTTCTGCGCGAAATCGTTTCAAATGCGTCAGATGCGCTGGATAAGCTCAAATATCTCACAGTGAGCGACGATGCCTACAAGAACCTTACATTCAATCCCCGGATTGACATCACTTTTGACGACACAAAGCAGATTCTTACGGTGCAGGACTGCGGAATCGGTATGAACGAACAGGATTTGTCCGACAATCTGGGTACAATCGCACGCTCGGGAACCAAGGCCTTCATCGAACAGCTCTCAAAAAGCGGCACAAGCAATTCAGACCTCATTGGACAGTTCGGAGTCGGTTTCTACAGCGCATTCATGGCCGCATCCAGAATCGATGTGTACACAAGAAAAGCCGGTGGCGACGGAAAAGCCTGGCACTGGTCATCTGACGGCACGAACTCATACGAAGTGGAAGAGCTTGACACATCTTCCGATGCCGCAAAAAAATACTCATTCGACAAGCCTGAAACAGTGGGTTCCGCAATCGAGATTCACCTGAACGACGACAGCAAGGACTATGCCTCAAGATGGAAGATTGACGAGCTCATCAAAAAATATTCAAATCACATTGCCTTCCCTATCTACCTGCACTATACGCAGAACAAGTACAACAAAGAAGGAAAGCCGGACGGAACCGAAAGCAAAATCGAGCAGGTCAACTCGGCAAGCGCACTTTGGAAAAAGAACAAAAGCGAACTCAAGCCCGAAGATTACAATGAATTCTACAAAGTCATCAGTCACGACGGCACGGATCCGCTTCTGTACAGCCACGTTCATGCAGAAGGAACACAGGAATACACGACTCTTTTCTATGTGCCTCAGATTGCCCCCTTCGATATGTACCAGGCGGATTACAAGAGCGGAGTGAAACTTTACGTAAAAAGGGTTTTCATCACAGACGACGACAGGGAACTTCTGCCCTCGTATCTGCGTTTTGTCCGCGGTATAATCGACTCCGAAGATTTGCCTTTGAACGTGAGCCGCGAAATCCTCCAGCAGAACAGAATTCTTGAGACAATCAAAAGCTCTTCCGTAAAAAAGCTTCTTTCCGAATTCAAAAAACTCGGTGAAGCCGCAGACAAAGCCCGCAAATCGGAGAATCCGACGGACGAAGAAAAAGCCGCTATTGAAAAGTGGAACAAATTCGTAAAGAGCTACAACAGGCCCATGAAGGAAGGACTTTACCAGGACTTTGCCAACCGCGATGAAATTGCCGAAATCATCCGTTTCAAGAGCACGGACGAAAGCGGCACCGGCGACGACAAATGGACCAGTTTTGCAGATTATGTCCAGCGCATGAAGGACGATCAGAAGGCCATCTACTACATCACAGGAACCGACGAAAAGACTCTCCGCGAATCACCGCTCCTTGAGGCCTACAAAAAGAAGGGATTCGAAGTGCTCATCATGGCAGACGAGATTGACGACATCGTTATCCCGCAGTACGGAAAATACAAGGACTTCGACCTTAAGGCTGTGAACCGCGCAGGAAGCGACGATGAACTTGGAGTTGACAAAGACGAGGCAAAGAAAAAGGAAGAAATCTTCAAGCCTGTTCAGGAAAAAATCAAAAAGGCACTGGGCGATCGCGTAAAGGACGTTGTGCTCAGCAAAAGACTTTCAGAAAGCCCCTCCTGCATCGTCATTGACGAAAACGACCCCTCACTGCAGATGGAGCGCATGATGAAGGCTATGGGACAGGGCAACGTAAGCATGGTAAAGCCGATTCTCGAAATCAACGGAGACCATCCTCTTGTGAAAAAACTCGAAGGCCCCGTGGACGACTCCTATGTTTCACAGGTGAGCGAAGTTCTTCTCGATCAGGCACTGCTTGTCGACGGAGCTGAACTGAAAGACCCCGCAGAATTCGTAAAGGCAATCAACGCACTTCTTACAAAATAAAAGGAGGAGTAAACTACGGAAGGAAACCAGGATTCACGCAGATGACAGAACTTGACTATTTGGCTGAAGAGATTTACAAACGCTATGGCAGTGTGAAACGGGCACGGGGTTCATTTTTGTACACTGCAAAACAACAAAGACTCACAGACATGTTCCGCGAAAACGGACGTGCCATTCTGGGTTGGGGAGGAAGTTCCGCTTTCACTCAATTCAAAAATGTGCTGAACCGTGGACTCACAGGAGGATTCGTTTCGGACTTCACCAACCGGCCTCAAAAAGCCATAAGCGATTTGCTCGGAACACAAAGAAAAGTCTATCTGTTTGCTGATAAAAAATCCGCGATGGAAGCCGCTTTGAATGTGTGCAGCGAAAGCACGTCGGTGTTCAAACCATGGTCTCAGGCCAATGTTGACTGGAAAACAGTTGACGCCGTAATCGTGGCTCCTCCCCTTCCGTGGATTTCCGGCATTACTGCCGTTGCGTTCAATCACACCGTGGACATTGAAATCAAGCTCTCGCACTGCGAGGAAAAATTCAAGACCGCAAGATTCCCTGCCCCCGTTGAAGCCGCAAGCGCAAGGGCTGTCTACAATCTCATAAAGGCACTACAGGAGATGAGTGAAAAGGACTGGTTCGTTTACGACAAAGTCCTCACCCGCTACTGGAGACGCGAAGGCCCCTATCTTTACATAAAGACCGATGTCGTGAGCAGGGAAAAGTTCCCGTCATTTTTAGAGCACTGCCTTGACTGCGGAATCATCATAAATCCTGTTTACGAAGGGTGCAGCATCGTACCGTTCGGTGCAAATCCTGGTGTGTTCAGCAAACTTTCTAAAGCACCGTGGATACCTTCCGATAAATAAGATATGACAGAGGCCTCTTTACTTCTCTACATAATCAAACTCGTGCTCGGTGGAATCGTTGCGTTTCTTGCAATCCTTCTCTGGAGCAAAACCCGTGACGCGGCCTGGATGAGTCTTGTCTCAGGCGCCGTAATCCAATACGCTGGAATAGTCTACTCCATGCTGATTGACTTCGGCGTTGTGTTCACGACAGATCTGCACCTTGCAGGAATCCCCGTGACGACACTTCTTTTCACAATAGTTCCCCAGCTTTTGTTCATTCTTGCCTTTGCACTTATGATAAAGCGGAATTCATAGCACTGCGGAAAGTTTTTTCGCAAGCCTCTCGATTCCGTGCTCTTTGTCTTTGCACAAGGCACTCGCAAACGGACGGCCGAGCAAAACAGTGCTCACACCGAAAGACGCAGCCACCTGAATGTCGCGCACAGTCCTTATGCCTCCGTCCGCCCACAATTCACCGCAGGAAGACAAAAGTTCCTTGCTGTAAGTGCTGAGAAAACCAGCCGTGCTTCCCTTTCTGGTCTCAACTCTGCCGCCGTGGTTCGAAACATAAACAACATCAGGCTTCACTTCTCGGACCAGTTCCAAATCATCTTCCGTAAACACGCCTTTGATTATAAACCTGAATCCTTTCGCGTTGAGTTCCTTTTTTATGCGCCCAAGCTGACCTGCCGTCTTTTTTTCCAAATGCACCTGGTTTCTCATCGTGATGATATTGTAAGAATCAATATCAATGCCGAAAGCCTCCGCCACGTGAAAAGCCCATCCGCATCTTTCCAAAATCTTTTCATCCGCATAAGGTTTTATAAAAACAGCGGCCTTCGCGTTCTGATAAACCCTGCGCACATCATCCACCGCTTCAATTCCGTACTGAAGTTTGAAATCCGGGCATCCGTCGCCAATGGAAAGAGCAAACCCTGCATCGGCACAGGCCTTTATCAAATCAAAATAAAACCGCCTTTCATCGGGATACCCCACATTTTCCACGGCACCCGTCATTGGAGCGAGTCTCACATTCATCTTCACGTCACTTTCAAGAGGCTCGTATTTTTTCCACGCCCTGCAGTTGGCAATGAAATTACAACTCATGTTCGGGCCGCCCATTCCAGGCATCATCCCCACGCAGCCATGTCCATTGCATATCTTGCAGAATCTGCACTTAAATCCTTCTATTTTATCAACCATTACAAGTCATTCCTTCCAAAACTTACACCCAATGCGAGGACTGTTTTCACCAGTTCATTTTCGCGTGGCACATTTTTCACTTTTCCCGCCACATCGGAAAGCGGAACTCCCACAATCTCTCCGTTCTGCACGGCCGCCATGACACCGAATTTTCCCTGCTCCAAAAAATCAGCGGCCGTCATCCCCAGACGGGAAGCCAAAACTCGGTCATAAGCACAGGGACTTCCACCCCTCTGAAGATATCCAAGGGAGCATGAACGGATTTCGTGAGATGCCGGCAGTCCGCTTTCAGAAAGAGCTGCTGAAATCCTCCCGCAAACGGAAAGCCCCGACTTTGCACGACGTGCCTTCAATTCCTTTTTCCCCAGACGGGCCTCTTCCAAATCCTTCGCACCTTCCGCAACCGCAACCATGGCAAATCCCCTTTCATCGGCTCTACGGGAAAGAAAAGCTGCCAAAGAAGACGGATCGTAGGGAATTTCGGGAATCAAAATGGCATCGGCACCGCCTCCAAGTCCGGCCTCAAGCGCAAGCCATCCCGTCTTGTGCCCCATAATTTCCACCAGCATGATTCTTCCGTGGCTTTTTGCAGTGGTCACAAGCCTGTCAATCGACGACGAGGCAACTTCCACCGCACTTTGAAATCCGAAAGTCACATCGGTCAGTACAATGTCATTGTCAATCGTTTTGGGAAGCCCGATGACATTCAGACCAAGCTCCCTCAAAAGATTCGCAGTTGTATTCGTACCGTTTCCACCCATGCAGACCACGGCGTCAAGATTCCATTTCTCAATATTCCTGACAATCGCCTCCGCAGGATACAATCCCGTTTCAGGATTTTTTTCCGGAGATTTGAACGGCTTGTATCTGGAAGTTCCCAAAACGGTTCCGCCAGACGAAAAGATTTCCTGAAGATTTTTTCCGCTCAGCTCTTCCATCTCACCTGAAACCAGACCTGAATACCCGTTTCGGATTCCCACAGCCTGCATTCCTTTTTTTTCAGCAGAAAGACACACGGCACGGACAGCGGCATTAAGCCCGGGTGCATCGCCTCCATTGGTAAGCACTCCGAATCTCCGTACTTTCAGCTCGCTCATTTTCCCCTCCAGTCAGCCCTTTGTACATCAATCAAACCATCAGGCAAACAAAATCAAAACAGCCGTTCACAAAAAAAATCACAAATCAATAGTACCAATCACCGTATCTTCGGATTCGGCAGACTTTGATTTTTTCTTTTCCTTTGGCTCAGGACTCCATTTACGCACCACAGGCTCCTCGGCAATCTCATCGGAATCGGAAAAAGCAGGCTTTTTGGGTGCGGCACGTTTTTTAGGTGAAACAAGAAACCCGAAAAGACTTCCGCAGATTCCACCGGCCATATTCATAAAAGTCACAAGATTCTGCTGCATAAAAGCCGAAAACACCCCCGCTTTTTCCAAAGAAATCCTAGGCTGCTGATTCTGAGAGTATAACGAATATGCCGCATAAAGCACAAGAAGCCCCGACCAAGTAAGATGAACGGTCTTTTTCCCAAGAGTCGTAAAAGAAGCAAGAAAAATCATCATAAAAACAATGCAGCCGGCACCGCAAAGCACGGTATTTCCAAGACAGGCAGTAAGCACACCGGTCACAAGGGCAGAAATCCCGCACATAAGGGCAAGCATCGCAGACCCGTAGCGCTCCTCAAGCTGAGGTCCAATCGAAAGCACAGCCAAAAGATTCATAAAAAACACCGGCCATTCCACATTTCCAAACACATGAAAAATCAGCCGGAAATAGTCAAGAACATTTTTAAAATCGAACTTAGGCTGAGTAAACGCCGCACGGCATGAAAAAACAGTCGAAACCAGCTTTCCGCGAAGAGCCAGACTGTCAATCAAAAACAAAGCAGTGCATAAAATCGAAAAGGTCAGCACCACGGGTGAGTCATATAAAATTTTTGTCTTTTTCTTTGCCATACTTATATTTCGGTAAAAAAAAAACATTCTAAAGGACTATGAACATTGAAACAGTATTTAATCATCAGGACGAAAGGCCAGAGTAAGCGGCTTACGCAGTCCCCTGTGTCTCCCGCTTTCCAGGGTTCCGCCAGCCCCGCTGCCTCCATTCGCCACAAGTGTCGAACCGCTAAAGCGGCCCTTCCAATCGGGCGTAAGACGTTAAGTTCGGAAGTCGGAAGTCGGAATTTATAATTGCCGTATTTCGCAATTCATAATTCGCACTTGATTTTCCCTGACTATCTTTGATGAAAA
>DGXM01000103.1 GCA_002396325.1 Treponema sp. UBA4232
TGCTCCAACAACTACGGTCCCTACCAGTTTCCGGAAAAACTCATTCCTCTCATGGTTCTCAATATAAAAAACGGAAAGAGTCTTCCGGTGTACGGAGAAGGAAAAAACATACGCGACTGGATTTACGTGGAGGATCACAACAGGGCCGTATGGCAGATTCTGAAGGAAGGATGCTCAGGCGAAAAATACAACATCGGCGGTGAAAACGAATGGCAGAACATCCGGCTCCTTGAAAAGCTGATTGAACTCACGGCAAAAGAGACAGGCCTTGACCGCGCGGAAATAGAATCGACAATCATCCATGTGAAGGACAGGCCCGGCCACGACGCACGGTACGCAATCGACTGCACGAAAATAAAGAAGGAGCTCGGGTGGGAAAGAAGGATGACTTTTGAAGAGGGACTCCTTATGACCGTGAAATGGTATCTTTCCAACACAGACTGGGTGAATCATGTGCTGAGCGGTGAATACCAAAACTGGATAAGCCGGAACTACGGGAGCCGCAAATGAAGAAAACGCTTATTGCCGCAGCCGTCATTGCAGCCGTAATCTCAATGTCCTGTTCAAGCACGAAAAAACTTTCCGCCGTTCAGTCAAAATCGGAGCCTTCGCTCACGGACGTAGTCGAGACAATCCACGGAAAAGTCAGGGGCGTTCTCACTGAAGACGGAAAAGTCGCAATCTACGCAGGCATCCCCTACGCAAAGCCGCCGGTCGGAGAGCTCAGATGGAAGGAGCCGCAGGAAGCGGATGACTGGGAAGGAATTCTCACGAAAGACACTTTCGCCCCCATCGCAATGCAGAAGAAACAGAGCGGAATAGTCCGTTTCATCTTCAGGAATTTCATCTACCACGATTCGGACGGAGACAGAGAGGATTATGCCCCATTGAGCGAAGACTGCCTCTATCTGAACATCTGGACTCCCTCTGACGCTGAACCCGGAAAGAAATATCCTGTTCTGGTCTACATACACGGCGGAAGCCTTATGACCGGAAGCAGCATCTACGAAACCCACGACGGAAAGTTTTTTGCCGAAAACGGAGTGATTGTTGTGAGCATTGCCTACAGACTCGGTGTGTTCGGATATTTCGCGTCAGAAGAGCTTGCGGCGGAATCCCCAAACGGAACCACGGGAAACTACGGACTCCTCGATCAGATAAAGGCACTTGATTGGATAAATAAAAACATAGAATCCTTCGGCGGCGACAGAAACAACATAACCATTGCAGGGGAATCCGCCGGATCCTCTTCAGTGAACGCACTATGCGCAAGTCCGCTTTCGAAAGGCCTCTTCAAGCGTGCAATCGGTGAAAGTTCCGGCATCGCAGTTGAAAGCCCGGTGCACACATTCCGCAGCATGGAAGACGCACTTTCGATGGGAAAGGAAATCATGGCGGAATTCAAGTGCAGCAGTATGGAAGAAATGAGAAAGGTCAGTGCGGAAAAACTTGTGAAAACAAAACATGACAACAATTCCATGACGGTGGACGGATACGCTCTTCCTGAATCAGTGTATGAAATCTACAGGAGCGGAAAGAATCACGAGGAGGCGCTGCTAAACGGATTCAATTCCGAGGAGGCATACTTCTTCAACTTCTTCACAGGATTCGCAAAGAAAAAGGACTACGAAAAAAAAGTCAGGGACTACTTCGGAAAATACGCAGACCGGGTTCTTGCACTTTACCCGGCGGCCACAAACGACGAGGCAAAGTACAACTGGAACCAGATTTCAGGAGCCGTTATGTTCGCCTACTCCCACCATGCCTGGACTACATTCGTGAGCGCACAGGGAAAGCCCGCCTACCAGTATTTCTTCACAATGCAGAACAAGATTGCAGGTGCCAACCACACAGGCGAAATAATCTACGCATACGGAAACCTGCCAGAGACAAAATACTACACAGAGGCCGACCACGGACTTTCAAAGATGATGTCGCAATACTGGCTGAACTTCATCAAGACGGGAAACCCGAACGGAGAAAATCTTCCGCTCTGGCACACGGAATCCCAGTCCCCGGGCACCGTAATTGAATTCGGAGAATCGGTACACGAAAGGGAGAACCCGTACAAAGACCTTTATCCCATAATAGAAGCACTCATGCACGACAAGGCCATGGAAGCACAAGGCAGACAGGAGTAGACTATGGAAAGCGAAGAAAAGGAATTCCATGTTCCCGCCACACCGGAAAAAATAGCACAGCAGAAGGAGATGTTTAAAAACAGACTCTCGAAGGAATACAGAATACTCCGGAAATGGGCTCGAAAAAACCGAATCACCTGCTACAGGCTGTACGACCGCGACATTCCTGAGATTCCTCTTGCCCTCGACCTTTACACATTCCTTCCGCCTGAATGTGACGACAAACTTTCCGCAATCCTCACGGTGAACGAACAGAACGCCGCCATAAGCCGGAACGACGCCACGTCTGCCATCGTGCTGCAGGAGGAACTTTCGCGCACATACCTGCACCTTTACCTTTACGAGCGTCCCTACGAAAAACCGGAAAAGGAAGAAGAGAAATGGCTTTCTCATATGGCTGAAGCAGCGGCAGAAACACTTGGAATACAGAAGGACCACGTGATTACAAAGACCAGGAAGCGTCTTTCGGGAACGGAGGAAGGAAGAAGAGAACAGTACGAAAAGCAGGAATCCGAAAAATCGATTGAAGGCACGGTTCTTGAGCAGGGACAGATTTTCAAGGTGAATCTTTCCGACTACATCGACACCGGGCTCTTCTTTGATCACAGGCCTCTCAGGGACAAGATACGGCAGATTTCGCAAGGAAAATCAGTGCTGAACCTTTTCTGCTACACAGGTAGTTTTTCAGTCTACGCCGCCGAAGGAAAAGCTCGCAGAGTCGAAAGCGTTGACATGAGCCGCACCTATATCGAATGGGCGGAAGAGAATTTCAGAATGAACGGATTTTTAGACAGCGAGCGCTACATTTTCACACGGCAGGACGCTGTGGGATTTCTGAACCAGAAAAATGCCGAAGTCGCAAACAAGGAAGGCACAAACAGATTCGATATAATCATACTTGATCCGCCCACTTTCAGCAACTCGAAAAGGACCGATACCACTCTGGACATAAACCGGGACTGGCCCGTTCTTGTGGAAAAATGCCTTTCCATACTGAATCCCCACGGAACGCTCTACTTCAGCACAAACAGCAGACGGCTCGCGTTCAAGGAAGACCAACTGCCATTGTCGGAAGACGGAACGGCACTCTACAAGGCCGAGGATATAAGTGCAGAGACAATTCCCCAGGACTATAGGAATCAGAAAATCCACAGGGCATGGAAAATCAAAAAGATTTAGGCAACCTCTAAAAACTATAATTTGAGGTTGCCGTCGAGTTTAAAACCCCGAAATTACGGGCTTTTAAACGTCGCATTTTCAGAGTTGCCTCTAAAAACCGAAGTTTTTAGAGGCTCCCTTTAGAAAAAATCCTCAGTATTTCAGTCTGAACCCTGTGATGTCGCGCACCACCTGCGAGGCAAGAATAAGACCGGCCGCGGGAGGAACAAAGGACGTGCTCCCCGGAGGAACCCTGTCTCCCTTTATGATTTCCCCGTCGTCGTCTTCATTTCCGCGCAAAAGAGGAACAGGCTCTTCCTTAGAATAAACGACCTTCAGATGCTCAATTCCAAGCTTTCTGAGTTCGCGCCTCATCACCCGTGCAAGAGGACAGACCGAGGTTTCGCTTATGTCTGCAATCTCAAGACGCGTGGGATCTGTCTTTCCACCGGTGCCCATCGAACTGATTACAGGAACAGCCGCTTGGAACGCCTTTTGAATTATTGAAATCTTTCCCTTCACCGTGTCGATGCAGTCAACGACATAGTCGTATTTTGAAAAGTCAAAAGAGTCCGCCGTCTCGGGAAGAAAAAAGCATTTGTGCCTTGTCACCCTGCAGGAGGGATTTATGTCGCTTATCCTTTCGGCCGCCACATCCACTTTTAGTCTTCCAACAGTGGACTGAAGTGCGTAAATCTGCCGGTTCAGGTTCGTGAGGGAAACCGTGTCGTTGTCAACAAGGTCAAGGGAGCCCACTCCGCTTCTGGCAAGAGCCTCGGAAACGTACCCGCCAACTCCTCCCAGTCCGAAGACAATCACTCTGGAGGAAAAAAGACGCTCCATCCCCTCAGTGCCGAAAATCCTGTGGCTCCTTGAAAACTGGTCACCCATTCCTAAAGCCTCTGAAGATACTTCTGGGGATCCTGAGCCTGTCCGTTCAAGCGGATTTCAAAATGAAGATGCGGCCCCGTCGAGAGTCCCGTTGTGCCTACCCTTCCGATGACCTGACCCGCCGCAACAGAGTCGCCAGTCTTCACAAGCATCTTGCTCATGTGCGCATAAAGGCTTGTCATGCCGCCGCCGTGATCCAGAATGACGTAATTTCCGTAAGTGGGGTCAAGAGTTATGGCATATTTCACAGAACCGCTTTTGACCGCAAAAATCGAGGAGCCAGTGGGAGCCGCCATGTCGATTCCGTTGTGCATCTTCCATTTTCCGCTGATCGGGCTTATCCTCATTCCGAAAGACGATGTGAGTATGCTTTCCTCAAGTGGCATCACAAGTCCCGGGTCAAGAAAATAGGCCCGTTCAGTCGGAGAGAATTTCCCGTCGAGGATGAAATAGAAATCGGTTCCGTCAATTGTGTACGTGGGATAATCGCCTGCAAGACATTCGACCGAATACTGTTTTGCAAGAAGAATGTCTATGGCCGTCTCCGGTTCGTAAGGAATGAAAAGTCCGTTCACAGTGGGAAGTATAAGCGTGACTCCATCCAAGGGGGTCGACGAGTCCACTCCGTTCAGCGTGGCAAGAGTGTCGTATCTGACGGCGCAGCGGGCGGCAACCGAAATGAGAGTGTCGTGCTCCCCTGCCGTGTACTCATAGAAATAAAGATAGCCGCCGATGTCTTTTCCAAGAAACATGGCCTTGTTGGCATCCTCAATCTGCTTCTGATACTGCTTGAACACTGTGTCGCGCGAATTGAGGGAGGGAATCTCCGGGTAGTCGGAAGCCCATGATACGGCTGCAAAAAAAGATGCCGCAAGAACTGCAAAAAGCCTTTTATTTAACACCATGCTTTTTTCCTCCCAAAGAAATGAGATAGCAGACTGCAAACGAAACAATCAAAACGGCAGCCCCCAAAATCCTCTGGCTTTTCAGCACAAAATAAGCGGCAAAAAAGACGCCGAGTGCCACAGAAACGATTTTTCCAACCCTGATGAAGAAACGGAAGGCTCCGACTTTGCGGAAAGAGCGGATCAGAATCCACAGAACTCCCAGCGCACAGACCGAAAGCACAGCAACTGTATACGACTTTGAACTCACGGTGGCCCATTTCCACAGCGGCCAGACTATTCCGAAACCAAGCACAGCGCACACCGCCGCAAGAAGAATTATTTTACCAAGCGCAGACAAAAATCTTCCCGAGTCTTCCGTAAATTTACCCGCCATAGCAGAACTCCTTTAAAATAAAACAGGCCTCCGCAGTCCGCAGAAGCCTGTATCCATATACCCGTTATTTCTTAGTCCTCGGAAATTGCTCCAACCGGACAAACAGAAGCACAGGCACCGCAACTCACACATGAGTCAGCATTGATGCTTCTCTTCTCCTCAACTTCAGAAATAGCCTGTGACGGGCATTCACTTTCGCAGGCACCACAGTTGATGCACGCATCTGCAGAAATCTTATAGGCCATAGTTTACCTCACCTAAATTAGATGTTTAAACTATAACATAATCTGTCAAAAAAATCAATAAAAAACTCCCTGTATTATAAAGAGTTAGCTATGTTTAACTAATCCAGTTCAAGGAGAATCGGGCAATGGTCGCTTCCGGTCACATCCGAAAGAATCCTGCTGTCCTTCACGTGGGAAAGGAAAGAATCGTTCACACACCAGTAGTCGATTCTCCACCCAACGTTCTTTTCCCTTGCATGCATCCGGTAGCTCCACCATGTGTACTGCGCAGGCTCCCGGCAGAAACGGCGGAAAGTGTCGGTGAATCCGTGCGAAGTGAAGAAATCCATCCAGGCCCTCTCCTCAGGGAGATAGCCTGCGTTTCCCTCATTCGCCTTGGGATGTGCAAGGTCTATGGGCTTGTGGGCAATGTTGTAGTCACCTCCAAGCGCAATGTTGTATCCGTCATTCACCAGCGACGTGCATTTTTCGTAAATGGCCGCACAGAAATCCAGCTTGTACGGAAGACGGAGTCCCACGCCCTGACTGTTGGGAAAATATGCGGAAATCACTGCAAGTTTCCCGAAATAGGCAATGGTCACGCGTCCCTCGTCGTCAAACAGGGGATTTCCCAGAGTCTCCACGCGGTCGGGCTCTGTCTTTGAATAAATTGCCGTCCCCGAATAGCCGGGCTTTTTTGCGGAAGAAAACCACGACTTGTATGAAGGACCTTTTTCATCCGAAAAAAGAGGAGCGTCATCATCATCTTCGGAACCAGGAGAAAGAAGCGAAGGTGAAAGCTGACCAGGATTCGCCTTGGTCTCCTGAATGCACACCACATCGGCACCGCATCCCAAAATCCACGGGATAAAGTCCTTCTTTTCCACTGCCCTGATTCCGTTCACGTTCCACGAAACAATCTTCATACAGCCTTCCGTCTTTTACTTCACGCGGAGTGCTTTCTTCACACCGTCCGCAAACCTGCGCACCTCGTCATTCTTGTTATCGCCGACCACCGACATATTGAGAATCTTAAGGCTTCCCTGCTGCACATCATAGACGCACACGCATCTTGTGCTCTGTTCACTGGTGAAAGGCACTCCATTGTAGGGATAGGCTCCTGTCTTGAATCTCTTGTAGTTGTCGACAGAACTCTTGCTTGCCCCTGAGGGAGGCTCCATCATCGTTGCAATCTGCAGCGTGCGGAAATCGTCTCCACCGCGGTTCGTGAGGAATGTGACTCCGTTTATCATCTGTCCAAGCCCCTGCTTTTCATCGGGAGTAAACATATAGTTCAGGCACAAATAATCATCGCCGGGCAAAGACGGAGAAAGGAGCTTCACAGGAAGACTTCCCTTCTGCTTTCCGAATGAATACTCGATGTTCTTTTTGTTCATGTCGAAAGAGCAGCCCTTGAGAATACCGTGCCGCGGGTAGACATCACCGGGAAGGGCAAGATATTCCTCCCACTGCTCGAAAGTGCCCACATAGCCGGGAACAACAAAATCAGTGAGATATGGAATGTCGTAGTTCCATCCGTTGTAGATGTCGGAAACATCGTCCATCATAAACATTATGAACACACCGTCCGGCAGCGGAAGAGAATACGAAAGAACCGCAACATCGGCCCAGGGCACATTCCAAAGATTTACAAGCCACTGGCGGTCCATGCAGTCGGTGAATTTGGAAGACTCAACAGGCTCTCCGAAAGAGGTGACGTTCACGACTTCCGTTCCCACAGCGCGCTTCATGGGTGAAGCCTTCAGAATGTAGTCCATGCACAGCTTGGGATTTGAAATGAGCTCCTTTTCGCTGATGCTGTCGGGCTTTTCAATGTATGCCATTGTGAGACGGAGGAATTCGGCATAGGAAACCACACCGTTGTCTTCAAGGTCATAGGTCTTCACATCATCGGGATAATAGGCTCCCCACTTCTGGTTGTCGGCCAGACAAAGAACAAGCGGGAACGAGGGCAGAAACGACGAATAAAGAATCGGACTGTTCTTTTCGGTCTTGAGAATTGATTTGGGACCTGTGAAGCGGTATTCGTCGAAAAGCTTTCCCGAATGCTCGGCGGTGCATTTCTTCATTCCCTCCCAGACCTCTGAGCGGGTCTCTTCGATTGACTTCGGAAGGGTCACTTCGTATGAATACTGCTTGAAGAACCTCTGTCCCTCGATGTTTGGAAGAGAATAATAAATGGGGCGTTCCACGACACCTCTGTTTTCGGGTATGTTTTTCAATTCGTCAAGCGGGAGTGCATAGTTCAGGTTCTCGGTCTGATTCTTCATCGTGATGATTCCGAGCACGTCTCCATTTTTGTCAACAAGGGGACCGCCAGAGTTTCCCGGACTTGCAGCGGCTGAAAAGCGAAGCCACTTCCATTTGCCGTTCTGATCCTCGGGTGTGCGGCTTGTAAGCATTCCGTCGCGGATAACGATGCCTTCTCCCTGCGCATTTCCAACCGTAAAAATCTGGGTGTTCATACTCACATCTCTGCTTGCGTGGAGTCCTGCCCCTTTACCGGGGGTGAAATCCTTCGCAGTGAAGACAATGAAATCGCGGTCGGTGGCAAAACTCAGGATTTTGTCTATCTTGTAGATTTTTCCCTCAACATCGCGGATGTAGAAATCGTCCTCAAGAAGCTTCCCGGTAAGATCAATTACGTGTGCCGCGGTATAGAAATTGCCGTCATCCATAAGGAAAGCGGTTCCAATCGGATTGTATTTGTCTGTGCGGATTGCATACGGAAGCCTGTCGAGTGGAAGTTCCCTGTCGTATGATATGGGGTCTGTCTCTGATTTCTTAGTGACAACCTCGAAAACGGCCCCCTGAAGTTTTGATAGAGCCTCTTCCGGGAGAACCACCTGTGCGCATGCAAGTCCAGTCGCAATTACGGCCAGAACCACCGAAAAAAAGATTTTTCTCATAGTTTCTTCTCCATTACACGTTTTTCATGTTGACCATCACGGGTCCTGTATTGACAACAATTCTAAATCTATGAAAGTTACATACAAATACAGAAACACGGAAGTCACTGCAATGGTAACATAAATCATGCAATAAAACAAGTACTTTCAAAGTTAGGGGATGTCTAATAAGTTTAATTTATGTCATTTTCGGGCTCGACCCGAAAATCTATTTATTTATAATATAAGCATTTATAGATTGCCGTAGGCGTTCCGCAGCTTCGCACAAGTACGGCAATGACATTTCAAACTTATTAGTCATCCCCTCCCACTTAAAATACCCTAATAAGACTCGCCGGGAAACCATACCCTCATCTGTGTAAGGCCTCGGTTCGCCCATGTGTAGTAGGGAACCATCCTGAGCGTGCATTTGTCAAAATCAGGCTCCCCCTTGGTATACAGGCCACCGCTGTCCTTTACCCGCACGGCATCCACGTCCAGAACGCAGGTTCCCCCAAGAAGAAGAGGATTGAAGTCTCCAGCCTTTACACTGCCCCCGCGCAGAATCGAGGCAGACAGAATCTCGCCATTATTGTCCACACCCTCGGCACAGTAGACAAGAGGTCCTCTCATAACCGAAAGACATCCTGTGAGAGCCGGCGATTTAGCCGATGCATGCACTTTGTAGGGAGCCCCATCAAGAGTGAGTGTCAGTTTGTCTCCTTTTTCAACATCAATATAGGCGTACCCCTTTTTCACACAGTTTCCCGCATCCTTTCCGTTCTTCATAATCCTGCTGATTCCACTCCAACCCGGAATTCGGACTGCAATCTTTCCTTTTCCTTCCGAAACCTCGTAGTCCACGCTGAAAGAATAGGGATAACCCGTCCTGCAGATTACGGAGAGTCCGTTTTCACAACTGACTTTTCCAGCCGCATAAAGATG
>DGXM01000156.1 GCA_002396325.1 Treponema sp. UBA4232
CTCTGCGTCGAGTGTTGGTGATTCTAAAAAAAAAACTGAACTATATTAAGACAAAGTTAATATCATGCTGAGACCCTGATATCAAACATTGACGGAATGAAGAAAAATATATATATTTAAACAATGTTCGGTTTTTTTCTAAAAAAGAATTTTTATGATATATGGGATAATTTCCTGCACACGATGTTGATAAATCTTCCGATGATGGCACTCAGTTTTTTGGGGTATTTTTTCTGTTCAAAGATGAGTGGGCTGCAGGGTGGAGCTGCACTGGGAAATGTGGGTTTCATGTTTTCCGTGACAGTCTGTTGTATGGTTTGGGCGATTTTGTACCTTGCAGATGGTGAAAATGCCGTGAGGGTTTCAAATTACGAGGCTACAAAATATAAACTCTTTCTTTCCCAAATCGTTCACTGCATAAAACACGGTGTGCTGCTGGGGCTCTGCAATGCGGTTCTGATTCTTGCAGTTCTCGTGAGTATTCCTTATTATTTAAAAATATGGCTCCCGATGGACGGAACTCAAGGTAGTCAGAGCGGGCTTTTAATGATGTCCTGCGTTTTCTGGGTTGTGGTGGTTTCATTTCTTGCGCTTCAGTGGGTATTTCCAATCAGAAGCCTTATGCACAATAACTTCAAAAAGTGCCTGAAAAAATCTTTTCTTATTTTTTTTGACAATCCGCTTTTTTCACTCGGGGTTGCGCTGGTAAATCTTTTTAATCTTGCGCTCTCCATTTTTACCATGGGAATTGTAAGCGGTCCTGCAACAATAGGCATAACCTTGACAAACGCGCTGAGACTCAGGATGTATAAATACGACTGGCTTGAAGTGAACCCGGGGCTTACAAAAGCACAGAGAAAGCATGTGCCGTGGGAAGATTTGCTGGTTAGGGAAAAACAGCTGCTCGGTCCCCGTTCATTCAGGACTATGCTCTTTCCGTGGAAGAAATAATCTTGTCTTTAAAAGCCTCGGTTTTTAGAGTCCCGCAAAAAAAATGGCACTCTGGAGATGCCAAAGTGCCAATGACAAACAAGACTGCATTTTATTCGTGCGGAGGGTTCAATCCCCCCCCCGCTGTTTGAAACTTTGCTGCCAATCTGCATCGAGGTATGGCGATTGCAAATACGCATTCTAAAAAGTCGTCACATGACGTTTTTAGGACTGTGCATATTTTTTCATATCGTCAGATGCTTCGAGTTTTCCGCTCCTGCATTCTGTCTCAAAGAACATACACTCAGGATTGTCACTTGAGAATGGTTTCCATTCAGGCAGCTTTTCAGATTCCGCCGCTTCCCGTTTTTTGAATTCATCTTTTACAGGAGTGTAACGGATTCCGCCTTTTGTCTTTCCGCAGTCATTCGGGTTTCCTGTCTTTATGAAATTGCACAGGTAGTCGCAGATATGCCGGGCCATATCGTAATGCATTCCGTTGAACGGTCTCCAGCACTTTGCAAGTGTTTCGAAGAAGAACCATAAATCAACAGAATGGAAATCTCCCGGATTATCCCAGCCTGGAATCGGCACATCGAATTTATAAACAAAGTTTTTGCTTTTAACACCCCGCTTTTCTTCCGCTTTTATAAGTTTCCAGAGACCAAGTTCCACCGTACTGATTTTTCCCTCATCGCTTCCCTGAACAGGTGCATCGAAGAATTCGTCTTTCGTGAAACCAATCAGAAGAGGAGGCACTTCAAGTCCGTCTTTTTCAATCCTTTCGATTATGTCGCCGCGCATGAAATTTCCATCGTAAATGGGTGCCCAGGTTTCTGCCGATTTGAAGAATCCGCCCCAATCGCTCCATTTTTTCTGAAGTGTTTCCACTGGAAGATTTCGTGCTTCTTCCAGAGATTTTACACCGCAGAATTCAAAGAATTCCTGTCCGATTTTTTCAGCGTCTTCCACAGTGTGAGTCGGGAAAACCTGTCTGAAGGGATTTACGAAAAGTCCGCTTTCAACAACAGCACGCTTGAAATATTTTCTGCTTTCCGGGTTTCCAATGTGGAAGATTACGCTTCCAGCCCCTGCCGACTGCCCACCGATTGTTATATTTTCCGGATCGCCGCCGAAGGATGCTATATTACGGCTCACCCACTTCAATGCCGCCTGCTGATCCTGAAGTCCGAAGTTCGCAGGGTTTTCAGGATACTCCTTGGTTATATCCTTATGACAGGTAAAGCCGAAAAGATTTACGCGGTAGTTGATTGTGACAACAACGATTCCCCGCCGTGCAATCCTTTCTCCGTCAAATTCCATTTCCGAGGCATTTCCTACTTGCCATCCGCCGCCGAAAATCCAGAAATAAACAGGAAGTTTTTCATCATTTTTTCTTGCGGGAGTCCACACATTCAGATAAAGGCAGTCATCACTCATCGGAAGTTCCGTGTCAACGCACCATTCTTTTCCGTAAAGATCATCGTCTGGAGGATTTTCCAATGCTCCCGGCTGCGGGCATACTGCTGAAAAAGTGTAGCACTCACGGACACCGTTCCATTTTTCCGCTTTCTGTGGAGGCGCGAATCTCAATTTACCGACCGGAGGTTTTGCGAATGGAATCCCTTTGAATGCTGTGATTCTCGGATCTGCGGCGGGAAGACCTCTTACAATGCCTTCTTCTACTTTCACTTCTCTTAACATTTTTTCCTCCTATAAAAAAAGGGCCGAGACAGCTGATTTCTGCCCAAGCCCTTTTCTTGTTTGAATGCAATGCATCCTGAAAACTTTTTACTCTTTCACACCACCAATGGTCATACCGACTACAAAGTATTTCTGTACGAACGGATAAACCACCAGAATCGGCAGTGTTGCAATCATTGTAATTGAAGCACGTATACTGATTGGTGTAACCATTGCAGTGGACGCTCCGGAACCGGCGGCAACAGCCATAGCACCCGCATCTGCTGCGGACGAAGACTGGTTTTGACTTGACTGCAGGAATTCCATAAGTTTGTACTGCAAAGAGTGCAGGTTGACTTTTCCAGATGCATACAGATAAGTATCAAACCAGCTGTTCCATGCACCTACGGCAACGAAAAGAGAAACCATTGCGATTGAAGGAACAATCAGCGGCATAATGATGTTTGTGAAAATCTTGAACTCATTGGCACCGTCAATTCTTGCGGATTCAACAAAGCTGTCAGGAAGTCCGTTTATGTACGTTCTGATAAGGATAAAGTTGAATACATCAACAAGACCAGGAATGATGTAAACCGCATATTTATTGAGCAAGCCGAGTTTTTTGATAAGCATGTATCCGGGAATAAGACCTGCGTTTACATACATAGAAATAACCAGGATTGCTGTGAGAACCTTTTTCAATACAAATTCCTTGCGGCTTAAAGAGTAGGCAAGCATACTTGTACAGAAAACATTCAACACAGTCTGCAGTACGGTTCTCGATACGGAAATCGAAAAGGCTCTGAAAAGTCTGTCGTCTACAAACAGTACCTTGTAGTTCTGCCATGTGAATTTTCTAGGAAGTAGCTTGACTCCGCCTTTTATGGAGTCAAGACCGTCGTTCAAAGACACAGCAATTGTGTTCCAAAACGGATACACTGTAACAATCACAAGAAATGTAAGTGTAAGAAATATCAGTGCGTCGAAAATCAAATCGCCGACGCTCTTCTTTTTTGATTTTCCAATTTTTATGTAAGCCATTACATCAACCTCTCTTCACCATTCTTTTTGGCGATTGTATTTGCAATTACAAGAAGTGCAATATTAACAACGTTTTTGAAGATACCGGCAGCTGTTGCCAATGAGAAGTTGAACAGCTTGAATCCGTATTTAAGAACGTACAGGTCAATTGTATTTGCAACATCGATATTCATTCCGTTTCTCAAGAAGAACGGCATTTCGAAGTTGGAGTCAAGAATGTGACCAGCACTCATAATCATCATAATAATGATTGTCGGTTTGATTCCTGGCAAAGTGATGTGCCAGATTTTTCCAAGACGACCGCATCCGTCAATTTCAGCGGCTTCATACAGACAGGGGTCGATTGCAGTCATTGCACCAAGATAAACGATGGTATTCCAACCTACTTCCTTCCAGACATAAGTCCAACCGATGATGTGCCAGAAGTATTTTGGTGTCGCCAGCCATTGCACAGGCTCTTTAATCAATCCGAAATACATCAGGATATTATTCAGTGTTCCGTCTTCAACGTTAAGGATGTTCGCAACAAGACCTGTAACAATAACCCAGGAAAGGAAGTGGGGCAGGTAGGAAACAGTCTGAACGAATCTTTTAACGCCGATGTGGCGGACTTCATTCAAGAATACGGCGACTACGATTGCAGTGATGTAACCAAGTACCGTACTGATAAGGCTCATGCCTATTGTGTTGCGCAACGAACGGAGGAACTCAACATTCCAAGTTGAACCGCCATTTACATAGTCCGTGGTTTTAAACAGTTCAATGAACCACTTCAATCCTACCCATTTCTGATGGAACATACTCTGGGCGGGTTTGTAGTCCTGAAAGGCCATTGTCCAGCCTACGAGAGGTACATATCTGAATAAGATTATGTAAAGAACAAATGGAATGGACATTAACATAAGGCCTTTCTGTGATCCTAAAAGCTTCCATTTGCTTTTCTTGTTTGCAAGCACTGTCGTTGCAGGTATAGTTTCGGATTTTTTACTCTTCATAAAGCACCTTTTTAGAAAGAAAATCAAAAAAAAAAGGGGGCCCGAAGCAAAAAGTCTTTTCAAGACCCCCTCAAAAAAGCAGGCTGTCAAAGCCTTGACTTTATTTATTGTTCGCCACCGAATACTTCTACACGGTGATCAAGCTGCTGCTGCATGAACTTGTTGTACACAGCTGTAAGCGGAGTAAGCAGTTTGCTGTATTCATCCCAAGTCTTGTCGAAATCCTCGGGTTTGCCCATGATCATCTGAGGCAGGTACTTTCTCTGAACATCCTCAAATCCTGTCATAGCTTTGGCAGCTTCTCCTTCGAGTCCACCATTTTCTGCAGACGGGTTGCATTGCCACATCGGATACCATCCTGCGTTCTGCGGCGGGTTCGGGTCAACAAATTCTGCGTATGAACTTACACCGTAAGCATCCCAGAGGTCGATGTCAACCTGCTTCTGAGAAAGCTCATATTCCCACGGAAGGTCGTCCATAGAACGTGAATATCCGCTGGGCAACTTTCCGTCAAGTTTCGGAGCTTCTTCACGCCAGAGCATAGCAAACTGTTTTTCGAGGTAGTTCGGATCCTTCTGCTGATCGCGCATTGCCTGTGTTCTGTAAGCGGCACCCTTTGTTCCTGTCTTGGAACCGTCTGTATCGATGAGGTAATCATCGCCTTCGAATCCCCAGTAAAGAACTTTCTGGTTCTCTTCCTCAAGCATCTTGTCCATGAACTGAATGATTCTGATAGCCTTCTCTTCAGGACACTTTACAGTGATACCGTAACCTCTCTGGAGGTTTGGAAGTGAGCGGTCACGATAGTGTGGTTTGATTGACTCATCGAATGTTACAGCAAGAGGAGCGTATGTTCTTTCATCTTTTCCTGCTGTCCACAGTGTCTGCTCAGGCTCGCCCATGAACTGCCATCCCTGGATGAACATACCAAGAACACGGCCCTGAGCAATCTTTGCATAGTACTGGTCACGGTTGTCTGTGAATGATGCGGGATCAATCAAACCGCGCTGATAGTATCCGTTTGCAAGCTTGAACCATCTCTTTGCGTTGTCATCTGTGAAGATATCATAGTAAACATACTTTCCACCTTCTTTTACAACGTGTCCGTTACCGTCGTTCGGGTTTCCACCCAGGAACTGCGGCGGGTTCCACAAGTCGAATGCTTCCCAGTCAGCTGTGATGATGTTGAATGGGATTGTTGGGAGTCCGTCGATTGTCGGATACTTCTTGTAATACTTTTCAATAAGGTCGAAATACTGATCAATAGTCTTGATTTTTGGATATCCGAATTCCTTGAGAACAGCCTTCTGAATCCACCAACCGTTACCGTTGTAGTATGTATCAGAAGGAACACCGTCGATTACACCATAGTTCGGAAGAGAGTAGATGTGCTCGGCAACAATGTTTCCGTTTGCGTCTTTCTCTGAATCCTGGTCAATCATTTTCTTCCATGCTGTAGCATAGTGCTTCATCAGGTTGGGACCGTATTTTTCCACGAGGGGCTTAAGGTCGCGGAGCTTTCCGGCACCCTGGAATTTCTCTGAGTCGACTTCAACCATATCGGGAAGGTCGTCAGAAGCAATAAGAACACCGATTTTCTGATCCTTGTCTCCAACAAGAATATCCCATGAGAATGTCACACCGAACTTTTCTTCAATCCACTTGTAGCTCTTGTTGTCAGCCGGCGGCTGCTGTCTCTGCTGAATCGTAAAGATTGAGATGTTCATTTTGTCTGAAGATGATCCAGGCTTCTTGTTTCCGCCACATCCCGCTAGGCTTAATGCCATCAAGGCTGATGCGGCAACTACCATCATTTTTTTCATGCATGTCCTCCTAAGACTTTACATTTTACCGTTTTTTTAAGTGGCAATAGTTCGCCCACTTTTATACTTTAAAATAATGGTAAGTCTGGTTGTTTCAAAAAAAAACACCTATTTAATCATAAAATTTGCACAATAATCTTATTTTTACGTGAAATTCCCTATGTTATGGAGAAAAATCATTGAAAAATGTGATTTTTATAGGTATAATCTCCATAGTTGGCTCTAGAATGCGGCGAAAGCATCCTTCCCTTCAGTGTCGATATTGATGCCGCTTTAATTTTTAGAGATGCTCTTATTCATTACAGAGAGTTTATGATGACTGAAAATGAGCAGACATGGCTTGTGTCAAGATATTTTCCCCTTGGAATTTTTTCCCGCGATGCATATCTGCAGAATATGCACCATCATATTGAGCACGAATTTTTTTACTTGGAGACTGGTACTGCCATTCTGGAATTAAGGAACAATGTGGCAGAAATCCATGAAGGGGACATTGTTTTCATAGAGGCCGGAGCGGAACACTGCCTGCGTCCTGCGGAAGGCGACTTTCATTATTATGCTTTGGTTTTCGCCTCGTCGATTCTGGGAAATGAATTGGATCCGGTGTACCGGGCGTTTGAAAGCATAAAAATAAATACCTTCCTCACGGTGGGGGACGACATAAAGAACCGGCTTAAGCACACTGCGCAACTTGAAAAGGAAAAGACATTCGGAAGAAAACTTTTTTTGAAATCCATGCTGCTGGATTTGCTTTCGTATATTTTGGATACCAAACAGTACCAGATATTTTCCTCTCTGCATGAAAATTCCCGTCATTCGGTTTCAGCTGTGGATACTGTCATAGCGTATATAAAAAAACACTACCGCGAGGATATTGACGCAGAAGACATATTTAATAGTACAAATTATTCCAAGAGTCATTTCAGCCGTTTGTTCAAAGAGGCAACCGGGAAAAGCGTAACGGAATATATAAACGGCTACCGGGTGGAAAAAGCCTGTCTAGATATGATTTATACGGATAAAAACATTACTGAAGTCGCCATGGAAAACGGATTCAACAATGTGCAGTATTTTTCCCGCGTCTTTAAAAAGATTATGAAATGTTCTCCCAGATTCTACAAGAAGAATGCACGGAATGTTGTGGTCCCTTCGTCTTTTGCAAGCGTAAACTAGATTTTTCATAAGGAAACCTTGGAAAACTCCTGATTCGTCACAACCGAACGCACAATCCCGATTCAAGTGATGGGGATGTCCAACAAGTTTGCGCCCAGGTGTCATTCCGAACTCGTTTCGGAATCTATGCACTGTTTTAGCGCAGATGCTGAAACAAGTTCAGCATGACTTCCCGTGTCATTCAGAACCTGATGCTGCCGTCATTCCGGGCCTGACCCGGAATCACTCCTGTACGAGAGATGCTGAAACAAGTTCAGCATGACGGTGTTCAATAGATGCTGAAATAAATTCAGGATGACAATACTTTTGGGACATCCCCTCCTTGCTTTTTTCCTGCGTCCCACTGTCTCATTTTGAACGCTAAT
>DGXM01000035.1 GCA_002396325.1 Treponema sp. UBA4232
TGCTTCCTGCTGGGCTTTGGCTTTTGCCTCTGCGGCTTCCTCTGCCTGTCTTGCCTTCAATGCGGCGGCCTCTTCTGCGGCGGCCTGCTGTTTTGCCTTTGCCTCGTCAAGGAGGGCCTGGGCTTCTGCATCGTTGGGGTCGGCTTTGAGGAGCGTATTCAGAAGCGTGATTGCCTGCGGATACTTTCCTTCGTCGATGTATTTGCGAGCCTGGGCAAGTTTGTCTTCACGTGCCTTTGCCGCGGCTTCCTCCGCTGCCTTCTGCTGTTTTGCCTTTGCCTCGTCAAGAAGCGATTTTGCCTCCTCATCATCAGGATTTGACCTGAGCACCGTGTTCAGAAGCGTGATTGCCTGCGGATACTTTCCCTCGTCGATGTATTTACGTGCCTGGGCTATATTCTTGTCCCTTGCATCCTGAGCGGCCCTGGCCTTTGCATCCGCAGCCTCCTGTGCCTGCTGGGCTTTCTTTGCGACGGCTTCTTCCTCAAGGGACTTCTTTTCTTCCGGTGTCCCGCCAGTTGTATCTGCAGGATTTTCTATAGTCTGTCCGTCTTTGTTTCCAGACGGCCGCTGATTGGCGGAAGGTCCTCCGATGTCACCTGGTGCACCCTGATTTTCCTGCTCCTCCTGTTTTTTGAGGGCTTCCTCAAGAAGTGCCCTGGCCTCTTCGTTTTCCGGGTCTTCGGCAAGAATCTTGTTCAGTAAGTCGATGGCATCCCCGTAGTTTCCATCCTCTATAAGCTGGTCGGCAAGAATGACGGACGAATTGATTTCCTCGGGGGTAAGATTCGAATCACCAGAATTGTTATCTTCTTCCCCGGCTTTAACGCTGGTCTGCGGCAGATTTATTTCCGTTGGCTCTGCAGATGATTCCTTCTTTTTATCCATCAAACGCACTGGACTGAAATCCGATGAAGGGGTCACCACCTGCGGTTCGACCGACTCGCAAGAAATCACAAGTCCTACCAAACCTGCCAGGGCTGCTCCACAGCAAAGTACATTTCTCAAAATTCTATTCATTCCTGCACCTCGTTTTGACTTACATTTATTCCGTAATTATAACAGATGATTTCCAATCTTTCAATAAGAATCATCCGCCGTCGGAAATCTTGTAATTCCAGTTGTGCTTCGGATAGCGTGACTTCATCTCCGAGCATATCTCAGGCCATGTCCCGGTCCAGAAATTCTCCAAGTCGCTTGTCACCTGAAGAGGACGACGGGCAGGGGAGAGCATTCTGAAGACGACAGGAACCCCCATAACCGAAACATTCCTGAAACATCCGAACAGCTGCTGTATTATGATTTCCATAACCGGAACAATCCTTCCGTTCTGCTCCTCGTATCTTATTTTTCTCCGCTTTCCGTTTTCAAGGACAATCTCAATGGGAACATCCCGGTCCACGCGGTTTCCATCAAGGTAATAATGAATGGAATTGTACACCACATCCTCATTCACTCTTGTTCCAGGGGCAATGAAAGGGAAAAGCCAGTCCTCGGCGGTTTCAGACAGATTTTCATAACGGTTCTTCAGTTCAGAATCAATTCCCGATGCCTGTATGAAAAATTTGACCCGCAGAAGGAAATCATCTGTGTTTTTACCATGCGGAAGACATTCCATTCCTTCTTTTCTGATTCTTGAGCACAGCGCATGAGCATAATCCCCTTCCTGCAGGGGAATCTTCTTTGATGAAAGTTCTATTTTTCCGAATCTGGTGTACCCCGTCTTCTTGAATCTTCCGTCTTCCTCGAATGCATATTCCTCTTCGTATTTTGAATGGGCTTTCATGAAGTCCATGGCCTCGTCCTCATCAACAGCCTCGTATGCCCTTATTTTCCCCACGGATGCGCCTGAATCAACAAGCGGTGCCACAATGAAACGGGGCAGGGCGTCTTTTCCGCTTTCCACATCCGCAATCCGGCCGGAAGGAAAACGGTAGCCTGCAGAGTCAGGGGAGGTCCTTACTGCAAGGCGGTCGGGATATCCCGAAAGGAGAAGGGATGCAGGGGAAACTTTTTCCGTCTCAAAAAAATCCTTTACCGAAAATCTTACTCCTGCATTGCAGATCCGTTCCCAAATCCTCTTTCTCAAAGCATCGTTCATCTTTGACAGACTGCTTCCTTCCGAATACTTTTCAATCAGCGAAAGACTTTCCTCCCTTCTGTTCACGGCAAAACCAGCAAGAGCCACGCATGCCATCCTTGGATGAAGCCCCACCGAAAGACAGGCTTTTCCCAATGCAGTGATTTTTCCGCCTTTTATGCACCCGAGCATATCAAGTGAGAACGAACAGGATTTCCATATTCCCTCGGACGGTGCATCCAGCCACGAAAGTCCGTTCCTTTCCGCATTTCCCCATTCGGCACATTCAAGCACCACGCCCATCAGATCAGCCCTCAGTATCTCCGGCTCCACATCAAGCGAAAGGGGCTCGTTTTTATCCCACAAGCGCACGCATCTTCCAGGTCCCAGACGTCCCGCACGTCCCTTCCTCTGCACCGCGTTGAATTCCGAAACTCTCCGCGTGACAAGCCTTTCCATTCCGAGTCTTGGATCATACTCATTTATCCGCATCCATCCGCTGTCAACGACCGATGTGACTCCGGGAACCGTGACGGAGGTTTCCGCTATTGCAGAACTAAGGATTATTCCCGGCTTCAATGAAGGCCTTAAAATCTCCCGCTGCTCCTCCGGCGGAACAGAACTGTGCAGTATGCGGATTTCACAGTCAGTGCCGAGGGCTTCCAAATCTGCCTTCGTCCTTCTGATTTCACCTATTCCCGGAAAAAAAGCAAGCACCGTTCCATCAGGATTACGACTTCTTTCATCCGCAATCGCTCTGGCGGCAGAAACTCCCGGTCTGTATTCGGTTTCAACGGGATACAGTCTTCCGGGCACTTCAAAACGGCTGCATCCAAGATAATCCTCAAGTTTTCTGAAATCCATTGTGGCCGACATTACGATTACATAAAGATCTTCCCTCAGAAGCACGGCCTCCTTCAGAAAGGCAAGGGCAAGATCGGCATTCACAGATCTTTCGTGGAATTCATCCAGAACCACGACCGAAATTCCCTCAAGCGACGGATCCGACTGAATCATCCTCGAAAGAACCGCTTCCGTCAAAAAAGTGAACCTTGTCTTTTCGCTTCTCCTGTTTTCAAGATGCATCACGTATCCGCAGGTTCCTCCGACAGACTCACCGAGCAGGGACGACACACGCTGGGCACAGTTCACAACCGCAAGCCGGCGCGGTTCAAGCATGAGCATTCCGCCGCTGAAATTCCTGAGAAGGGCGAGAGGAACAGCAGTGGATTTTCCAGCTCCTGTCTCTGCGCTCAAAAGCAGAAAACGGGACGGGGATTTTTTCAATTCACTGCAGATTGCATCCAGATAGGGGTAAACAGGAAGATTTTCAATTTCGCCGGGATAAGCTTTCATTGTTTGCTCCTGAAATTTCCTTCCATATTGAAAGAAGTTTTCCATCAACGGCCCCCATGATTCCCGACTCCTTTATTTCCTTCCGGGTGAAAGACATTCCTCTGAATATCTCCATCACGGAAGACACCATATCTCCGATTTTTCCGGGAATACGGATATCCGCATCCATAAAATATTTGGAGACCAGTACCATTCCCACGAGGGTGCCGCTTTTCTGAAGACCCGCTTCGAGTGCACCTCCTGTGATTTTCCATCCCCACAGTTCAAACAGAACTTTTCCGTAAGGAGTGAGCAGGGAAAAGACAGTAACCGACACGACAACCACCACCGAAGGAAACAGATTCATATTTCCGTGCTTTTTCACAAGATTAAGTGCAAGAAAGACAAGAACCATCGCCCAGACGGCATAAACGTCTTTTACGGTGATTATAAAAATCATGCTGGCGGCAAGAAAAGCCGTCTTGAGGATTGAATACTTTGAGATTTTCTTTTTTTCAGGCTTGTCCGGATTCAGGCAGACGGCAGAGGAAGAAAAAAAAGCCTTCATCCATTCCGACATCTCCTCGAACGCATTGCAGAACAATCCCATAAGAAAACCTGTGACAGAGGAAGATGCGCAAAGCAGAGGTGCTATGAAACGCGTGGACTTACCGAAGAAAAAAAATGACGAAAGGATTATCTGGACTGCGCAGTTTGCCATTGCCCCTGAAAGAGAGAGTGCGATACTGCTGATGATTTTCCTTCTGTAAAAAATCCTGTGAAAAACCAGCATAACGATGCCGGAAGCAAAGGACCCGGAAACGCTGAAAATGAATATGTAACTGAAGAGCGTGCCGGAAAGGAGAGCCTGTCCCGCAACTTTTAGGGCAATCAGCAGAACCACTGATTTGAAACGCCATTTTTTCACCGCGATAATCACCGGGAGATTCGCCAGCCCGAGACGCATGAAGGGAAAGGGTTTCGGCACTGCATATTCCACGGCGGACAGAAAAAGGCACATTGCGGACAAAAAGGCGAGCTGCATCTCTCCGATGGATTCAACGTCTTCCTCTTTGCCGCCCGGTGCAGAATGTTGCTGCATACTGCGCCTGTTTATTTGATTTTCACAAGCTCCACGTCAAACACAATGTATGTGTTTCCAGGAATCACGCCGCTTGCTCCTCTTTCACCATAGGCATATTTCGGAGGGAGAATCATTGTGCGCTTTTCACCTTCCTTCATGGCCTGTGTCATCAGGTCATATCCGGGAATCATTCTTCCTGTTCCTGTGGTGAATTCAAGGGGTCCGCGTCCAGATGACTGATCGAATACTTCTCCGTTGAGGAAATATCCCTTGTATTCTGTGGATACGGTTGTAAGTGAACCTGCAGGGGCTCCTGCTCCCTCACGTGTTATCTTATAGTAGATTCCGCTTGGATCCTTTGTGAACCCATCGTAATTCTTGCTGATATAGTCTTCCTGCTCGGCTATGTAATTGTCGGCCTGCTTTGCAATCTCTGCCAGGCATCTGTCGAAATCGGCCTGCTTTGCGCTGAACTTCTGAGCTTCCTCACCAAGGCGGTAAATCTTCACGGATTTCATCACGGTTCCCGTCTTGAGGCTGTTCACGACTTTCTGACTGGCCGAATCCACGACTTTTCCGAAAATGGTGTGGCGTCCTGTAAGCCATTCGGTCGGCACGATTGTGATGAAGAACTGGCTTCCGTTTGTCCCGGGGCCCGCGTTGGCCATGGCAAGGTATCCCGGCTTGTCGAAAGAAAGACCCTTCGCAAATTCATCGGGGAACTGATATCCCGGACCTCCGCTTCCGGTGCCCGTGGGATCTCCTCCCTGAATCATGAAGTCCTGGTCGTCTCCGTTGGCACGGCTGATCACACGGTGGAATTTGAGTCCGTCATAATACGGCTTTCCCTTTGCTGCGTTGAGTGTTCCCTCCGCAAGTCCCACGAAGTTCGTCACAGTAAGAGGTGTCTCCTTGTAAAAGAGCTCCAGTGCAATGTCTCCGTCTGAGGTCTCAATAACCGCAAACAGTCCTTCTTTTCCTTCCAAAACCTTGTTCATAGCAGGTTTGCATCCTCCAAAAGATAATAAAACGCATCCGAAAAGGAGCGCAATCAAAGATTTCTTCATTATATCATATTCTCCTAGAATGATTCCACAAACCATTTGTAAATGGCGTCAAGACGGGCACTGAAAGATCTTTTCATGGATTTTTCAAGAACCGCCATCGCAGGGAATTTTGCCTTTACCACCATGTAGACCATCACATCATCCCCGCAGTCTGTGATAACCACGCTGATTTTCAGGTCGCCCGGAGCTATGGCTTTGATAAATCCTACATAAATCGGAGCAGTGGTCGAGAATCCGGCACTCACCTCTTCGGCAGTCTGATGATACTCGAGTCTGTAGAACATCTTTCCGAAGGTATTGTCCTTCTGCATGCAGTACATAACCTTTCCATCGGCGCTCCCCTCTGTGTCATCCGCAACACGGACCTTGCTGTTTTCGGATTCTATGCAATATGCTTCCTTATACAGAGTTTCCCATTTGTTGTCGCTGGAATAATACTGCATTCCCTGCATCCTGCTGACCGACCTGATGATTTTCGAGGACTTGTCAATCAAATTCTTTCCTGTGGTTCCGTCTCCAAGATCCTTTTTCGGAATGAGATAAAGATTCTCCACCAGAAAAACCGGCTCGTAGTCATTTTTCCAGAATGAAACGGCACCCTTTGTAAGCTCCGTATCGGGAGCCAGAGTAAGAGTCACATTATTCTGCTTGTAATAAGACTTCTGTATCTGCCCTTTTTCCTTGAGTTCAGCATAAGTGGCTTCATCCACCAGTTTTGAGGCGTCCATTGCGTTTGAAACTGCTGCTCCAATTCCCAAAAGCAGAACCGCTGCGGCACGTGTAAATCTTTTCATAGCCCACTGCTCCTTGTCCGCGTACAATTGAAATCCGCTTTTACTCAGCGGAGTCCTTTGTAAATCACGCGTACCTGTTTATATAAACCATCACCCTCGCTTTTGGTTTCAATATCCGGGATATCATTCAAAGTCGTGTGAATCAGACGTCTTTCAAAGGGATTCATCGGCTCAAGAAGAATGGAATTCCTGCTCTGCTTTACTTTGTCCGCTGTCACATAGGCAAGGCGCACAAGGCTTTCCTCGCGGCGGATGCGGTAATTCTCTGTGTCAAGAATGACTCTCACATCTTCGCGTCCAAGATGTCCGGCATACACGTTTGCAAGAAGCTGCATTGCATCCAGATTCTTTCCCTTACGTCCAATCAGTATTGAGGAACTTGAGCTGTTGAGCTTAATGCCTATCTTCTTTTCCTCGCGGAACATAATCTCCACTTCGACATTGTAACCCATCTTCGTGATCATTCCGTGAACAAAATCAAGAAGCTTCTGCTCGAATTCATCCTGAGGAATCAGATTCGACACCATATTGGGATTATTTGCCCTCACTGTGGCGTTCGGAACCTTTCCGTCGAATTCGGGCGCAACGTGATTCGGAGTGTCGACAGTGTGCACACGGATTTTCACATACCCTTTCTTAAAAAGAGACTTCTTCTGTGTCTCGATAATCTCCACGTCGAACTGGTCTTTCTCCAGTCCCAGCTCCTCTGCGGCTTTTTCAATAGCGTCTTTCTCAGTCTCAGCTTCATATTCGTATATCATATCAATACCTCTCAAAATGATTTCTATCGTGTCTTCTTTTTTCCGCCCTTGAATTTAAGGACGTTCGCATTTACTGCGGGCTTGTTTTTTTCCATTTCGGCCCTCTTTTTCTTCATTGTGTTGTTTATCATAATCTGCTGTCCAATCTGAAGGATATTGCTGACCGTCCAATAGAGGAGAAGTCCGCTCGGCACATTGTAGAACATAAAGAAGAATATAATCGGAAGACCGTACATCATGAATTTCATCTGACCTGCACTCTGTCCACCTGCCGCTCCTCCGTACTGTGTTATCTTTCCGTTGAGAAGCTGCGAGAACAGATAAATGAACGGAAGAATGCGGAGAGTGTTCTGTGTGAGTGTAGTAATGAAGGGTAAATCCTTTTTCCAAGTCCAGATTTTGTCTCCCATTGAAAGATCGTCAATCCATCCTCTTATGAACGTGGCGCCTCGGAATTCGAAGTAGTTGTTGAACACGTTGTAAAGGGCGAAAAGAATCACCATCTGAAGTATCATCGGAAGACATCCGGACATAGGATTGTATCCGGCCTCTTTGTAAAGCTTGCTCGTTTCTTCGGCAAGTTTCTGCTGGTTGTCCTTGTATTTTTCCTGAATTTCCTGCATTTTCGGCTGGAGCTGCTGCATCTTGAGGGTACCGATGGCACTGCTGCGGCTGAGAGGGAAAAGAATAATCCTGAGTATCACGGTAAGAATGATGATTGCAACTCCCCAGTTTCTGACGAGCCTGTAAATCATCTCCATTCCCCACTTGAGGACAACCTCTATCCATGAAAGAACTCCGCTTGTGGCAAGAGCATGGTTGAATTTCGCGTTTGAAAGACCCCATCCGTTGTCGTCGGCAAGATTGTATCTCTTGTATTCCTGTTCGCTGCGTGGACCGATGTACACATAATAAACATCCTGTGCAACGCTTGCTCCGGGTGCTATTGACGAGCGCGAGATAAACACCTGCGAATTCTCATAGTCACTTTCGCTTTTGGATGAAGTCACCACTTTGGTGGTCATCTTGGAAGGATCCTCGGGTTTTATGAGAATTGTGAAATACTTTCCTCCGACACCGACCCACTGGTATTCCTTTTCGTATTCCTTGTTCACGAGGGAGGGCTTTTCCCTTTTCTTTCCATTGAAAAGAAGAAGCTGGCGGACTTCGTATCTGTCATGCTTTCTGTCGAAATGGGGACCTATCTGAGGCGACGTGCGGATGGTGTAGGCGGCACCGTTGCTTTCAAGCCCGTTTCCGTCGTCAAGTTTGATGCCCACTCCCATTCTGAACACGTACTCCCCGGGAAGGAATTCATAGCGCTTCATAAGAGTGAACGTATGGATGTTTCCAAAGTCATCCTTTTTGTTGAATTCCCTGGTGAAGATGATGGTGTTGTCGCCTTCCATCTTGGCGGCAAAATTTTCGTTCACAATCGTTTCTGTTGTCTGTCCGAATCCCAGGGAGAAGGCTCTGTTCGTTGCAGTAACATTGTCTACCATCTGGACTCCGGAACCTGTATCCTTGTCATTGTGCTCCAGGAGCTTGTAGCTGATGAGGTCTCCCCCTCTGCTTGTGAAGACGGCCTCCACTTTGTCGGTGGTGATTGTATAGTGCTTTTCCTCTATTTCAGGCTGTCCTGCAATAATTTCACCCGCAGTAGAAAACTGCTCCTCCGCCTTTTTTTCTACTTTCGCCTGCTCCTCCTGCTTGAGGGCGAGTTCCGCCTGCTGTTTTTCCATGGCGGCCTGCTGTTTCGGCAGAATCACCTTGTACTCCACAATCAGAGAACCTACAAGAACCAAAGTGCTGAGACCTATGGCCCAAACGGTATTCTTTTCCATATAATATTTTCCTTGTCGAATGCCATAATTCGGGAACAGGGTCGTATCCGCCTTTGTGGTACGGATTGCACCTCAGTATCCTTCTTACGGCAAGATAAAGCCCCTTGACAGGGCCGTGTTTAATAATGGCTTCCCGCGCATACTGAGAACATGTGGGTGTGAACCTGCAGCACGCAGGAAAAAAGGGTGAGATGCAAACTTGATAAAAGCGTATCAGGAAACAAAGAAATTTCGTGAAAAAATTCCTTAGTCCCGTAATAAGCCGGCTTTTCTGCATAATGTCTTAAATTGCTCACACCGCGAGTGGAACGAGTCATTTCCGGGATATACCAAAAGCAGCATATCGTATCCGGTGTTCAGGTGTGTTCTAAAAAAGCGATATGTTTCACGGCTGTAACGCTTGGATTTGTTTCTCTCCACAGCATTACCATAACCGCGGGGAAGTGGAAATCCGATTCGGTTTTTGTTTCGGTCATTCAGCATATAGAAGAGCTTTGCTCCGGCAACACTGACCCTCTTCCCTTTTTTAAAAAGTCTCTGGATGTCATCAGGACGCTTCATATGCTCATCGCGTGTAAAACGCCCTGTCTTCAGCAAGCCTGTCTCCATCCCTTTCAGAGAAAATTACATCTTTGCAGTCTGGTTGCGGCCATTCTGGTAAGGCTTCTTCTCGTCTGAAATCGTGAGCTTCCAGCGACCCTTTGCACGGCGGCGTGAAAGAACCATGCGGCCACCACGTGTAGCCATACGTGCGCGGAATCCGAATTTTCTATTGCGCTTTACTTTGCTTGGTTGGTATGTACGTAACATAATGAACGACTCCTATCTATAAAAAAAATAATTTCCCAAAGTATTAGTCCGAATATTATCATTATTTTTCGGAATTGGTCAACATACTTTTCCTTAAATCTTCAAAAATTGTGACAAGTTCGGGCGGAATTTCCTTTTTTTCTTCCCTTTTCCGCTCTTTTCCACTCTCTGCACTAAAGGATTTCAAATCATTTTCTTCTTTTTCTATCCTTCTTTCAATGTTTCTCTTTACGTCTTCCTGCGAGTAATCGTGGTCGCCGCCGGCAAAAAGATCCCCCCTGTTTCCCTTGAGCCTGAAGGCGAGAGTATTTATCCTCATCCCCTGGCACTCCATTGAAAGTCCCTTCAAAATGAATTTCTTGTGAAACTGCAGAAGGGTTATCCACCCGGGATGATCCGCCTCAACAAGCAGCACTCCGTTTTTCAAATCCACAATCCTGCTGTGGTCTGCCATATTCTGACCTTCGTTGGGATTCTCGCGGTAATTCACAGCCTTGATTCTTCCGAGCACAGTCTTCCATGCCCTCTCCAAATCCGAAGCTGATTTCGCCCTTTCCATGCTTATCTGGTCGAATGCCTTCTGTATGAGACCGTTGATTCCCATTATGTCTTCGTTCATCTGATTTTTTCCCACCCGCCGTTTTTTATTGAATACACCATGGTTCCCTCGTGCATGTAATTCTCGTAAGGCTCCCCGGGAAGAAAAGTGCAGAACAGCTGGTCATATTCGGGAAGCATCGATGTGAGCCTTCTTCTTTTTTCGGGATCCAGTTCAAGAAGCACGTCATCCATCAGAAGCACGGGCTTTTTACCGGTAACCCTCGTGTAGTAGACCGCCTGGGCAGTCCTGAGCACAAGGACAATGAGTCTCCTCTGTCCTGTCGATGCAGTGGGTACAAACGAATTTCCATCCTTCACGAATATTATCCTGTCGCGGTGGGGCCCGGACATTGTGGTGCAGAGGGTTTTCTCCATTTCCCTCTTCGACTTTATCGTTTCCATCACATCATCTATCATCGGAAGAGAGGAATCCCCCGAATTGTCTTCGCCCGTTTTTTTCCAGGAAGGTTCGTATCTGATTGAAACCCCCGCAGTCCCTTCTATATCCTCGTAGAGCTTCCCGAAAATCTGATTGAACTGGAAAACAGCCGTCTTTCTTTTCTTCTGAATCTCAAGTCCGTTCATTACAAGCTGTATGTCGTATGAATCCAGCAGATTGTAATTTCTTTCCTTCAGGCATATATTCCGGCTTTTCAAAATCCTCTTGTATCGTCTCATCACGTCTATGTACATAACGTCATACATGCTGAGTGACTGATCAATGAAAAACCTTCTTCGTTCCGGAGATCCCGTCGCAAAATCAAGATCATCGTGACTGTAAAGGACGCAGGGCATGGTGTTCACAAGCTCTTTCCGGTCGTGAATGATTTTTCCGTCCTTTTCGATTTTCTTTTTTCCTTTTTCGATGGATATGAATGTTGAATGTGTGTTTCCGTTTTCCTCACGGTAAATCGTCCTGAGGCTCATGGAATCGCAGCCTTTTTTCACAATCTCCTGATCCGCGTGTGTCCTAAAGGAAGATCCATATGCAGAGTAATAAAGCGCCTCAAGCAGATTGCTTTTTCCCTGTCCGTTTTCACCGGTAAAATAGACCTCCCTTGAAAGAAGGTCTATCGTTTTGTCATCGAGATTTCTGAACTGTGCGGGAGACAATGAAAGAAATGGCACTATTCTTTCTGCATCGGCATTATTATGTGGAAATAATCTGCGGCGGGTTCGGGTCTCATTGTGACCTGCTTCATCTCCTCCGTGAATTCAAATGTTATCCTGTCGCTGTTCATGACCTTCAGAGGCTCTTCGACATAGCGGTAATTGAGGGCCAGCACATAATTCTGTCCTGCATATTCACAGGGGATTTCCTCATCGGCGCTTCCCATTTCGGACTGATGGGATGTGATTTTCAAAACCCCGTCACTGATGTTGAAGAAAAGACGTCCTGCCTTTTTGTCCACCATGAGTGCCACGCGCTTCAGTGCATCAACAAGGTCGTTTTTCTGCACCTGGAAACTGTGCTCCTGATGTTCCGGAATCACCCTTTCATAATTCGGAATCTGTCCTTCAAGAAGAATGGATCCGAATTTATAGGTTCCGAATTTGAAGAAAATCATCTTGTCAACGACTGCTATGGAGATATTTCCTTCTTCGGGAGCTTTTTTTGAGATGATGTTCAAAATCTTCGGAGGAATGATGATTGAAGGGAAATCCGCAACGCCTGCAAGAATTGACTTTGACTCGTAGCTGAGTCTTCTTCCGTCCGTGGCCACAAGTCTGAGTTCTTCTCCTTTTTTCTCGAAGAAAACACCATTCATGAAAAGACGCGTCACGTCATCGCTTACGGCAAATACGGTCTGCGTTATCATTTCCTTTATGTCTTTTGACGGAACATCGAAATATGGAACATTGTCCGCAGAACTGAAATCCGGGAATTTGTCGGTTGACATGGTCTTAATCTGGAATTTTATTTTCTTTGCCACCGGTTTGATTAATACGGATATGGCCTGCTCACCTTCGCTTCCCGTCTCCTGGTTGAATTCTATGTCTCCTTCAGGAAGTGAAGTGAGTATTCCCATAAATTTGTCACAGTAGATTGTGGTGGATCCCTCTTCCTGAATCTGGACAGGTATCTGGGTCTCAAAATTCACTTTGCTGTCGGTCGCCTTTATTGTAAGGGTATTGTTTGAAGCAGAAAGGGCGACATTGGAACGGATATCAGCAGCCTGCTTTGTGGAGATTATTTCCTGGGCAATGGCTATTTCCTTTATCATTGCGTCTTTGTCGAAAATGAACTTCATATATTCTCCTTGTTTTCTTCTATTACTTAAGAAGAATTTTTTACAGTTTCAATAGGAAATGGAAAAAAATTCATAATATTTCAGTAAAAATGAATTTTTATGCACAATCCTTAAATTTTATAAATTTATAAATTTCAGTAGTAACATAAATAAGGGCTGTGAATTCTGGGAAATTCGGTCCATCTTGTTCTGTTAAATCGAATTAGCCTGTGTAAAATTCTGTGATTTGAATCCACAGTTTTTACACATGTACACAGGGGGTATGATTGTCACCACGTTTTCCACAATATTGTAGCAGATTATGCACAAGTTGTCTTTATTTTTTTTGAGATTTGTGGAAGAAAATTTCATTTCTTGTACTCCCTTATCTTGCGGATCAGCATTTCAATGGTCGAGTCAAGCACGGAGTCTATCTTCAGCTGGTCCACAACTTTTTCGTAGCTGTGCATTATGGTTGTGTGGTCTTTGCCTCCGAATTCATTTCCAAGTTCGGGATAGGAGTAATCGCACAGTTTTCTTGCAATGTATATGGCAATCTGTCTTGGAATCACAACTTTCTTTGGTCTTTTCCGGCTTTTCATATCGCTTATGGAGATGTTGTAGTATTCGGCCACGACCTTCTGTATTGTGTCGATTGTAACGGATTCGGTGGATGTCTGGCTGACTGTGTCCCTGAGTCTTTTTTGGGCAATCTCCAGGGTCAGAGGATGATTCATGAGGTCAGCGTAATTGAGCATGGTTATCAGGCAGCCCTTCAGTTCCCTTACGTTCGTCTGGACGTTTTTGGCTATGTAGTCCACCACTTCGGGGTCTATGTGCTTGTTGAGGATTTCCAGCTCCTTTCTCAGGATTGCCTGTCTTGTTTCGTAGTTCGGGGGCTGAAGGTCCACTTTGGTTCCACTGTTTATGCGGGAGGCAAGACGGTCGAACATTCCTTTAAGCTCCGTGATTGGACGGTCGCAGGTGAACACAATCTGGGCCTTTTTCTGGTGAAGGTCCTCGAATGTATGGAAAAGCTCCTCCTGGGTTCCTTCCTTTCCTATCAAAAAGTGGATGTCGTCTATGAGAAGCACGTCAAGGTTTCTGTATTTTGTTTTGAATTTCTCGGTCGTGATGTTCTTTATGGAAGTGGTGAATTCATTGGTGAAATTCTCCGCACTTATATAGCAGATTTTTATGTTGCCCTTCTTTTCATTGTAGAGGTGGTTTCCTATCGACTGCATGAGATGTGTTTTTCCCATACCGGAGCCTCCGTAAATGAGAAGAGGGGAAAATCCTCCGCCGGGGTCTTTGGCCGCAGCCCAGGCCGCTCTGAATGCATAGTCGGAATTCTCTCCAGGAACGAAGGTGTCGAAAGTAAAATTCTCATCAAGCTGAGGATGTTTCTTGAAATCCTTTGCATTCGCTTTGTTTTTTTCTGATTCAGAAGTCTGTTCTGCCGGGGAATCTTTTTTTTCCTCTGCAGGCATTTCGGCTACAGGCGGGGAGGGAAGGATGAAATCTTTTTTTGCCACATAGGTGATATCCACATTCTGTCCCGTCATTTCGTAGAGTTTGTCCTGGATTTCCTTTACATGGCCCTTTTTGACCATCATATCCCACATCATTTTGGAAGGAACGGAAACTGTAATTTGTGTTAAAGTATCCTTAAGATATGTCATGTTGAACCAAAGGGTGAATTCGTCTTCCTGTCCCTTGGCCTTGTATTCCTCGTGTATTAGGTTGAGAACTTCGTTCCAAAATGCCTGATAATTCTGTTCACTCATAATTTTGCCATTATATCCCACCTTTACTTTTTTCTTCAATACGGATATACTGAATTTCTAAAAATATTCTATTATGGGGATAGAAGGCTTTGTTTTTTGTCAGGGGCTTCTAGTGGGTGTAAAAAAATGTCAGATGAAGTAAACAACCAGTATTCCGCCAGCAGCATTCAGGTTCTCAAAGGTCTTGAGGCTGTACGTAAACGTCCGGGTATGTACATCGGTTCCACGGGACCGAACGGACTTCACCATCTTGTGTATGAGGTTGTGGACAACAGTATAGACGAGGCGATGGCAGGTTACTGCGATACCATTACGGTTGCGCTTGAAAAAGACGATATATGCCGTGTTGAGGACAATGGACGGGGTATTCCTGTTGATATGCATCCGACCGAGCATGTTTCCGCCCTTGAGCTTGTTTTGACCCGTCTCCATGCCGGAGGAAAATTCGACAAGTCCAACTACAAGGTTTCCGGTGGATTGCATGGTGTCGGTGTGAGCTGCGTGAATGCCCTTTCAGTTTGGATGGAGGCTTTCGTTTACCGCGAGGGAAAAAGATACGAGCAGAAGTATGCCGAAGGAAAACCCAAAACAAAGGTTGAATGTCTTGGAGATACAAATCTTCACGGAACCACAATCCGATGGAAGGCGGACAAGACAATCTTCACCGAGACGACTACATACAATTTCGATGTTCTGGCCCAGAGACTCCGTGAACTGGCTTTTTTGAATCCCGGGATAACAATCAAATTCCGAGATGAACGCCTTGAGACCCCGAAGGAAGTTATTTATAAATTCGACGGAGGTATAAAACATTTCACTTCATTTCTGAATGAAGGAAAGCAGGTTGTTCCGGAAGAGCCTATTTACATCAACGGCGTGACCAACGATGTGATTGTCGAGCTTTCAATGCAGTACAACGACGGCTATGCCGAAAACATTTATTCCTATGTGAACGACATCAATACCCACGAGGGAGGAACCCACCTTGACGGATTCAAGATAGCTCTCACCGTCATAATGAACAAATTCCTTGCCACCCGCGAAAAACTTCTGAAAAAGCTTGACAAGGACGAAAAACTTACCGGCGACGATGTGCGCGCAGGCCTTACCGCGGTTCTTTCAGTGAAGGTTCCCGATCCGCAGTTCGAGGGACAGACCAAGACCAAGCTTGGAAATTCCGAGGTGCGAAGTTATGTCGATGAAATCGTAAAGGAAAAGCTTACCCTCTGGTGCGAGCAGAATCCGAAGATTGTGGACATGATTCTTGAAAAGGCAATCGGAGAGGCAACCGCAAGAATCGCGGCCCGCAAGGCAAAGGATGCTTCCCGTAAAAAGACCTTCAGCGACGGATTCGGTCTTCCTGCAAAACTTTCCGACTGTTCACTCAAGGATCCGGAGCAGTGCGAAATCTACATTGTCGAGGGAGACTCTGCAGGCGGTTCCGCAAAGAAGGGCAGGGATGCAAAGACTCAGGCCATTCTTCCTCTGTGGGGAAAGATGCTCAACGTTGAAAAAGTACGTCCTGAAAAAGTTATGAACAATGACAAGCTTGAACCTGTCATAGCCTCTCTCGGGGCAGGATTCGGAAAAGACTTCAACATAGAGAAACTCCGCTACCACAAAATCATAATCATGGCAGATGCCGATGTTGACGGAAGCCACATCCGCACTTTGCTTCTCACTTTCTTCTTCCGCTACATGCCGCAGATTATCGAGCACGGATACGTTTATCTTGCAATGCCGCCGTTGTACAAGATTCAGCTTGGAAACGGAAAGGGTGCATATGTACGCTACGCTTATTCCGACGAAGAGCGTGATGCCGAACTTGCGGAACTTGGAGAAAAGAGGGAAAAGGCCGATGTGCAGCGCTACAAAGGACTTGGTGAAATGGACGGAAAACAGCTGTGGGAAACAACAATGGATCCTTCCATCAGAAAGATGAGGGTTGTAACAATCCCCGATGCCATTGCGGCCGACAAGATTTTCTCCGTATGCATGGGAGAGGAAGTTGAACCCCGACGCAAGTTCATAGAAGAAAACGCCATATACGCCAACCTTGACGTGTAATGACTTTTGAAAGAGGATTAAACAGATGGAAGAAATAAAAACCCCTGAGGGTGGAACAGTCATAAAGATTCCGATTGAGGATGAAGTAAAGCAGGCATACATCGACTATTCAATGTCGGTCATTGTAAGCCGTGCATTGCCCGATGTCCGCGACGGATTGAAGCCTGTTCACCGCAGAATCATTTATTCAATGGACAAGCTGAACCTTCATGCAGGCGGAAAGACCCGCAAGTGCGCCACGATTGTCGGAGACGTTCTTGGTCATTACCATCCGCACGGAGACGCTTCTGTTTACGATGCACTCGTCCGCTTGGGACAGGATTTTTCACAGCGCTACATAATAGTGACTCCCGGAGGAAACTTCGGTACCATCGGTGGTGATCCCGCGGCCGCCTACCGTTACACCGAGTCCAAGATGGAAAAACTTGCCGAGGAGATGGTTGCCGACATCAATAAGGAAACCGTGGACATGGTTCCGAACTTCGACGATACCACCGTTGAGCCTTCTGTCCTTCCCACAAAGTTTCCGTTCCTTTTGTGCAACGGTTCGACAGGAATCGCAGTCGGTATGGCAACGAACATGCCTCCTCATAATCTTCGTGAAGTGGCTTCCGCAATCTGTGCATACATTGACAATCCTGAAATCACAATAGACGAACTCTGCCAGCATATCAAGGGCCCCGACTTTCCCACAGGCGGAGTCATCTACGGCCGCGAAGGAATCAAAAAGGCCTACTCGACAGGACGCGGAAAAATCATCATCCGCGGAAAGTTCACAATTGAAACTTCAAAGACCGGAAAGGAATCCATCGTATTCACCGAGGTTCCTTACGGAATAAACACAACATCGCTCATCAACAGAATCAAGGAGCTTGTCCGCGACAAAGTGATTGACGGAATCGTTGCCGCAAACGATGAATCCTCCGACCGTGCTGGAATGCGCATTGTTATCGACCTGAAAAAGGGAGCTGTCACCAAGCTTGTATTGAATCAGCTTTTTGCAAAGACTGAACTTCAGTCAAACTTCGGCGTCATAAATCTTGCCTTGGTCAAAGGACGTCCGCAGACTCTGAATCTCAGGGATTTGATCCGTTACTTTGTGGATCATCGTGACGAGGTAATCACCCGCCGCACAAAGTTCGATTTGAAAAAGGCACTTGAACGCGCACATATTTTGGAAGCGCTGATTGTGGCTGTTGACAATATCGATGAAGTGATCAAGATAATCCGTGGCAGCCGCGACACCGAAGATGCAAAGGCAAACCTTGAAAAGAGATTCGGTTTCGATGATGTACAGGCGCAGGCAATCGTTGACATGCAGTTGAAGCGTCTGACCCATCTCCAGATTGAGGACCTCAAAAAGGAAATGGCTGAGCTTCAGGCATTCATCGCATACTGCCGTGACCTTCTTGAGCACCACGAGAAAATTCTTGCACTGATTAAGACCGAGACCAACGAACTTGCCGACAAATACGGTGACGACCGCCGCACTCAGATTGTGGCAAACGAAGTTGAGCAGATAAACGTTGAGGACATGATAAAGGAAGAGGACATGGTTGTTCTCATCTCAAAACTCGGATACATCAAGCGTGTTCCGGTCAGCCTCTACCGCAGTCAGGCGAGGGGAGGAAAGGGAACTATCTCCGCAAAGCTTGTTGAAGAGGATTACATCAACCAGATGTTCGTCGCTTCAACCCACGATTACCTCATGTTCATCACCAACGAGGGAAAGGCATATTGGATCAAAGTCCATGAGATTCCGGAAGCCTCAAAAATCAGCCGCGGTTCACACATCAAGAGTCTTCTGCAGGTGAGTGCAAACGAGGAGATAACCACAACCGTAAGTCTCAAGGAATTCTCCGAAACTGAGTATCTTTTCATGGCAACAGCAAATGGCATTGTCAAAAAGACTCCGACATATGAATTCCGCAATGCAAAGTTCCGGGGAATGCAGGCGGCCCGTCTTGATGATGGCGATACTTTGGTCAGTGCGATTCTTTCAGGTGGAAATGACGAGCTTCTTTTGGTCAGCCGCAGGGGACAGGCTCTCCGCATAAGTGAGGAAGAGGTCCGTTCGATGGGTCGCTCAGGTCGTGGAGTGAACGGAATGAAGCTTACCGACGGAGACGAATTGTGTGCCGCAATCCATGTTGACGAAGATGCAAAGATTCTTGTCGTCACAGAAAAGGGAATAGGAAAGCGCGTTGAATTCAGCGAGTTCAATGCCCACGGTCGTGGAACAGGCGGTCAGCGTATTTTCGGAAATGTCGATGACAAGGGTGAAATCATAGGTGCACTTACCGTCAAGGATGAAGACAGCATCATGTGCATCACCAGCCAGGGGACTTCCCTCCGCGTCGAGGCGGCTCAGATTTCCCAGCAGGGAAGGTCAAGCAGCGGTGTGAAGGTTGTCGACATAAAAGATCCTGATTATGTTGTGGGTATCGACAGAATTGCTGGATCAGATGGAGAAAAGTAAGTTAATTCCTTATAATACAAGGAATTAAAATAATTTATATTTAAGGATGGACAAACAGGAATACTTATAGTATACTGTGAGAACATACATAGTAAAGCGGTACTAAAACTGCTTTTGTTAGAGGTTTACCTAATGGTAAATCAGCCCCATCAGGCTCCGGACAGAATTTTCATTTTGTCCGGATTTTTTTTTGTTCCACGTGAAACATTTTTTTTTGAGGTTTTCATTTTTTATATCGAGTTTACAGGCATTGTGATTGTAGAAAATCGAAAAAATATCTGCTGAAAACGTAATAAATGAGTTGAAAATAGCACGGGAATTATCGGTTATTGATCTGTAAATCCATTGATTTTATTTGTTATTCGTGCGGAGGGTTCAATACCCCGACGCTC
>DGXM01000141.1 GCA_002396325.1 Treponema sp. UBA4232
GACGCTACGCAACGAACTTTTTGGCCAGCCCCTTTTTTTGTGCCTTTTTCATTATAGCAATTACCTGCAATGAAAACACATCTAATTTTGCACCATGCTGTTTTTCTGAAGATTTTCAGCCTCTTCAATCAGCTTCCGAGCCTTGTATCGTGAAAAGTTGAATGTGCGGATTCCGTTTTTTTCAAAATCCCGGGAATAGCTTTGTTCAAGCCTATTGATCAGGTCTTCATCCTCTGCGCCTGCCTGAATCAATTCGAAAGCGGCGTCACAGGAAAGTTCCCTCGACATCAAATACAGGTCATAATCAGAACAGCCGGCTTGAAGATTCACGCGGGCAACGATTTTATCCATGCGGCAATATGAAAGGCACAGATAAGACAGGCACACCACAACAAAGCTGAAACGGAACAAAGGAAATGCCGGCACAAAAATCCGAAGCACAAGCCCTGTGAGCAATACCGCAAGAACCGCAAGAGTCCAGAGCACGATGATTCTCGCTGCGGTGAGTCTGTAGGCCTTGATGTAAAGCCCCATACGGAGTGCGGCGGATGCAATCATAATGTAGGTGCAGCAGGAAAAAACAAAAAGCAGAATCTTCACAGCCATATTGTCCTTGAAGTGGCGCAAAGTGAAAAGCACAATCACAAGATTCATTACGGACACTGTCAAAAGCTGGAAAAATCCCTGCCGCGCATAATAAGAATATCCGTAGCCATCAGGGAGTGTGCCGTTTCCAAGAAAGAGATATTTAATCTGAATTAGCGAAAACGCAAGATAAACAAAAGTCATCATAAAAAGCACGGTGACTGCAACGACGGGACTGAACTGCCTTGGACCGGAGACTTCCTCTGTGATTGATTTTTTTCCTGCATATCTTACTCCGCAATAAGAAATCACAAACATAACGATGAAAAACACAATCACGCCGAATACCGTTTCGACTGAAATTCTTTCCATTATGTCGTCCATCATCCTGCCGAAAACAAGGTCGGCCGAATGGAAAAGAAACATTGCAAAAGCCACAAGTGGAATTGCTATCAGAATCCCGATAAAGACATACAGAATGTTTTTCGCAGACGGGGAGGATTTTTTGCTGTATACTTTCGCGTCTTTTGCAAAATCACCAAGACATTCGATGGAACCCAGCAATGTGAGAAGAAGGGAAAGAAAATATTTTCCCGCAGACCATTTCGTGTCATTGTACAAAAGATGAAGGACAGCAACTCCGTACACAAGGACAATCCCGGCGAAATTGAAAAAAAGTATGAAACGGTTGGCGGTGAACGCAGAAGAAATCGAGAGCAAAATCATCACTGCAAAACAAAACCAGCATCCTCTTTTTACTTTCACCGAAAAATTCTTCATCAAAAATAACGTGAAGCCTATGGTCAAAGCCCCGAACAAAGTCAAAGTGACAGACGAAAAATTGTTGTACAAAAAGATTGTGGAAAAAAGCGCGTATACCAAAGACGGAACAAACATTCTCTCGAAAAAACGAGCTCTTGATTCATCATCGACTGTCTTCGCAGTGCCTGTTCCCGGCACGGCAGTTTCAATTGTTTCCATTTTATTTCTCCTGTTTCATTGATTTTTCAGCGGATTCCGTTGCCGCCGGGTTGACAATCATCACTTTTGTATTCGAGGATGTCGCCCACCTGACAGTCCAGAGCCCCGCAGATTTTGTTCAGCGTTTCGAAGCGGACTGCCTTCGCCTTTCCGTTTTTCAATATGGAAAGATTTGCAATGGTGATTCCAATTTTATCCGCAAGTTCACCGACTTTCATTTTTCTTTTTGCAAGCATTACGTCAAGATTTACGATTACGGCCATACGTCACCTCCGTCTAGATGGTAAGATCATTTTCGTGCTTGAATTCCCATGCGTGGTAGATGAGGCGCGAAAGGATTTCACAGATTAGAGAAAAAATGATGCTCAGCACAATTAATGCGGAAAGAAAAAGCGAGCGCATAAAAGTGATTTTCGACATGATGCTCAGGAGGATAAGCATTGCGGCAAAGCATACGGAAAAACCGGTTGCGATTACGGCCATTGCGTGCATGGATTTTGTGTTTTCCACGCAGAACGAATTGTCCTCGCCGATTCTTGTGGCAACCCGCCAGAAAGCGATAAGTTCGGCATAGCACAGAAGGATTACTACTATCCACAGAGGATAAGTATCTTTTATGAAGGCAGCTGTCCGCGATACTTCGGCATCCCTGGCACTCCACAATCCTGTTCCCGCAAAAAAAACGGCTCCCGTGATTCCCATAATTATGACTATGACTTTCAGCCATATTGAAAAAATCTTCTGTTTTTTGTCGTTCATTTTAAGATTCCTCCGGATTTTTCTGACTTATGCCCCGATTATAACCACGAACATAAAGATTGTCAATAATTTTTTATTGTTTTTCGATAAATTTTTACTGTTTATCCTGACACCGCAGAAGAATATAGGTCTGGAACCGTTTTTTCCACATTTTTTTTCAGTTATCCGTTTGCAACTTGAATTTTACTTGTAAAGAGTGTATGCTATAGGTGTTATCTATCTTATATAGATTTAGGAGTATCAATATGGTTAGTTACAAAGATCTCGGTCTTGTCAACTCAAGACACATGTTCGAAGCTGCCATGAAAGGCGGATATGCAATTCCTGCATACAACTTCAACAACATGGAGCAGATGCAGGCCATCATTCAGGCTTGTGTCGAAACAAAGTCACCTGTCATCCTTCAGGTTTCAAAGGGTGCCCGCAACTATGCCGACAAGTACATCCTGCGCAACATGGCACGCGGTGCTGTTGAGTATGCAAAGGAACTCGGATGCGAGATTCCGATTGTACTGCACTTGGATCACGGTCCAAACTTTGAAGTTGCAAAGGACTGCATCGACAACGGTTTCTCTTCCGTTATGATCGACGGCTCAGCTCTCCCCTATGATGAGAATGTCGCAGTGACAAAGCAGGTTGTTGACTACGCCCACAAGTACGATGTTACAGTTGAAGCCGAGCTCGGTGTTCTGGGCGGTGTTGAAGATGATGTTTCCGCAGAGGAAAGCAAGTACACAAAGCCTGAGGAAGTTATCGACTTCACATCAAAGACAGGTTGTGACTCTCTCGCAATTTCCATCGGTACTTCACACGGCCGCTGCAAGTTCACACCCGAGCAGTGCACAAGACGCGAGGACGGCACACTTGTTCCACCGCCACTTGCATTCGATGTTCTTGAAGCAATCGAAAAGAAACTCCCCGGATTCCCGATCGTTCTCCACGGATCTTCATCAGTTCCCCAGAAGTATGTAAAGGAAATCGAGAAGTATGGTGGAAAGGTTCCGAACTCTGTCGGTATTCCTGAAGAACAGCTCCGCAAGGCAGCAAAGAGTGCAGTCTGCAAAATCAACGTTGACTCAGACGGACGCCTCGCAATGACAGCAGCAATCCGCCGCATCTTCACAGAGCAGCCGGACGTTTTCGATCCCCGCCTGTACCTGGGTCCCGCCCGCGAAGAGCTCAAGAAGATGTATGCAGACAAGAATGTGCATGTGTTCGGTTCTGCAGGACACGCATTCGACTAGTCCATAAAAAAGTGCATTACGGCACTTGAAATGAAAATCCCCTGCTCCGGTTATCCGAAACAGGGGATTTTTTTATGAAGCCTGCATTGATTTTTTCCTACAAAATGTAGCGTTCCAGATTCTGATTTTCCATAACGCCCTTGAGTCTCTCGTCAACATAGGCACTGTCGATGATAATGGTTTCTCCTGCATGCTGGTCTGCGGAAAAACTCAAATCCTCAAGCACTGTTTCCATAATCGTGTGAAGACGGCGGGCTCCGATGTTTTCAGCGTGGGAATTCACATCTGCCGCAATGAATGCCATTCTGTCGATAGCGTCATCACTGAACTTCAAAGTGACTCCCTCGGTTGCCATAAGTGCCTCGTACTGCTTCACAAGCGCATTTTTCGGCTCGGTAAGAATACGGCGGAAATCCTCTTTTGAAAGTGCTTCCAACTCTACACGCAAAGGAAAACGTCCCTGGAGTTCAGGAATCAAATCACTGGGAGCCGACACACTGAAAGCGCCTGCACCGATGAAAAGAATGTGGGTTGTATTCACGACTCCCCACTTTGTGTTCACATTGCTGCCTTCAACGATGGGAAGAATATCTCTCTGAACACCTTCGCGGCTCACTGCCTGACGGTCGCCTTCCCCACCCTTTGTGGCGATTTTGTCAATTTCATCTATGAAAATGATTCCGCTCTGCTCGACACGGTTCCTGGCCTCATCCGCAACCTTGTCACTGTCAGTAAGATTGTCAAGGGTTTCTTCCATAAGAATCTGGCGGGCCTCACGGATTGTCACGCTTTTTTTATGACTGTGTCCTCCGTTGAACATCTCCTGCAGAGAACTGATTCCATCTTCAAAATCCGAAGGATTCGAACCGCTGAACATTTCCATTCCGATTCTGGGCTGACGATGAACCACAATCTCCACAACACGGTCCTCGAGTTTTCCCTCTCTAAGCATTGTGCGGAATTTCTCGCGTGTCTCATTCATGTTTCCATCTTTTTCTTTAGGCTGCTCAGGTTCAACTTCTTTTGCAGCTTCCGTATTTTCAGGATTTCCCTTCGGCATATCGATACGAATCACACTGCCCTGAACAGGAGATGAGTCGCCGAAGATATTTCCGACAATCTGCATATTGGCCTTCGGCTTGTCCTTCTTTTTCTTTCTGCTGAAGCTTCCAGGCAAAAGGAGATCCAAAAGCTCGTCTTCCACAATGGGCTCTGCCTTTGCGCGGAGTGTTTCCTGCATCTCGGCCTTTACCATGTTGTAGCCCACGGCCATAAGGTCACGAACCATGCTTTCAACATCACGGCCCACGTATCCGACTTCCGTGTATTTTGTGGCTTCAACTTTCAGAAACGGTGCTCCGCAAAGTTTTGCAAGGCGACGTGCAATTTCCGTTTTACCAACACCGGTGGGACCAATCATCAGGATGTTCTTCGGGGCAACCTCATCGCGGATCTCCTCCGGCAGCTTGATGCGCCTCTGTCTGTTACGGAGCGCAACGGCCACAAATCTCTTGGCTTTATTCTGACCGATGATGTAATTGTCAAGGCGGCCCACAATCTCTTTCGGAGTAAGTCCTTCCGGACCTGAAACCTGCTTCACTGTCTGC
>DGXM01000178.1 GCA_002396325.1 Treponema sp. UBA4232
GCGGAAGTGCGCACAATGCAGCGGCCAGAAATGTCTTCATTTTTCCTCCTCCCCGGCTGAGGCTTTGTACTCCTTTGGCGTCATATTGGTGTGTTTCTTGAATTTCAGATAGAAGTAGTCCGTGTTGCTGTACCCCACCATCTTTGAAATCTCGTATATTTTGTATTTGCTTGACTTCAGGAGTTTCTTTGCCTCTTCAATGCGGATTATGTCCATATAGGTGTTGAACGGAACTCCTGTGTATTCGCGGAATTTTTTTCCAAGGTATGCGCTGTTGCAGTTGAACAGGTTGCCGAGCATTTCGAGTTTCATATCGGTGTTGTAGTTGTTCTTCACATATTGCACCACTTTCAGCACAGTGGAATTCGCCGTGTTTGAAGTGAATGATTCTGCAAGTCCAAGAATGAAGTCGTGGACCATATCTGCAATTTCATCGAAATAACTCTGCGTGTAGATGAGTGTCACAAGGTCGAGTGCGGAAACCGTTTCGAATTCCTTTTCAGGATGCTTTGCGTGCAGACCGTTCTGAACTTCAACGATGAATGCCATGCAGATTTTTTTTATCTCGTCTTCTGAAAGCGCGCTCGTCCTGAGCCATTTCAATCCTTTCGTAAGAATTTCGTTGATTTTCTGAAGTTCGTAGATTTCGATATAGTTGACGAGAGTTGTAATGTCCTTCTCAAAGTCTTCCCTGTTTTCCGGGGTTTTCTTTTTCATTCTTTCCAGGGCTTCGGGGTCCGAATCTATGTCACGCTGAGAGATGAATGGCTTTGACTGATAAAAGAAGAGCTGCTTGTAGATTTTTTCCGCCTGCTTGAAACTGTTCAATGCACCTTGAAGACCCCGTCCGGAATCACCAAGGGCGGCCATTGCTCCGTGTTTGTTTTTACGGATGTTGGTGCAGAATCTTTCCATGTGCCGCAGAACCGCATTTCCTCCGTCGTTTTTGAAAAGGATGATGTAATACGGATCCATTGAAAAAGAGATGTGGTCTATGAAACTGAAGTTTTCATCAACAGAAATCTGAAGCGCCTGAAGCTGGCCCACGTATCCGCACAATTCAGGAGAAATAAGAGCAACCTGATAAAGACTGTCCGGGGCCTCGTCTTCCTCAAACGCATCTTCCACCGCACCGAACACAAACATCTGCACAAATCTTTGACCGAGTTTTTCAACCTCCGCCTGATTCCTAAGCGTTGCGACTTCCGACTCTTTCTGTATGTCTTTTACGATGGCCTTCACTTTTTCTTCAAGCACGTCTTCGTCCACCGGCTTCACGATGTATCCTCTTGCGCCGTAATTCAGGGCTTTCTGCGCATAATCGAAATCGCTGTATCCCGAGAGAATCAGAAACTGAGGATGCGAGGGATATTTTTCGGGATTGCCGCTCACTTCTGCAAGCAGATCGATTCCCGTCATTTCCGGCATATTTATGTCGAGCAGTACGATGGCAGGTGCGAGTGTCCTGATTTTCTCGAGAGCCTCGTTTCCGTTCGACGCTTCCCCTGCAATCACGCATCCAAGAGCCTCCCAATCCAAAATATTTTTAATGCCGTTTCTTACAATCTCTTCGTCATCCACGATAAGAACTTTTATAGTCTGATCAGCCATGTGATTCCCCCTCTTCTGTCATCAGGATTTTGGGTACGCGCACTGTAACGGTTGTCCCTCTGTCTATTTCGCTTTCTATTTCGATTCCGTATTTTTCGCCGTAATAAAGTTTGATTCTTTGGTTCACATTTACCATCCCGATTGATGTGGTGAAATTTTCCACGGTGCCGGTCTGAAGTCTCTCGCGGATTTCCTCAAGCCTCTGTCCCGTCATCCCCGACCCGTTGTCGCGTATTGATATGCTGATTTCGTCAGGATCCGGACTGGTGATTACGATGCTGATGAATCCTCCCGGTCTGCGTTGTTCAAGTCCGTGAATGAAGGAATTTTCTGCAAGCGGTTGAATCAAAAGCGGCAGTATGGCCACGTTTTCCACGTCGGTCGCAAAATCTATGTCGTAAGAAACCCTGTCGCCGAAACGCAGGTGCTGTATGTCCAGATAATTGCCCACGGCTTCAATTTCACTTGTGAGAGGCACGGGTTTGTCTGTTGCGTCCAGATTATGCCGGAGGATTTTAGCAAGGAGTTTTATGGTGCGTGCCACGTCTTTGTTTCCGTCGGAGAGGGCCTGCATCCTTATTGTCTCAAGCGTGTTGAAAAGAAAGTGCGGATTTATCTGGCTTGCAAGCATTTTGAATCTTATGTCGTTTTGCCTTGAAAGAAGCTGCTCCTGTTCGATTTTGTGCTGGTACACTTCGTCTATGAGTTTTTTGATTGAGGCTGAGGCGGAAGCGAGTGCGTCGTAAATTTCCACGAATTCATCGGTTCCGTGCGGACGGGGCCCCAGTTCGAAATTGTTTGCACCGACCCTTGCGATTTCACCGTTGATTGCGTTCACCCTTTTTTGGAAATGTCTTGAGAAAAGGAGAATCGTGAGAAGTGAAATGACGGAACCGGTCAGCAGAATGAGCATACAGATCAGGATTCCTATCATCGTGGTGCGGAGCATTTCTTTTTTCGGAACAATCTGCGTGATGAGCATAAAGGTGTGCTGACTGTTGTAGAGACCGTCCATAATCGCAACGGTTTTTTCCCCGTTCCATTGAGTCGGAAGTGTGCACATTGTCTTCGTGCTCATTGCCGTCTGGATGATTCCCGGGCGTCTTGAGTCGGGCAGCGGCATCGAGGAAAATTCAATTCTGCCGTTCACCGAGATGAAGGTTTCGTTTTCGTGGCCTATCAACAGTCTGGTGATTCTGTTTGTGTCAAGGTAGATTACGAGGACTCCAAGAAATTTGCCGTCGGGTTTGCTGAACATTCCCCGTGTCAGTGCGAACATTCTTTTGCGTGTCACTTCGTCCATGAGCATCTGCCAGCGGATTTTTCCTGCGTCTGCCTGTGCGTTTTTGTACCAGGCCGTTGTTTTGATGCTGGGCGTTGATTTTACAAAGTAGGAGTTGTCGTAAATGGTCTGGTTTTCGGTGTAATATCTGAATGCGAAGATTTCTGTGTTTGAGTGAAGGAAATCATCGAGGAAGTCCAGCTCTATATAGCGGTCGTACACTTCCTGCGGCGATTTGAACGAGTGTGCTATTGTGTCCCTTACGGCCCTGTTGATGTAGAGGGAATCGCTGAGTTCCTCCGTTTTGTAAATAATCTCCTGCACGTTGGATGCTGTCTGCGCGAGGGAGGTCTTTGTCTGCTCCATCTGCCACTTTTCGAGCGTGTCGTACAGCCAGATTGAAAGGGCAATCATTATCAATATAAGCGGACCGATAAACGCAAGCATATACAAGGCCAGCAGTTTCTGCTTTATTTTGAGATTATCGAATAATGGAAGGTACCTGGAGCCCGTCAACCGCATTTCTTCTATTATAGCATACCCCGCTTGATTTGTAAAATTGAGATTGGAAATCGGAAATTGTTTTCGAAAGCAGCCGCGCTTGTGTTGTCCGTGAGATTTACAGGCAAATGCTTTTCAAAAACTCTTGACAATCGGGGGAAAAGGTAGGAAAATAATAGACACGTGTAAACAACACGCTGTTCAGGGAGGCTGCTTTGGAAGAGAAAAGGAAAGTGACACAGAATGATGTAGCCAGAGAGGCAGGCGTTACCCGCAGTATGGTAAGTTATGTCATCAGCGGCAGCAGTGACCGCTCGGTGGCTCCTGAAACAAGAAAACGCATCCTTGAGGTCATTGACCGGCTCGGCTACCGTCCCAACAAGGCGGCCCAGGCATTGCAGCAGGGAAACGAGGGGTTTGCCAAAAATCAGATTGGACTTGTAATCAGCTCTGTGGATATGTTCAGAAGTTCCTATTATGCCGAAATCATTGCGGGAATTCACACTGCGGCCCATGAGCATAAATACCACGTGCATTTTATACGTTTTTTCCATGAACTTAAAGACCCCGTGCTTTTCAATCAACTTATACATCCTGAAGAAATCGGAAGCCTCATTTTGCTAGGAGTGAATCAGTCAATCAACGGGCCTGAGGATTACAAGATAATAGATAAAATCCGCGAACGCATCGAAAAAATAGTGTGTCTGGAATGGAAGTGTGAGGGGCTCAGCAGCGTGATTTTCGACCGTCAGGAAACGGGACGCAAGGCAGCGGAATTCCTCTTTTACAAGGGATACAAGGACATCGGCTACATCGGTGTTGATGACGACAGACTTCTCGGCGTTCAGACCGCATTCCTCGATGAGAAAAAAAACGTGAGTGATCTGAAGATTTATCATGCCGCGCGTATGGCCGACGGTTACAGCAAAGTGAAGGAACTACACAAACAGGGGCTTCTTCCGCGCGCAATCGTTTTCGGTTCCGACGAGGTTGCAATCGGTGCGATGTGTTATCTGAATGAAAATAAAATCGGCATCCCCGATGAAGTTGCGTTTATCAGCATCGACAATATTGAGTCTTCCAGCTACACTACTCCGGCTCTTACCACAATGAATGTGCAGAAGACCTCGATGGGAGTGCGTGCGGTCGAAATGATTGTGAACAACACGGCCTGCCAGGGAGAAAATGCATTGAACATAAGCCTGCCCACAAATCTGGTGGAGCGCCAGTCCTGTTGAAAGCCGTATCTCACGAAAACAGACTTGGATTATTGCGGCTTATATTTGGATTATGCTGATATTTTTCGCTGAATTTGCTCGAATTTGAGCTGAATTTCATTGCTTTTTGTTTTTGCAATCTTTATAATCTCATTTAAGGCGCCCTGACATCACTTTTTTTTCGGGTTTTTGCGCCAGGGGGAAAAATGGAGCAGACGTTGCCCAAAATGCTTAAAAATGTGGCAGAAACCTATCCCGAGATCTTTGCTCAGTACACAAGAACGAAATCCGGCGAATTTGAGGGTGTGAATTACCATGATATGTTCCAGAGGATTCTTGATTTTGCCGGCGGACTTTTGGATTACGGTATCAAGCGCGGTGAAAGAATCGGTCTTATAAGCGATAACCGCAAGGAATGGCAGTATGCCGATATGGGACTGCTGGCAATCGGATGTGTTGACACCCCCAGAGGATGCGATGCCACCGAAAGCGATTTGTCATACATTCTTTCATTTGTGGAGTGCAGATTTGTAATCACCGAAAATACAACGCAGGTAAAAAAACTTCTCAATATAAAGAAGAATGTTCCCACGCTGGAAACAATCTGTGCATTCGATCCCGTCGACCCGATTGAGCAGAATCGCGCAAAAGAGCTGGGCGTGACGTTCCTGCAGTTTTATGATGTGCTGAAAAAAGGGCGCGAATGGCGGAAAATCCATCCTGACGGTGTTGAGTCCGAATTGGAAAAAGGGCAGTGGGATGATTTGGCCACAATCATTTTCACGAGCGGAACAACCGGAACTCCGAAAGGCGTTATGTTGAGCCATGGAAATTTTCTTACGCAGCTGGACGAGCTTGTTGAGCGGATTTATTTGAACCCTGGTGAAAAATGTCTTTGCGTGCTTCCAATCTGGCACGTGTTTCAGCGTGAGTTTGAATATCTTGTTTTGTGTCAGGCGGCGGGTCTTGTTTACAGCAAGCCTATCGGAAGTGTGCTTTTGGCGGATTTCCAGAAAATGAATCCGCATCTCATGCCCTGTGTGCCCCGCGTCTGGAGTGCGCTGTATGACGGCATCTGGAAAAAAATCAGGAAGGAAGGCGGTTTCCGTCTGCGGATGTTTGAGTTCTTCGTCTTTGTCTGTGAGCTGTGGGATACGATGGACAGAAAGCTGCGCCGAAAGAAGGCCCGTTTCGGAAAGGATTACGTCGGGCTGTGGTGGTGTCTGCTTTTCATCCCGTGGATTGCGTTGTTCCCCCTTAAACTTCTGGGCTACTGGCTTGCATTTGCCCCTGTTCGGAAAATGTTTGGAAAGAATTTCCGCGTCGGAATTGCCGGCGGCGGTGCATATCCCGAATATCTTGACAAATTCTTCTGGGCTGCCGGTGTGAATATTGTCGACGGTTACGGTCTTACTGAAACGGCCCCTGTTGTTGCCGTGCGTCCTGCCGCCGATCCCGTGATGCGTACGATTGGAACAGCTCTCCGCGGTGTGGAAGTGCGTGTGGTCGACGACAACGGTGTTGATGTGGGCCAGTGCAAAAAGGGAATCCTTCAGGTGAGGGGCGGCACCGTGATGAAGGGGTATTACCGCCGTGATGATTTGACAGCAAAAGTTATGACGAAGGACGGATGGTTCGATACAGGAGATCTTGCAATCCTCACCGTGGACAATGAAATCCAGCTGCGCGGCCGCAAAAAAGACACCATCGTTCTTCAGGGCGGTGAAAATATTGAGCCTGTCCCCATCGAGCAGAAACTCAACACTTCGCGCTACATAAGCACGGCCGTTGTCTTCGGTGCAAACGAAAAGGGGGAGGATCAGCGTTTTCTTGCGGCGCTCATTCTTTTGCGTAAGGATGAAATCGAGGCCTATGCTGTGTCAAGCGGAATATCAGAGCCTGACTACGAAAAACTTGCCCAGCGTCCTGAAATCAGAAATCTGATATCCGGGGAAATCGCCGAACTCGTGAATGCAAAAAACGGATTCAAGTCTTTCGAGAAGATAAATGAATTCGAAGTCATCACGAAGCCTTTTACAGTAGGCGTTGAATTGAGTGCAAAGCAGGAGCTTATGAGATACAAAATTGCGGAAATCTACAAGGCACAGATTGCGAAGATGTTTTCTTCTGACAAGTAAGTGCAACGGGGCGGTGAAATCCTTTTCCCCGAAGCACTGTTGACAGTCATGCCGCCGTCTTCAATCGGATTGCAATCAAAGACGGCTTTGCCTATACGACCGGACGTAAGCTGCTTCGGAATTCAGTCTTTCTTGAAATAGTTGTCGAAGTCGGATGAAGTGGTCGAACTGCCTGAAGAGTCTGTGTTCGCGCGCTTGAGATTTTCGTCTCCGTTTGTCTGCGGATTTACAGAACCGTCCGAGCCTTTTTCCGGGATGATTGCGGCGCAGATGAAATAGGCCACTGTTCCCACGATGATTGCACTGAAGCAGGTGATCAAAGCCCATGCCACACGCACGATTGTGGGGTCGATGTCAAAATACTCGGAAATTCCTCCGCATACACCGCAGATGACTTTTTTGTCAGATCTGTAAAGTCTTTTGTTTGCCATAAAAATACCTCTCTTTAAGTTCTATATTTATAGAAGAAATCTGTTTGTGATCGTCAAATTGAAAACTTCAAGTTGACCCGTTCCGTTTTAACGGAAGTCCGATGTTACAATTTTAACGTAACCTACTCCGCAGGTGCTGTCAATGTGGTTTGCCTTCTTTTGCTCGCAGGTCACTTTGCCGATTCCGCTTTTCTGTATTGCGTTGAACTGCACGGAGCCGAGTCCCACAGAAGCCTCGAAGGAATAGTCTTCCTGTCTGCCGTTCAAGAGCATCGAAAGTTTCCCCACCCCGCAGTCTGCATTGATTTTTCCCGTGAGAGAGCCTTCGAAGTCAAAATTTCCCACTCCGCAGGAAAGAGTTCCCGAACCGCCGAGGATGTTTTTCAGCGAAAGATTTCCGGCCCCTACTCCGAGACTCAATTTTGATGCATGGATTTCCACGCCCTTTGTGACGAGGGAACCTGCACCCACATTGATTTTGAGAAAGTCAAGAGACGCCCCCCTGGGCACTTTGATAAGGATTCTTGAAGGCACTTTGTCCTCATCCTGACGCCGCATCCAGAACGTGAAATTGCGGACCGTGGCGGTGTTTTTGATCGTGAGTGTGCCGAGTCCTGTGATTCCTGCAACAATGTCGCCGGGATCCATGTTTTTGTATTCCACTGAATAGCGGTCTCCGGTGGCGATTACAACCTCAGCCGCTCCCACAGTGATTTCAAGATTCCGCACCTCATTTGCTCCGTAGGTTTTACCGCCTTCGCTGGATTTGTTTTCTTCCGGCCGGTACTCCGCAGGCACCGAGGTGAATTTGTCGAGGATGGTTTTGGCAAGCTCGGTTGGAGTTCCCAGGGTCTGCATCACCTCTTCGTCATTTCCGGCTTCATCAAAATAGGAAGCGTAATACTCGACGGCTTCTGTTTGTTCGGCAACGGGCAGAGCCGCAAGAGCTTTTTTGAGTTCCTGTAAATATGCCTCTCTAGTCATCTGTTATTCTCCCAGAATTGTGTTGATTTTCTGCACATAGGCCGTCCAGTCTTGTTTGTATGACTTCAGTTCCTGTGCACCCGAATCTGTTGTTTTGTAGTAGCGGCGGTTTCTTCCGTTACATTCCTTGTCGTAAGTCTCCAGTAATCCGCCCGTCTGGAGTCTGCGCAAAACCGGATAGAGCGAGCTTTCGGAGACGTCCAATACAGTCCGCACGTCCTGCGTGATTTTGTATCCGTAGGTTCCGTCTTTCTCTGCTGAAACCACGGCAAGCACCACGGCATCAAGCAGTGAGGAACCGGTGTTGAACATCATAAAACACCTCCTGTTCCTAATCTTTATAATATTATACAAAGAATAATATTATTTGTCAACAACAATTTATAAAAAACGGCAGGCGGTATTTTAAAGAAAAATTGATGAAGGTGCGGGAAAGGCTCTCGAAAATATTCTGTCTGCGGATTCCGCTTGATCCGCACGGAAGATTTGCACTGATTCATTCTTTCGTCCGAGTCCGGGGATGTGCCGGTAAAACAACGCGGCTGTGCAAATAAAAAGCCCCCTCTGTCTTTCCCCGGCAGAGGGTTCTGCATTATGCCGGCTGAATTATGACAGGGAGTCCAAATCCTCCTCAGTGATTCCGGTCACCTTCAGAATGAGGGACCTTTCGCAGTTTTCCGCCGTCATTTTCCGCGCGGTTTCCAGAGCCTTCTGCCTCTCCCCCTCTTTCAGGCCTTCGGCATGGCCTTTTGCAAGACCTTCTGCGTGGCCTTCGGCCAGGGCCTGCTGGCGGGCCTCCTCCATTTCCATTGCGGTGATCGACTCGCTCTGCATTGCATCGAGATACTCGCGTTTCATGCGGGGGTAGTTCTTGTACTTCTCCACTATTTCCGCAATCCTCTTCGTGTATGCGCTGCTGGGGTTTCCCGTTTTGACCAGTGCCATAAAGCTCCTCGCCTCCTCCTCGCTTATTTTATCATAATTCTCGGCTATGTAAAAGACCTTTTTTGTTCCGTCGTTCAGGGGGAGGCCGGGGGCCTCGCTGCATGTGTTCGAGAACGTGTAGACGGGAAGCCCCCTGCCGAATATGTCGGTCAGGCAGATGAAGAGCACGACGTTCTCCTTCAGCTCGATGTAGTTCATGCTCGGGTCGAGGAAGTCTATGTCCATGACCGACTGGTAGTACCTTGCGCGCCTGGGAATCTCCCTTGAGCCGGCCCGCTGCATCTCGATGTCGTACTCCGTGAACGGGGTCGACGTCCTGATGTCGAGGAAGACCGATTTTGAGTCCGGGGAAGTGCGGATGCCGCCCTCCGC
>DGXM01000163.1 GCA_002396325.1 Treponema sp. UBA4232
CGCCGCCATTACAGCCTTGTCGTTTTCACGATGGGCTTTGCGCAAGTCTGCGGGCATGGTAGTTTCATCGTAGAAGTCGGCAAGAGAGCAGTCCGGGTATTTTGCACGGACATCAAGAATGGACTGGGCAGTCTTTTCAATTGATAATTTAGAATTGACAATTTTTGTTTTTCAGAAAGCTCATTTTCAATTATCAATTTTCCATTATCAATTTGATAAGGCCAGGGGAAGTTGTTGTACACTATGTCCTTACTGTAGCGGTAATCGCTTTTCAGGCGGCCGCACACTGCGCGCATCCAGGCCATGTGCATACTGCTTGTAAGCACTCCGAAGTGGTAGAGCGCGGCATTCGGAACAATCTGCACGGCATCGCTTGAAATGCTGTCCGCAGTCAGGAATCCAATCGGAACATAGGCCGTAAAAACTCCACCGCACACAGTTTTGTTTTTATCAGCACTGCGCATACGGCTATGATATAAAAGCATAATCATTGTTCCCAAGCAAATACACTTCATTCAGAGTCTTCCCTTCAACTGCTTTTACACCATGTTTCAATGATGCTCTATCTCATCAACAAGGGATTGCTCTCTCCGAGTTTTGTTCTGTTGGAAATCACTCACTCCAAAATAAAGATTACATACCATCCCAGTCCATGAAACAATCTGATTTGCAACGCATCACATTCTGCGTTTCTCTGAAGCTTTTTCTCCAGTAATCTTTATTCGCTTCCGGTAATGCAGCAACGGCACAATTAGAATATTGATGTCAAAAGCATCCGTCTATAAAAATCGTCGTGCGATACTTTGTCAACAAAATGTCCAGAGTTCCTGGATATCGCATATCATTTTTACGATATCTAAAGTCTTTTGAAAACAAATATTTCCTGTCGGTTTCTTCAGACTTAGTATTTTTGCCACGAACCTGCGACATAATATCACTCCTCTTTTCCTTCGAAAATTTATCCATGTTGATATTACCTGTCAGTTTTCGTTTTCAACCAGCGGAACCAAACCTTCCAGTACAGGCGCCATGACCTCATCAAGTTTTTCAACATACTTTTCATGCATAGCGATTATATTAAGGAAGTCCAGCAATCGTTTCATATCATTTTTTGCAAACTCACAATGTGCAAAATCATAAGAATTGAACTTAAGCCACACCGCCTTAATTACATCATACCCAGATATATTTAGTCGTTGAAGCGAAAGAGGACAATAAACCTCTATGGTTTTAGTACCATCGGTCAACAGCAATAATTCCTTGTCCGAATCAAACGGATGAGTAACATTTTTAAGCCGAAACCCCGAAGGTATGGATTGCATCAACATCTCATAATCGAAACCAAGTATGTTTTCTGGCTCAAAGTCAGCTTTTTCCAACTCGGCTATATTTCTACCAATTCCCGCAATTTCCAGAAATTTATCCTTATCAGATACAACAGGAACTCTTGCTCTTTTATCTGACTGATTTACAGTAAAAAGGGCTCCTTCAAAATCATCCAAATATACCTGAGAACACATTACGGCATAAACGTAGAAGACAATTTTCTTTGCAGCCTCGGTTTCTGTCATTCCAGTCATAGAGGAAACCGCATCGATAATCTTTGGGGAAATATTGGATGTCATTCCACCCTGGCCGTTTGGATATTGATTCATATAAATATGTGAATTTCCCCTTGCACACATATCATTATCCGGGTAATACCAGCAAAAAGAAACAAACTGTGACAGAGTTGGATTAAGGTCTTTAGGTGCATGAGCCATAGCGAATCCAATAGTATTCTGATCAGAATAAGCTTTGATGATTTCTGGACGAAGTCTCGTTCCACCACCTCCAATCCGACTATACTTCATCAAAACATCCTGCCACAGCAAAACATTTGAAGTAAGAAATGGTCTGAAGGAGTATGGACGAATGTTATCCGAGAGCGTCTGATCCATAGCTCTTCTATCGCCGCAACCGTTCAATGCATTTTGAAATGCAATAATCTTCTCTTCCTTCGGAGGCCTATCTTGCCCTGAAAACCAAACCATAGCCTCATCTGCCCCGTTAGAAACAATCTCTCTGCATCTTCTTTTTAACATCGGTGCCTTAACATGAGTAAAAATAGCTGTTGGTGCCAGTTTAATACCTGAACAATGATTCATAAAAATTGCATTCTGTCCGTTTTCACCACTGACTGGCCAGAACTTCTTATACATATCCGTATTGAATGACTTGACCGGGGAAAACATAAACAAGTCCGTATCAATAGCGTATTCTTCAAAACGAGATGAAATATCCGCAATATCACCGCTTAGCAGTCGTTCCTTCTCCCCACGCATACAGTGCGAATAATCACAATAACACACTTTTGTTACAGGCGCAGTATCACCATATTTCCTTGTCAGTACAATAACAGCACGGCCTTGAAGAGTTTTGAACAGACTATCACTTCGTGCGCCAGTTCTAGCATCCGCATCAACAGCAACTGCCCAAACATCTGAAAAATGCTCGCAGAGATATTTTCGTGCATATCTATATGATTCCGCTTCTAAAAACGATAAAGGAACAACAAGAGCAAGAACAGAGTGGTTATGTGAATCCAGTAGTTTTTTGCAACTCCATCTCAAAAACTGCATAAAAGGATTATTGACCTGTTTTTGAATATTCTGTCTTCCGTGGCGCAATTCTTTCGGCGGTCTAAAATCCTCCATCAATTCATTAATGATTGAAAAATCCGCAGTAGAATTCTCACGCGATGTGTCTGAGCAAGGTGGATTTCCTATTACGAGTTTTAACGGTAAATTTGATATTTTATTAGCCTGAAGCAACTCCCTTCCTTCAATCGAATCGGCATTCGCATCACCATTAAAAACGCTATTGCTTAATGTATTGGCAAGCAAAATATCAATCTTGCTGTTCTTCTTTCCGATCTGTTTCTCAAGAACGGCCATGCGATAATTCGCAAGCATATATGGAGCCGGAAGAATCTCAATACCACAAAGGTTGTAGCTCCCGTCACCAGGATCATGGCAGATCAATTCCTCCATAAAGGAACCCGTTCCGCAACACGGATCTATGATAGTATTTCCATCATCATAGATGCTCTTCCCAGGGAAGTTTTGTGCGACCACATGATTTGTCAGTTTTACGACAAAATCAGCCAGAACTTTAGGTGTATAATATGCACCGAAATCAAACCGTGATTTGGCATCGTACTTTGAGAGGAACAACTCAAAAAGTTTATGGTAGTCTGGATTCAACAACTGCTGATCTGTCATTCGTATGAAAGATAAGAACTTTATACACTCATCTATACGTTGATTGATAAAGAAGCTCTTATCGGCATGATCTCGCAGATAAAGCATAAGGTTCCTAAACGGTGTTAATGATTCTCCTTCTGTCAGGTCTTCCTTAATGTATGCTTTTATTTTTCTTTCTTTTTCAGCTGGAGAGTCATCCGGCTCACACAAAACCCTATGAGCATAGAGCAGGCAAAACATTATCACTTGTGCAGTAAAGTCTGCGAACACTTCACCTGTCCTCAAATTCGAGTCATTGTGGTTATAAACCAATGCCAGCATTCCTTGGAGAAGAGCTATAACCTCCCGTTCGTTTTCATTTATAGCTTCTTCAATCGGGATATTAGCCAGTTCCAAAATATCATCAGCAAGCATTCTTGTTCTAACGGCTACAAGTTCTACTAATTTCTCTTCATTAACTTGCTGCGGAGAGGGCTTATTGAAAAACTCTCGCATATACACTTCAAAACGCGAATCAATTTTCTGCGCAGACCAATCCCTGACATGCATTTTATCTTTTCCGATCACGGATATGACTGTAGGAGCTCTATCCTTATCAAAACAGAATACAAAATCAATTCCGTCTGTAATAATCAATTTATGTCCTAATGTGAGATACTTTTTTATCTGAGCAGCATAGGGCTTCGTATCAAAAGGCTCTTCAGAAAGCCCCTTACTCTCAATATAGCCATAAATGCCCATAGTATCCTTGTTATGAATACGCCAATCAGGACGCCCGACTCTTCCCTGTGTCGTAGGTTCTAGGATGACATCTATATCATCATCGGGATTGAATTCCTTTGCAAGTGCGCGCACAAATGTATCAATCGGCATGCGATAAGACAATTCTGCCGTATACTGCCCGCTGTTCTTTGCATTCCTATACTGTTCTTGCAGGGCTTTCAAATATGATTTTAGAATCGATATATATGACATTATTCTTCCTCTCTTCTTTTATAACAGTCAATAATGCTTCTTCCTATCTGCTCTGCCAACACCGGCGGGACAGCATTCCCTATTTGTCTAGCAATATCGACTTTATTACCAGTAAATTCAAAATCCATCGGAAATGTCTGTAATAGTGCTCCTTCTCTTAAAGAAATGCTCCTGTCCTGATCGGGATGTCCGAATTTTCCACGGGTAAAGCTATCAAATCGTGCAGTAATAGTGGGAGCAACATCGTCCCATGCCATTCTCCCATACACATTTCTATACCCGATGACAGAACTATCGATTTTGTGACAATCCGCAAGCAGTTCATCCGGAAGATATTCGCGTCCCTGACCAGGTTTTAACGCCTGTATTCGTTTCAAATTAATATCCGATAACCTATCTCTTCTATGCAAAGATATACCTGGATAATCACTTCCGTCCATTGGCGGCTCTGGCAAATTTCCAATGATATCCCTAACAGTATGATGTGTTCCAGTAGGCTTCGGATACTGATAATGAACGCCCATATCGGCTCTTTCTCCGACAATAATGTATCTTTTTCTTCTTTGAGGAACCCCGTAATCCTGTGCATCTAAAAGGTTTATATGCACCTCGTATCCTATGTTTTTCAATTCATCAATTAACTGTTCAAGAATTGTTTTTCCTCTCTTTCCGGCAATTCCTGAAACATTTTCCATCACGAAATATTTAGGAAATAATTCATCAACAAGCCGTGCGTATTTGAAAACCAGTTGGTTCCGCGGATCAACATCACTGCCTCTTCTTTGAACAGAGAATCCTTGGCAGGGCGGCCCCCCAGCAAGAAGAAACAGTTCACCTCTTTTCATATGACAAGCCTTCAGAGCCTTTCCACCAAGCATATCGCTGATATCTGCCACAAGTGCAGTATGATCGAAGTATTTTTTGTTATCCTTAATGGTCTTAATGCAAGTGTTATCAATATCAAAACTTAAGCGAATATCGAATCCCGCTTGCTTTAATCCAAGGCCAAGTCCTCCTGCACCGCAAAAACTATCAATACAAGTGTACTCAGACATACTGTTCCTCTTTCCTCTTGATTTTAATTCCAGCAATAACACTTGAATAAGAACTGCTGACAGGTTTCTCTATGGATTTTGGACTGTCTTCCAATTCTTTCTCAGTTGGCTCAGATGAAATCATTTCTATAAGGATATTCGCAGCGATGCCTGTCGCAAAGAGAGGCGGTACCGCTTCTCCAATCTGTCTGTAAACATCATCGAATTTTCCTGTAAACTCAAACCCATTCGGAAAACTTTGAAGCAAGGCCGTTTCTCTTGCAGTAAGACCTCTATCTTGCTCCGGGTGAGTATATCTACCGCTTGCAGGATTTCGCGCATAATGAGTTATTGTTATTGAAGGGCGATCCCAATAAAGACGGCCGTAAGTGTCAGAAAATCCTTTTGTTCTATCAAGGCAGGCAGGTCCAACTCCTGCAGGTCTGTTTCCACCGTCATGCGGAACCTGCTTGAGCACATCGATTGTGCTTTTTTTATGTGCGGCGCTTTTATGCATCGGATCAAGCGGATCTGCCACTCCTGCAGAAACGGGCTTCAAATTACCTATCGCTTCCCTTACTGTTTTATAATCACTTGGATCAAGGTATCCTTCCGGGAGAAGGAAATCTTTCTTCATACCAATTACAATCGAACGAAAGCGCTCCTGCGGCACTCCGAAAGCTGCAGCATTATATATATTCTCCTTTACGGTATACCCATCTTCTGCATAGCGTTCCTTTGCAGCGGCAAAATACCGCCAATATCTATTCGACAAAAACTCTGGCACATTCTCCATAACAAATGCGACAGGCTGGATACGGCTTACAATTTCCGCAAACACATTAACCAGATTGTTCCTTATGTCGTCGCCTTCATTCCAGTGCTTTTTCCTATGAGAAGTGAAACCTTGGCAAGGTGCGCATCCAATTAAAATGACAGGTTTGGAACTGTCATAACCAATGCGATCAAGAAACTCTATCTGCCTTTTCTCATCCCGGGCCAATTCTCTGATATCGCAATTAATAAGCGGCGTTCCATAGTTGTGAGCATAGCTGTCTGCCGATGCTTTATTAATATCACAGCCTCCTAAAAAATCAAAAGCAGGGATAATCTCATTTACTGCTGCAAAGCCAAGAGATGTTCCTCCTGCGCCGCAAAAGAAATCTATCAGCTGAATAGGATTGTCCGAATAAGATTTCTTTTGCATTGGAGAAAAGTCTTTCAATTTTTGCTGCGAAAGTTTTACCAGAGTCTCCTTTAATGGCCTAAAATCAACCTTATTCCAAGTATCTTCATATATATATCTTTTGAGAAGATCAATTTTCAACATCCGATCCTCCTTGAAACGTATGGTCTTGTCCATCATCAATGATTTCCATGATATCCCCTACATCACAGTTTAATGCACAGCATATTTTGTCAATAACATCAGTAGTAACTCTGTCGTTTTTACCAAGTTTCGCTAATGCATTCGTGCTAATTCCGGATGTCATTCTGAGATCTTTTTTCTTCATATCCATATCAATAAGCAACTTCCATAGTTTTCTATAACTAACAGCCATCAGGATTTCCTCCATGCAAATCTAATACAATGCTGGATGTACTGTATCAGTATATCACATAACCACCTGATTATCAATATAAAATTGCTATCTTCAATTTTTAATGTGCAATTCGACCAACTTGCAACTGCATACCCCTCGGAGTAAGAAAGACTGTAATTCCTTTGCATTCAAAACTCCCTACCAAAAACTGGCAAAAATCCTTGTATAAATCACGCAACGGCTTCATCAAGGAATTTCAAACTGCTGATTTTGTCGTGGAAAATATCCAGGGCCGCATTCCGTTTTTTTATGTCCGCAGTTTTAGAGATTTCCTCAAACTCGCTGTTCAGGGAATCCATAAAAAGAGGGTCTATCACCTTTTTCGCCCCTCATCTTTAAACTTGTAAGGACATGGTAGCAGATTTTCAATAAATTGTAAAAGCAAGACTCCCGGCAATCAAGACGCATCCATTCCCCCTCGATGGAGAAAAAAAGACACCGCCGGGGACCTGTAGCAACAATTCCGGGAATCTGCTAAAATGGGAGCGGAGTATACGATGTCCAGCTTGGTTTCATATATTGTGATTGGAGCGGTGGTTCTGCTTTTTATATGGCTTCTGCTGCTTTTCATTTCCTGGCAAAACAAAAAAACGGCGGCTCAAAACAAAGAGGCTCTTGTAAAGCAGACAAAGAAAAACGCCGCCGCAAACGGGCTTCTCATAACCTGTCCCCTGTGTTCAAGCACACTGCAGAAAGGCGAAGATTTGTTCAGCCGCGTGTACCGCCCGATGAAAGTGGGAGACCAGCTCTGCACCATAAGCGGATGTCCGCACTGCTACCCTGCCCCGGAACCCGGCCTGAAGCGGGAATGTCCTGTATGCCACAAAACTGTTCCCGTTAAAGACGGACATCTGGTGGCAAGGCTTTTTAATTATTCTGACGGCAAAAAACACGTGGTCGTAACCGGATGCACAGAATGTTGCAAAAAATCTCCCTGAAAATCACTCGGGGCGGCTCCATCCCATGCTGCGGTCCACGGCTTTCTTCCACTGAAAATGAAGGGTCCTGCGTCTTTCATCAGACATTTCGGGCGTGAAGATTCTTTCCACGGTACTGTTGTTCAAAATCTCCTCTTTGTTTTTCCATACACCCACGGCAAGTCCTGCGCAAAAAGCGGCTCCAAGCGCCGTGGTCTCCACGTTTTTGGGACGGAAAATGGGTGTATTCAAAATATCGGACTGGAACTGCATCATCACATTGCTCACGCTGGCCCCTCCGTCAACTCTCATTTCCTTTATGTGGGAGCCGGCATCCTCTTCCATGCACACCAAAAGATCCTTCACCTGAAAAGCGATGGCCTCTATTGTGGCACGGCAGATGTGGGCTTTCGTCACACCGCGGGTAAGGCCTGCGATAATCCCTCTTGCGTAAGGATCCCAGTATGGAGTTCCCAGACCTGTGAATGCCGGTACCATGAAAACACCGTTAGAGTCGGGCACGGATTCAGCCAGAGCGTCACATTCGCGTGCCGTGCGGATTATCCCGAGTTGGTCGCGAAGCCATTTTATCGAAGCCCCGCCCATAAAAACAGAGCCTTCGAGAGCGTACTGGATTTTTCCCTTCACACCGAAAGCGATTGTAGTCAAAAGTTCGTTGCGGCTGGATATAGGTTTTTCACCGGTATTCATAAGCATAAAACAACCCGTGCCGTATGTGGTCTTCACCGACCCCTCTGAAAAACACCCCTGTCCGAAAAGCGCCGCCTGTTGGTCTCCTATGCATGAGGCAATGGGAATCTCGAATCCGCAGACGGATTTGTCGGTGAGTCCGTACACTTCGGATGAGCCTTTCACTTCGGGAAGCATGCTGCGTGGAATATTGAACAGCTTGAGCAAATCCTCGTCCCAGTTCAGAGTGTGGATGTTGAAAAGCATTGTCCGGCTTGCGTTGGTGTAATCGGTCACATGGACTTTTCCCCCGGTAAGTTTCCAGATGAGCCAGGTGTCGATTGTGCCTGCAAGGAGGTATCCCTTTTCCGCTTTTTCTCTTGCACCGGGGACATTTTCCAAAATCCACTGTATCTTCGTGGCACTGAAATACGCATCGGGAATGAGGCCCGTTTTTTCCTGAATCATCGGAGTCAGTCCGTCCGTGATAAGCTTCTGTGCCATGTCTGCTGTACGGCGGCACTGCCACACAATTGCGCGGTACACACTTTTTCCGGTGCGCTTATCCCACACAACCACGGTTTCCCTCTGGTTGGAAATGCCTATTGCCGCCACCCTGGACGGTGAAATGCGGGCCTGTCTTATGGCTTCCTGAGCCACCGTGAGCTGACACAAAAAGAGTTCCTCTGAATCATGCTCCACCCAGCCCGGTTTCGGAAAATGCTGAGTGAATTCCTGCTGTGCGGAACTGATTTTCTGCGCCTTCTGATTGAACACTATCGCCCGTGAAGACGTAGTCCCCTGGTCCAGTGCCAAAATGTACTTTTTTTCATTCTGAACATTGTCTCGTGCAGCCACAACATACCCCCACCAAAGATTATAACCCAACATCCGTTAAAAAGGAATTGGAAATTTTCAATGAAATTCTGCCGGAGACGGACCCTATTTTTTCCAGAATGAAGGTGACAGGAAGATTACCATTGTGAAGAATTCAAGGCGGCCTGCTATCATTGCGAAACTGTACCACCATTTCACGAATGCGGGGAGCCATCCGTAGTTGCATGACGGACCTAAAGAGCCGAAACCGGGACCTACGTTGCCAATCATACTGAGGGCACCCGTGAACGAAGTGAGGACATCCATGTTGAAGAGGCATCCCACGAATGTTGTTGCAAAAATCAGCATCAGATATATGAAGAAAAATGCAGTGACTGTGGCTGCGATTTCCGGGCGGCTGTTCTGCTTGTTGATGCGGATTGAAAACACTCCCCTGGGATGAAGGAGTTTGAGGATTTCCCTGTGTGCAATTTTCCCCAGCACAACCCACCTGATGACTTTTACGCCGCCACCGGTGGAACCTGCACATCCTCCCATGAAAAACAGCGCGAAAATGATGGCCTGGCTTGCGGGTTTCCACAGAGTGAAATCGGAGGTAGCGAATCCTGCCGTGGAGATAATTGAAAGCGACTGAAATGACGAGTAGCGCAGTGACTTGAAAAATCCGCCGAATCGACCAGACTCCAGAACCGCGATTGCAACGGATGCCAGCACAACGATGCTCACGTAGACTTTCAACTCCGTGTTGCGCCTGATTTCACCGAAATCCCTGCGAATTGCGGAATAATATAGAGAAAAGTTGATGCCCGCAAGGAACATGAAGACAGTGATGATCCAGTCAACCGCGGCTGAGTTGTATGCGCCCACACTTGCGTTTCTGGTGGAAAATCCTCCTGTGCCGAGAGTCGCAAAGGCGTGGCAGAGCGCATCGTAAAAAGACATTCCGGCCATTTTCAGAAGAATCAGTTCCAAAACCGTGAATCCGAAATACATAAACCAGAGCCATTTTGCAGTGTCGGTGATTTTTGCGGTGAGCTTGCCTTTTTCCGGGCCGGTGGTTTCCGCTTTGATGAGTTGAAATCCACCCACGCCGAGTATGGGCAGCAGTGCGACCGTGAGTGCAACGATTCCCATTCCTCCGAGCCAGTGGGTTGTGCAACGCCACAGATTCATGCTGTATGCATACGGAAGACCTTCAATTTCACTTAAAATGGTTGCTCCAGTCGTTGAAAATCCTGAAACGCTTTCGAAAACGGCATCGGTGAAATCGGGAATCGCACCGCTAAGCCACAGGGGAAGCGCACCGAAGAGCGAAACAACGCACCAGGCAAGGGCCACCACCACGAAACCGGCTCTGGTACTGAGGCGGGAAGGTTTGTTTTTTCCCAGGAGCAGAAAGATTATGCCCATAACAATGCTTACGCCCATCGGAATCAGAAACGAAGAAAGCGCACCGTATTCTTTATGAATCACTGCCGATGTCACCGGGAAAATGAACGTGAGTCCAACTATTGCAGTTATGAGGATTACTATGCGGGCAACAACAAATGTCATGCTGACGTTTTTAGTCTTTTCCACTGAAGTTCTCCAGGATTTTTTTGTCTCCGCTGCGGATGATGAGCACAAGATGGTCCCCGACGTTCAGTTCGGAGTCTCCGGACGGCAGTTCGTAATGCGCTGCTCCGGCCTTTTTCTGCAAAAGAAGCAGGAAGTCTCCGGGTTTCGCAATTTCCTTGAGAGTCTTTCCCACCACAGGGCTTGAAGAAGGAAGGTCACATTCCAGAATCTCGTGATTTTCGGAGATTGTATGCACTTCGGTCACGCTCTTTCCGCGAAGATGGCTGATTATGCTGTCAACCACGGTATCCCGGATTGGAACCGTAACATCGACCCCCATTTTTTCAGCAATACTGCAGAAAGTGGAGTTTGCAATGAGGGCAATCGTGTTTTTCACGCCTAGAGCCTCGAAATATGCCGCCATCATCAGGTTCAGTTCGTGGTTGTGAGTGGCGAAAATGGCCAGATTGAATTTGTCCAGCCCCTCTTCTTCGATAAAATCCTCGTCGGTAATGTCCGCACAGAAAACCTCGGAATCCGGGAATCTGTCCCTGGCAATATCGCAGGAGTCTTTGTCGTTGTCAACAATCACAAATCTCTGTGCACTGTTTTTTTTGTTTTTCCTGCCGAAGAGTTTGGCCAAAAAGGAATTGTTCTTGCGCTGGATGATGCTGTCCGCCACAATGGAACCTATTTTACCAATGCCGAGAAGCAGGACCTTTTTGATGCTCTTGGTCTCGGAACCGCATAGTGAAAGCAATTCCTGAAGATTGTCTTTATGCGAAAGCACGCCGATTGAAGTTCCCGCGCGCAGGATTGTATCGCCTTTCGGGAGCGTAGTGCCGTTTTTATCCTCAACAAACACGACAATCATCTTTTTGTCCGTCAGATTGCGGATGTTTTTAAGCATTATGCCGTCAATTCTGCTTCCGGGTTCGATTTTCACAGTGGTAAGCTCATACTCCCCGTCTCCAAGCGGCGTAACGTCCGAAACCCCGTGCTCCACAGCGGTCACAATAGCTTCCGCGGCGGCCACGTCAGGATTAATCATAAAGTCGATTCCGTACAGAGGCCTGTTTGTCTTGGCAAAAGTCTCTTTTTGAATCTTTGAATTTTCCTGCTGATTCACATAATAGCCGTAATTCCGCACACGGGCAATTTTTATCACGTCGGGATAGATGGCGTCCACAAGCGAGCAGGTAATCATATTGATTTCGTCATTATCAGTCACCGCGACCAGGGCATCGGCATCTGCAATTCCTGCCTGCTGCAGCGTGGAAAGATTATTTCCGTCAGCATATATAATCGAGCAGTCAAGCTGGGTTTGAAACTGGTCCACTTTTTCCTGATTGTTTTCTATAATCTGGACTTCATTTCCCTCAGCAATAAGTTTTTTTGCAAGCTGAGTCCCCGTAAAACCGGCTCCGACAATTACAATCTTCATCATTCTTCCATTATATCATATTTCTTTTCGTTTTGTACAGGCTGAATATTTTTGACACGAAAATCACTTTTTGCGTCACGGTCCTGCCCGATAAGTTCATTGCATAGCGTCATTCCACCACTGCCGCCACCGTCATTCCACCACTGCCGCCACCGTCATTCTAAGTCTGCAACTACCGTCATCCCGAACTTACAACTACTGTCATCCCGAACTTGATTCGGGATCTTCCCCTGTACAAGAGATGCTGAAACAAGTTCAGCATGACAGGGCTTCGTTCAGCATGACACAGCTTCGTTTGGCATGATTTCCCCGTCATTCCAAGCTTACAACTACTGTCATCCCGAACTTGATTCGGGATCTCCCCTGTACAAAAGATGCTGAAACAAGTTCAGCATGACACAACTTCGTTTAGCATGATTCCCCCGTCATTCCAACCCTGCCGCTACCGTCATCCCGAACTTACAACTACTGTCATCCCGAACTTACAACTACTGTCATCCCGAACCTGCCGCTACTGTCATCCCGAACTTGATTCGGGATCCCCTCTGTACAAGAGATGCTGAATTCGGTTGCGTGCAACCACGTTCAGCATGACACAGCTTCGTTCTGCATGATTCCCCCGTCATTCCAGCCCTGCCGCTACCGTCATCCCGAACTTGATTCGGGATCCCCTCTGTAAAAAAAATTTGCCGAATT
>DGXM01000227.1:0-3505 GCA_002396325.1 Treponema sp. UBA4232
TACCAAGAAACAACCTGAACCTGATAGGTATCGTCAGAAATCTTTGAAACCATTGTCTGTGTTGCATCGAAGAGTGAGCCGTAGCGCATTCCGATAACATCAGAAGAAACAATCTCGTCCTCGTTGTATCCGAAAGACTCGTTTGAAGCGGCCTTCATTGCAGCGTTGATGGCTTCCTTTGTGATGTCCTTGCCCTTGACAACAGCAGTAAGGATTGTGGTTGAACCTGTCGGCACGGGAACGCGCTGTGCAGATCCAATAAGCTTTCCGTTCAATTCAGGGATAACAAGACCGATGGCCTTTGCAGCACCTGTTGAGTTCGGAACGATGTTCTGTGCACCTGCACGTGAGCGGCGGAGGTCACCCTTTCTCTGGGGACCGTCAAGAATCATCTGGTCGCCGGTGTAAGCATGGATTGTGCTCATGATTCCGCTCTGGATGGGAGCGAAGTCGTTCAATGCCTTAGCCATAGGAGCCAAGCAGTTTGTTGTGCAGGAAGCTGCTGAAATGATTGTGTCAGAAGCCTTCAATGTTTTGTTGTTCACATTGTAAACGATTGTGGGCAGATCGTTTCCGGCAGGAGCTGAAATAACAACTTTCTTGGCACCGGCATCGATGTGAGCCTGTGACTTTGCCTTTGAAACATAGAAACCTGTGCATTCAAGAACAACATCAACACCAATCTTTCCCCAAGGCAGGTTGGCAGCATTTGCTTCCTTGTAAATGGTAATCTTTTTACCGTCAACAACGATAGCACCGGGTTCCTTCACAGTCTTTCCGTCTTCTGCAAGAACATCATCAATGTAAGAAACTGAGTGCTTTCCCTCACCGATTCTTCCTGCGAAACCACCCTGTGCTGTGTCATATTTCAGAAGGTGAGCGAGCATCTTGGGGCTGGTAAGATCGTTGATTGCAACAACTTCATAACCTGCTGCATCAAACATCTGGCGGAATGCCAGGCGGCCAATGCGGCCAAAACCGTTAATAGCAACTTTTACTGTAGCCATAAAAATTTTACTCCTATATATAAGAAAATTTTATACTTATAGAATATCTCTTTTTTTGAAAGAATTCAATAGTAGATAGCAGAATTCCAATCAAGAAATCCAAAAAAGAGCCGAAAAGAAGACCTCATTCCAATCCGCAGCACTGTCATTCTGCCGCAGACCGGAACTTCCACAAATCTTCTATTCGTTCTTCAACTTGAATGTACCGATTTCTGCGGCCAGTGAGTTGATGTCCTGCTGGTTCTTGGCTGAGGATTGAGACACCAAATCCATAGCCGTCGAGATTTCATTCACATCGGCAGAGATTGAAGACATGCTTTCGTTTATGCGTCTTGTCACTTCGGCCAGATTATTCATCTCAAGTGCAACCTGTTCGGCACCGTTGAGCATTTCGTTCGAACCGTCCTTTACCATGTTGGTTGAATCGTTGATGCTTCTCATCGCCTCAAGGACCTGTTTGTTGCCTTCGTTCTGCTCGGCCATGGCATTCATAACCACGGACTCCTGATTTTTCACAGTCTGAGCCACTTCGTAGATGATGTCAAATTTTTCCTGAACCTCTGTGATACTGCTTGCAATATTGGAAAGGGAGCCTGACAAAGTCTTAAGGCTGGTCTTAATCATCTTACCCTGCTTGTTTGACTGCTCTGCAAGCTTGCGGATTTCATCGGCAACAACAGCAAATCCCTTTCCGGCCTCACCGGCGTGTGCTGACTCAATGGCGGCATTCATGGCAAGAAGGTTCGTCTGGCTTGCAATGGTCTGAATGATATTCGAGGCATCCATAAGCCCCGAAGACTGCTTGATGACTTCTTCCGCGACCTGTACTGCATTTCTGACAGCACCGCGTCCTTCATCGGAGGCATGCCCAAGCTCCCCTACCGCGATGGCGTTTTTCTCGAGAACCTGAGTCACGGAATTGATGTTTGCAACCATCTGGTCAACAGCGGCGGAAGACTCGTTCACGCAGGCGGCCTGTCCCTCGATGCTGTCGTTGAGTTCACGGATGCGGCCAAGAATCTGGTTCACGGAAGCCTGGGACTCATCGACAACCGCAGCCTGATTTTCCATCTCCATGTCAACGCTCTGTACGCTCGAAGTGATGTTCGTGACGCTTTCACCTGCATGGTCCATATTCTGAGACAAAGTGCCTGCCGTGCGGATTGAGGCCACAGCGGAATTCTTCATGTTCCTCAACAAATCTTCCATAGTATCGTGGAAAAGATTGATGTTTCCCATCAAATCACCAAGCTCATTGCGGGCGGTGATCGGCATAGGCTCAAGCTGATAGTTTCTTTCGGCAAGTTTTCCGGTGAATTCGTTTATTTCGCTGATACCGTCTTTCAGGGCCTTGAAACTGTTGTAGATATTGAAAACGGTCGCAAAACCTCCGACTCCGCAGAGAGGAAGCACTTTCGCCCAGACAAGGTTGTTCATGTCCCTAAGGTTTGCCGGAACAAAAAGAGAACTCATAACAAGACAAAGAAGACCGATTACGCAGGAAACGATGATGATTGTGTTTCTGAACAGAATGTGCATGACGTAATGGCCTCTGACGGTCGGAACCCAGCTGAGTGATTTTTCCACATTGACGAGGAATGTCAGATAGAAAGAAACTGCAATCGTAAAGGTGAGTCCCATAAGAAGGGATACCCAGCAACGGAAGGAGCTCTGTCCTTCAAACAGAATGTATTCGAAACCGCGCTGATTGGCACGGAAAAACAACTGCCAGGCCAAAATAAACTGAATTGAAACAATGAGCAAAACAGGGAATATGAAAAAGACTTTTGCATCCTTCAAAACTTTTATGCCGCCCTCTTTCGTGCCGTCATATTTTCGTATGCAACTGCGGAACCATGAATAAAGGGCAAAAGGCATTCCTATACCGCAGATAAGAAAATAAAGCCAGATAGAAAAATCAGTGAGAGTATGCAGATACTCCTTTGAATTCAATGCTCCGATGAACAATGCGGCAGGACCGAAGAGAACAGACGGAAGCGCAAATGACATCATCAGCGGGAAAAAAATCTTCCCCTCAAATTTTGCATGATCGATTGACTCTGACATAAAAATCCTCCTGGAAATCAGCCTAAAACGACAAACCCAAAGACCAGGGCATCTCTAAAATGAATCGTCAGTATTTTTCAAAAACTGAAGTTCAGAGCTTTCCACCATTTAATCCAGGATATGCACATTTTATAAATTGCAGAGATACACTCCGCACAAGGAAAAAAGCTGTTTTAAAATCCAAAAAACAATTAGTACTCCTCTGGTACATTATAACACAGGGGATTTTTTAAATCAACCGAAAATTCCGGAATCCCACGGAAATCAGTTTTGTGTCATGGGGATTGTCCGATAACTTCATTGCATAGTGTCATTCCGAACCTGCTGCTACCGTCATCCCGGGTCTGCCGCTACTGTCATCCCGAACTTGATTCGGGATCTCCTTTTCACAAGAGATGCTGAAATAAATTCAGCATGACAATACTTTTTGG
>DGXM01000227.1:3561-16761 GCA_002396325.1 Treponema sp. UBA4232
TGACAATACTTTTTGGTCAGTCCCTCTCCTTTTCACAAGAGATGCTGAATTCGGTTGCATGCAAACACGTTCAGCATGACACAGCCTCGTTCAGTATGATTTCCCCGTCAATCCGAACCTGCTGCTACCGTCATCCCGAACTTGATTCGGGATCTCCTTTTCACGAGAGATGCTGAAATAAATTCAGCATGACAATTCTTTTTAGACAGCCCGGCTTTCAACAAACTGATTTCCGTGCCGGAATCCAGGTTTATTACTTTTTCTGTTTTTTCGAGGAAAAAAGTCAAGCCGCCTTGCAGAAAACCCCTTTGAAAGCCGGAATTCCTGAAAGCAGCTTGATTTTATGAAACGCTTAGAGACTCTTCACATAGCCTGTAAGCTTTTCGATTCTTCTCTTGCTTTCGGTCATTTTGTCGCGTTCTGCCTGAACCACTTCGGCAGGTGCATGCTGAGCAAAGTTTCCGTTGAGTTTGGCCTCGCTCTTTTTAACGGAGGCTTCCTCTGCGGCGATTTCCTTTTCAAAGCGTGCCTTGAGCTGTTCGGTGTTGATTCCCTCGTCAACCAGAAGGAATGCTTCGAATCCGCTTCCCACGGTTCCGATTGATTTGGCGGGAGAGGACTCCACAAAGTCAATCTGCTTTACACCGGCAAGGAGCTCAATCATATCGGTCTTTTCCCTTATGACTTCCGCAGACGAGCCTTTTGTGACTTTTACCGCAACATGCAGCTTTGAGGCAGGATCGAGTCCACATTCGACACGGAGACCACGGATGCCGCGGATCAAATCCTTCAACACATCGAATCTTTCATCAACCGGGGCATTTGCACGGTCGGCCTGAACTTCAGGATACGGGGCATCAACCAGAAGGCCTGTGTAGACCGACGAGGAAATGATTTTCTGTGCACCGGCCTTTTTCCGGTTCTCCACGATTTCCTCAAGGGGGAGCTTTCCGTAAATCTCTTCGGTCACGAACGGAATGTAGGGATGCAGCAGACGGAGACTTTCTTCCATTACATTCAGCAGGACAGAAGCGGCACGGTCTTTTTCATTGTCGTCGTCACCGCGGAAACTGAGTTTTGTGGCTTCAACGTACCAGTCGCAGAATTCGTTCCAGAAATATTCATAAAGTGCGGAGGCACCATCGTTGTACCGGTAGCTTTCGAATGCGGCACGGGCCGTTTCCACTGCACGGTTGAGACAGCTGTAAATCCACTTGTCAAGTTCTGTCAAATCAGAATCGGCAACGGGCACAAGATTTCTGCCTTCAAGATTTCCAAGGATGTAGCGGCTTGCATTCCACACTTTGTTGCAGAAGCGGCTTCCCATCTTGAAGCTGTCTTTGTCAACGAGAACATCCTGTCCCTGTGCGGCCATATAGCCCAGAGTGAACTTCAACGCATCGGCACCATACATGTCGATTATTTCAAGCGGATCGATTCCGTTTCCAAGGGATTTTGACATCTTGCGTCCCTGTTTGTCACGCACAAGACCGTGGATGTAAATGTCGTGGAACGGAGCTTTTCCCGTAAACTCAAGACCTGCCATCACCATGCGGCTCACCCAGAAAAAGATGATGTCGTATGCAGTGACAAGGGCCGTGGTCGGATAGAATTCGGCAAGATCGGCTGTCTTTTCAGGCCATCCCAAAGTTCCGAAAGGCCAGAGCCATGAACTGAACCAGGTGTCCATCACATCGGGATCCTGCTGCAGGTCGGATTCGGGAGCGTTGCATTTGGGACAGCACTTCGGGTCTTCGCGGGAAACAATCATCTCTCCGCACTTCTGACAGTACCACACCGGAATGCGGTGTCCCCACCAGAGCTGACGGCTGATGCACCAGTCCTTTATGCCTTCCATCCAGTGAGTGAATGTGTTTTCCCATTTGCGGGGATAGAACACGATGTCTCCGTTTTTCCATGCGGCAAGGGCTTTTTCGGCCATCGGCTTCATTTTGACGAACCACTGGTCGCTTAAATAAGGCTCAACCACGGTGTTGCAGCGGTAGCAGTGTCCCACGGAATGTTTGATTTTTTCTTCGCCCTTGTAAAGACCGAGTTCCTTCAAATCCTCGATGACAAGCTTTCTTGCTTCCGGGCATTTGAGTCCGCGGTATTTTTCAGGGCAGTTGTCGTTCAGCGTTCCGTCGGGATTCAGGATGTTGATTACCTCAAGATTGTGTCTCTTTCCCACTTCCCAGTCGTTCGGGTCATGCGCCGGAGTGATTTTCACCATACCGGTTCCGAATTCCTTGTCAACGTAGCTGTCGGCAATCAGTTCGATTGTGCGGTCGGTAAGCGGAAGACGCAGTTTCTTTCCTATTATATTCTTGTATCTTTCGTCCTCGGGATTCACGGCAACCGCAGTATCGCCAAGGAGAGTCTCGGGACGTGTGGTTGCAATTTCTATTTTGGTGGAACCGTCCGGAGCAGGTCCGTCGGCATACTCGTACCAGATGTGATACATTGCACCGTCAGTGTCGGTATGATCAACTTCATCGTCAGCAAGGGCTGTTCCGCATCTTGGGCACCAGTTCACAAGATAATGTCCCTTGTAAATGAGGCCTCTTTCGTAGAGCGTCACGAACACATTGCGCACTGCCGCCGAAAATCCTTCGTCAAAAGTGAATCTTTCGCGGCTCCAGTCAACTGAATTTCCCAGCTTTCTCTGCTGCTTTACAATGGTGTCGTGATGGTCGTGGGTGACTGCCCATGTTCTTTCAAGGAATTTCTCGCGTCCGAGCTGCTGCCTTGAAGTGCCTTCCTTTTTGAGAGCGCGTTCAACGACGTTCTGAGTGGCGATTCCCGCGTGGTCGGTTCCCGGGAGCCAGAGAGTATTGTCGCCTTTCATGCGGTGGTAACGAACAACGATGTCCTGCAATGTGTTGTTAAGACCGTGCCCCATGTGAAGAACTCCGGTGACGTTTGGCGGAGGAATTACGACAGTGTATTTGGAGACGGCAGGATTCTTTGCCTTTTTGTCAAGATAAGTCTGATGAATCGGGGATGATTCATCGGAAGCGGGCCTGAAGCAGCCCTTTTCCACCCAGTCAGCGTAAATTCTGTCCTCAAAATCCTTGGGGTTGTACGCTTTTTCAAGTTCAATTGCCTTCATAAAAAATCTCCATATTAACAAACAGTCTTGGTGAAACTTCGAAAAGACTCAGCTTTTCGAGGTAACTTTGATAATGCGATGCGTAGACAAAAGCCTGCAAATCCGCAGCCGAAGCTAGTTCAAAACCACGCGGACAAACTTCTTTTTGCCGGCACGAAGAACCAGTTCACCGTCTTTGTCCAAATCGTCCTGTGTGACCGTCTTTTTCACGTCGGAAACGGACTTACCGTTGATGGATGCCCCGCCCTGCTCAATCAGACGGCGCACATCGCTTTTCGTACCTCCGAGTTTTGCGTTGAAGAAAAGGTCCGTCACGACAATACCGTTTGCAACAAGGTCGCGGGAAATAGTGATTGTGGGCATATTGTTTTTGTCGCCCTGTCCGCTGAACGCCGCCTTTGCACCGTCAACAGCCTTGTCAGCCTCTTCCTTTCCGTGCAGGTCCTTAACCACTTCGTATGCAAGGGTGCGCTGGGCAATGCGCGTCTCGGGATGAGCCTCCTGCTGACGGTAAATGTCCTCAATCTGCTCACGGGGGAGGAATGTGAACACCTTGAGGTATTCAAGCACCTTGGAGTCGTCGGAGTTGAAGAGATACTGGTAAATCTGGTACGGGGAAGTCTTTTCCTTGCTGAGCCAGAGTGCGTTTCCTTCGCTCTTTCCGAACTTCTTCCCTGTCGAGTCCACGATGAGAGGCATTGTGAAGCCGTATGCGTCCTTGTCGAGAATTTTTCTTATCAAATCGATTCCTGTCGTAAGGTTTCCCCACTGGTCACTTCCTTCAACCTGCATGATGCAGTTCTTGTGCTGGAAAAGATAAAGGAAGTCGTACCCCTGAAGAAGCATGTACGAAAATTCCGCATATGTGATTCCAGTGTCAAGGCGGCGGCGGATAATGTCTTTGTCGAGCATGTAATTCACGTTGATGTACTTTCCGATGTCGCGCAGTGTGCCAAGGAATGAGCGTCCGTTCCACCAGTCGTAATTGTCAACAAGTTCCGCAGTAGGAACTATGCCCTTTATCTGATTGCGGATTCCTTCAATATTATTGTTCACCGCTTCTTCGGAAATGATTTCGCGTTCGGCAGTGGGTCTGGGGTCTCCGATGCGTCCTGTGGCTCCTCCGCAAAGCAGAATGGGATGATGCCCCGCATTCGCAAGACGTTTCGCACCGCAAAGAGAAGAATAATGTCCAAGATGAAGGCTGTCCGCCGTGGGGTCGGTTCCCCAGTAAAAAGTGAAGGGTTCACCGTCCAAAAGCTCCTGAAGCTTCTTTTCTTCACCCACAACATCCTTAATCAATCCACGCCATTTCAAATCTTCATACAAACTCATAGCTATTTTTCCTATATTCAGGCTACAAGTCTACCATATTATGAACATTTATTCTAGAGGTGGTGAAAAAAAAATAGCCGGGCCCCATCCTTGAAAAAGACCTTCCGGGACTTAATTTATGCTTTAGGTTATTGACACAACAGCCGATTTTCGCGATTATAAAGCCTATGGAAAAAACAGTGTTGTCCCGTCAGCAGCTTGAGTCCGCCTCGACCGCTGATTTGCTGGCCCTTGCAGATGATTATGGCATTGATATACCAGACAATTTAAACCGCCGCATCCTTATTGGAGAGCTTTTGGAAATTGCACAGGAGCAGGATTCCTACAAGCCGGAAAATGACGTTCTCATAAACAACGAAGAAGTCGAAATGCCGGAAATGCTTCCACGCTCATACAATGAGACCCAGATCTGCATGCTTCTCAGAACCCCCGCATGGGCTTTCGTTTTCTGGGATATACGCGAGGCTGAGCTTGAGACACTCACTGAGGATGACGCATTTAAGAATTTCTTCCTTCACGTCGCGTTTTTCGACACGGCTACAGCAGATATGCCGTCTGACAGTTTCGACATACAAATCTCGCCATCTGACAGGGAACAGTATGTATTTCTCCCGGCAGGCAAAAAATACGTCATCATCAATCTGAAATGCGCTATGGAAGATCAGAATCCCAAGGTGCTCGCATACACGAAACGCATAGAAATCCCGCAGGAAAGCAAAGCTGTCACAGAGATGCAGCCCGGAAAAAAAGTGGATATGAATCCTCTGATACGTCTTTCAGGAATGGAAGAATTGGCAAGAGCACACTTTATGGCCCACCGCCAGTCATTTTCGTGATGGAGTATATAAATGGCAGATAAAAAACTGATTCTTGTGATTACGGCAAAACAGCCATACATCCTGAATATCAATAAATCCGAAGATTTCACAGCTCAGAACGATATACTTTTCACCGCGATTACCGAAACATATCTTCCCCTGCTGGAAATGCTGGGCCGTCTTGAAAATGAGAACATACCCTGCAAGATAGGACTTTCGCTCAGTCCGCTGATCTGCGACCTTCTTGACAACATGACCATCCGCAAGCAGTATACAACATACCTGCAGAAAAGGATTGACCTTGGTAAAAAGGAACTTGAGCGCGCAAAAGACAATCCGAATCAAAAGGAAACGGCACAGTCTCTCTTAAATTCGCTTGAACACAAAAAAAAGCTTTTCAACGAGACATACGAAGGAAAACTTGTCCGCGCATTCCGCCATTTCGCAGAAAACGAGATGATTGAGTTCATCCCAACTGCGGCAACAGGTGCATATCTTCCGCACTACGCCGACCTTACCGAAGCCGTAAACGCACAGATTGAAATAGGAAGACACGCAAACAGAGTCTCTTTCGGAGATTCCGGAGAAGGGTTCTATCTTCCCTACATGGGATGGTCGCCATCTTTCGACAGGATACTCCGCTCATACGGCATAAATTATACGATTCTTGACGCCAAGGCTCTGCTTTTCGCCGACTCACAGCCGGAAAAAGGCATTTTCGCACCGGTACGCACCCAGAATTCCCTGGTAATCTTCGGAAGCGACCACGACACACCGCTTGACATCGCAGGTGAAGAGGGATACATGCACAAAAGTGCCTACAGATGCGAGCAGAGGGACGTGGGATTCGAACTTTCCGCCGCAGAACTCTCTGATTTTCTGGGATCCTGCCCCGTAAGAGTTCAGACAGGATACCGCTACTGGGCAATCGGAGACGACGGAGAGGGAAAAGAGCCCTATGATGCTGAAAAAGCAATGAGGCAGGCAAAGGAAGATGCCGAAAACTTCTGCGCAAAAAAAGAGGAAAAACTAAACGAAGCCTTGAAATACATGGACGGAGAAGCCCCGCTTTTACTCTGCAACATTCCGGCGGAACTCCTCGGGCAGACATGGCATGAAGGAATCATCTGGCTTGAACAGGTGATCCGTAAAATTGCCGCCGACGGAAAAATGGAGCTTTCCCACTGCCGCGACAATCTCAAAAATCAGTTCTCTCTGCAAAAAATCACCCCGTATCCCTGCTCAAACTGCGGAAACGGATATGGCGAGCCTCTTCTTGACGGCAGCAACAACTGGATGATGCGTTATGTAAGAAAGGCAACCGAAAGGATGATAGACCTTGCAGAGCGTTTTCCCTCCGAGACCGGACTCAAAGGCAGACTTCTTAACATCGGTGCGAAGGAAGTTCTTCTTGCCCAGACAGGCGGATGGCCGGAAATGATTCAGGAAGGAACCATGCCTGATTTCGCCGCACAGGAATTCAAAAACAATATAATGTCTTTCTCAACGGTATTCGATGCCCTTGCAAGCAACACCGTGAGCACGGAATGGCTTACCGGACTTGAGAAAAAACATCCTCTCTTTTCTTGGATCAACTACAAGGTATTCAGCCGCAAAAAATAATCCCGGATTCCGCTTTCAGGGCAAAAAAAATGCTCTGCCAGTGGGATTAGTGGGAAAAGCTGACAGAGCTGAGTGGGAATCGTTCAATATAAATAGTGATTTATACTGAATCTGATTGTGAGTATACACTATATGTGGTGTTGTGTCAAATTCTTTTTAAAAAAATTTCGTGAATTATGCAGAATTTCGCTGTTTTTCACGCATTTTTCTTGGCTTTCCGGCCGATTCCCACTGTTTTCACCCGTCTCAGAGTATTTACGCTTTTAACCTGGGGCGTTGCCTTCACAGATTTTGCAGACTCAGCGTTTTTAATGGATTTTGATGATTTCACAGTTTCTGTCATGGAAGATTTGACGCTCTTTTTCGCAGTGACTGTCCCGGGAACTGAATTCTTTCTGGGACGACCGCCTTTTTTTCCATTTTCACGGGCGGCGGCGGCTTTTCTCTCGCTCTTCGTCCTTCCCATCATGGCGGCGGCTTTTCCCAATTCCTGCACGGGACCGGATTCCCACAGCTTGAGCAGGTCAGGATTTTTCTGCAGCATGGCAATGTCGGACAATGCGGATTTTGCGGATGCAAGCTGACGTGCAATATTTTCTTTCAATATAACAGAATGGCATGAATCAACATGATTCTCAAGGCTTTCGATGTCTCCAATCATTGCAGCAGCAAGAGTGGCGATTGTATCCACGGCATCAACGGCAGGCAGTTTTTTCTGCACTTCACGCACACGAAGCGGAGCCAGGGCCTCGACAATCTTTTCATCCCCTTCCCCCAGTTCGATTACCGTGCTGTCTTTTTCCAGACTGTAACGCAAAAATATCATGGAAATGTTGAAATTGAGTGTCCTGAGTTCTGCCAATGCATCAAAGTCCGAATCAGGATTCTCAGACATAGACTTGATTCTGTCCGACACATCGTCCTGCAGACGCCGGATTTCCTTGAGAGTAACTTTCATAATGATTCCCCTTTCCCTTTTTATTATTCCCGATTATTAGAATAAATCAAAAATTCAGCTTTGTAAACCCCCGGAGACCTCAAAAAGACAAAAAAACAACGCACACAAAAACCGTCTGCACCGCATTTTGATTTCCCTCTGCTATAAAAAAATCTTGCAAATCACTATTTCAGGTGATACAATTAAATAAATGGACAGAGTTTCCGCAGGGGAATACTTTGCCACGCATTTCATAATCAAGGTGGAATCCATGGGATCCATTGATAGAAAATCGGAATTCAGCAAGATATCGCTTTTCCTCAACTCTGCGCTTACCATTGTGCACACAGCCCTTCTCATAGTTTTTTTTGCACTGCATGTACCGGTCATGGGAATCTTCAACATATTCAGCGTAACATTCTATCTTTTCTGCTATATTCTCATTTATAAGCGCAAAGTCAGCACCTACATCCTTCTGGTGATTTCGGAAATAACGATACACTTGATCCTTGCCACCATCTGCTGCGGCTGGGAGTGCGGATTTCCCCTCTACACATTTGCAATGCTCATCGTCATCTTTTACGAGCGCTACCTCTATTTCAACATTCCGCATATGAAAAAACTACCGTGGACATTCGGAGGACTTTCCATGGTGATTTACCTGTCCCTGAAAATTTACAGTTCCAAAAACATTCCGTTTTACCCGCTGGGATTAAATATACAAAACAATATGTACGTTGCAAACTCAATCCTTGTGTTCTCACTGATTTTTATTGTGCTTTACCATTATACAATCAACGCGCTCATGAAGGAACAGTCGCTTCAGGAAATTGCGGATTGCGATGAACTCACAAAACTCTACAACCGGCACAAAATGAACCACATCCTCAAAGAGATGGACTACAAGGCTCACACATCAGGAAAATCGTACAGCGTTGCGATGCTCGACATAGACGATTTCAAAAAGATAAACGATACATACGGTCACGATGCCGGAGACTATGTGCTGAAGACAATCGCGCAGATTATGAGCTCGGTGGTACAGGAAAAAGGAAAGGCCAAAGTGAGCCGCTGGGGAGGTGAGGAATTTCTTGTGGCCCAGTCATTCACTATTGTAAATCAGGAGGCAATCAATCTGGTTTCACCGCTTCCTTCCACAATATCAAGGATTCTGCAAAAGGTCAGAGCCATGGACTTCAATTACAACGGAAGACATCTTGAAATAACAATGACAGCAGGAGTCGCACATCACATGCCGAATGAAGAGATTGGAGCCACGATAAAAACGGCAGACAATCTGCTCTACTGGGGAAAACAAAACGGCAAAAACAGACTTGTCACAAAAATGACTGCCCCCGGAGAGACAGACATTTTGTAACGGCGGGAAAAATCAACATCCGCTCCGCGCGAATCAAAGACCCCGGTCAGTCAAGTTCGATTCCACCGGTGTAAAGCTGATAATAACGTCCTTTCTTTTCAAGCAGTTCAGCATGGTTTCCACGCTCGATTATATTTCCCTTTTCAAGAACGATTATCTCATTTGCATTGCGGACGGTGCTCAATCTGTGGGCAATCACAAACACTGTGCGCCCTTCCATCAGGCGGTCCATTCCTTTTTCAATCAGGGCTTCGGTGCGTGTGTCAATGGAAGACGTGGCCTCGTCAAGAATCAGAACAGGCGGATCTGCAACGGCGGCACGGGCAATGGCAAGAAGCTGTCTCTGTCCCTGGCTCAGGTTTCCTCCATCTCCGGTAATCACGGTGTCATACCCCTTTTCCAGATGGCGTATGAATGAATCCGCGTTGGCAAGTTTGGCGGCCGCAAGTATCTGTGCTTCAGATGCCTCAAGATTTCCGTATTTTATATTGTCGCGGATGGTCCCCGTGAAAAGATGTGTGTCCTGCAAAACCATGCCCAGAGATTTTCTCAAATCATCCTTGGAAATATCCTTCAATGGGATTCCGTCGTAAGTGATGGAGCCTTTTCCGTCCTCAATGTCGTAGAAACGGGTCAGAAGATTCGTGATTGTGGTTTTTCCGCTTCCCGTTGAGCCTACCAGAGCGATTTTTTCTCCAGGCTGAGCGTGAAGATTTATGCCATGCAGGACTTCCTTTTCGGGCACATAGCTGAAAGACACATCCTTGAACACAACGTCACCGCGGAGTTTAAGAAGACTGCAGTCAGGGTCATCTGCATAAGACGGCATCGAATCCGCGGCAGGATGCACTTCAACAGACTTAGGCACACGCCAGGCCCACTCGCCGGTATAAGCGAATGACTGCACAAGATGCCTCACCCCGGCTGGAGAGGCAGAAGGGACTGTTTCAGACGCATTCACCAATTTCACGGAACCGGAATCCTCCTCGCCCTTTTCATCAATCACGGCAAAGATTCTTTCGGCACCGGCAAGAGCATTCAGAATTCCGTTTATCTGCTGACTCATCATCGTAATCGGTCTGCTGAAACTTCTTGTGTACTGCAGGAACGAAGCAATTGATCCCAAATCAAGATGACCGCTGATTACACGGACAGAACCGAAAATTGCAACAATGGCATACTGCACGTGGCTCAGGTTTCCCATAATCGGCATCAGGATATTCGCAAAAGTATTTGCACGGGTTCCGGCCTCGCACAGACCGTCGTTCAAAGCGTTGAATTCCTCCACCGATTTTCCCTCGTGATTGAACACCTTCACAACCTTCTGTCCGGAAACAAGTTCTTCCACATAACCATTCACCTGTCCAATCGCCTTCTGCTGATCACGGAATGCCATCGCGGATTTTTTTCCAATCATTCCGGCAATCATCATTGAAAGGAACATGGTCACAATCACCACAAGAGTAAGAAGCGGACTCAGCACCATCATCATTGTGAATACACCCACAACCGAAACGATGCTCGAAAAAAGCTGAGGAATACTCTGGCTCATCATATCGCGGAGAGTGTCGATGTCGTTCGTAAAAAGAGACATAAGCTCGCCGTGTGTATGTCCGTCGAAATACCGCAGGGGAAGAGTCTCAAGTTCAGAAAACAAATCAGTGCGGATCCGGTACAAAGTGCGGCTTGAAATATGCAGCATAAGACGAGCGTTCACCCATGAAGCAAAGGCTCCGAAAGCGTACACAACCACCATAAGCAGAATGAGTCTCAGGAAAGGAATGAAATCCGAGGGAGAAAGAGAGCCCTTCGCCTTGAAGATTTCAGCCAGCCCCACCAGATTGTTGATTGCCGGTTTCAATATGTAGTCTCCCGCAATCTGGGCACCTGCACTCACTAAAACCGCAAAGAAAACAATGACCAAAAGTCCGCGGTATTTTCCAATATATTTAATCAGACGGCCTATAGTCTGCCGTGCATTTTTAGGTTTCGCCATTCCTTTAACATTTCTTGGCATAACATCTTCCTTCTATAAACTAAAACAATTTCCTCAGCAAAAAAACTCAGCCTTTCGACGCTGCCTCAATTCTGTGACTGCTGGGATTCATACACTTCGCGGTAAATCTCGTTGTCGCGCAGAAGTTCTTCGTGGGTTCCGCAGCCGTTGATTTTTCCGTTGTCCATCACGTAAATCACATCCGCATCCTGAACCGAAGTGATTCTCTGGGCGATGATGATTTTGGTTGTATCCGGCAAAGTGTTCCTGAGAGCGGTACGGATACGCGCATCTGTTGCCGTGTCAACAGCGGAGGTACTGTCGTCAAGAATCAGAATCTTCGGTTTTTTCAGCAGGGCACGCGCAATGCAGAGACGCTGTTTTTGTCCGCCGGAAATATTCACACCGCCCTGCCCCAAATCAGTGTCGTAGCCTTCCGGGAACGATGACACAAACTCATGGGCATCCGCAGCCTTGCACGCTTCCACAATCTCTTCGTCAGTGGCGTTTTCATTTCCCCATTTCAGATTTTCTTTGATTGAGCCGCTGAAAAGAACATTCTTCTGAAGCACCATGGCCACACTGTCGCGCAGAGTTTTCAAATCATAATCACGCACATCCCTTCCGCCGACTTTTACAGAGCCTGAAAGAGTGTCGTAAAGACGGGGAATAAGCGAAACCAATGTTGATTTTGAAGACCCCGTTCCACCGATAATGCCAACAACCTGGCCGCTCTTTATGGAAAGACTGACATCCTCAAGCACACAGTTTTTCGGATCCTTCAGATAACTGAAATTCACATCATCAAATTCTATGCTTCCGTTTGAGACCTCTTTTACAGCAGAAACCGCTTCGGAATTCTTGATTTCAGGTTCTTCGTCAAGCACCTCGACAATGCGGGCAATACTGGCACGGGAAAGGACCAGCATAATGAAAATCATCGAAAGCATCATCAGCGACATAAGAATCTGGCCGATGTACGTGATGAAGGAAACAAGTTCCCCCGTCTTCATGTTACCGAAAGCCACCATACGGCCGCCGAACCAAAGCGACAAAATAATGCAGGTGTAGATTACCAGCTGCATAAGCGGCATAGTCAGAATGACAAGTTTTTCTGCATGAACCTGGGCGGCACGTACTGCATCAGCGGAATCGGAGAATTTTTTGTTTTCAAAATCAGTGCGCACGAAGCTTTTCACCACGCGGATTGCCGTAAGATTTTCCTGCACCGTGGAGTTCAGATTGTCGTACATCTTCATCATTTTGCCGAAACGCGGATGGGCCTTTGTTCCTATGAGGGCAAGCAGAACCGCAAGAATCGGGATGGCGACAAAAAACACCGTTGAAAGTTTTCTGTTTATGAAACAAGCCATAATCGTTCCCGACACCATCATAAACGGAGCACGGAAGCACATACGGATTATCATCTGATAAGTGTTCTGCACGTTCGTCACATCTGTCGTCAGGCGCGTCACCAGGGAAGACGTGGAAAACCGGTCAATGCTTCCGAAAGAAAAATCCTGGATTTTTGAAAAAAGCCTTCGACGCAGATTGCGGGCAAATCCCAAGGCTCCCACTGCGGAAAAACGGGCTCCCATGGCACCGCAGAAAAGTGAAACACAGGAAAGCCCCACCATAAGAAGTCCGACTTTCAGCACATAGGACAAATCGTTGTTTGCAATGCCCACATCAATAATTTTTGCCATCAGCAGAGGAATCACGGTTTCAAGAATAACCTCGCCTATCATGGTCACAGGGCTCATAACAGAACAAACTTTGTACTTGCGTTCAAGCCCTTTCAATAACTTGGAAATATTCGACATAATTAAAATATACCAATAATACGGCACTTATGGCAAGTGAAAATTATCAAGGAACAGGGCTTCAGCATGAAACAAAATGCAAAGAGTTCAAAATGAGTCAGCAAAACATCAAGGGGCTGTCCAAAAATATTGTTATCCTGAATTTATTTCCCCATCCATTGAATCCCGTCATGCTGAA
>DGXM01000128.1:0-250 GCA_002396325.1 Treponema sp. UBA4232
GCCAGTCTTACCCGTGGACTTGGCGGACCTGAAAAGCGTACGAATATTTGTAAAATTGGTTTCGGCTGGGAAGATTTTCTTGTCTTCTTTCTTTTAATCGGAGGCGTTGCTTATACAATTTTACGTGCATGTGGAGTAATATCAGAAATAGTCTAAATGAAATCGATCGTTCGTGCACAAAAGAATCTTGGGGCTGCAAAGACAAGTGCCTTTTATGCAGTGGCTCCTTTTATTCGTGCGGAGGGTTCAA
>DGXM01000128.1:368-9380 GCA_002396325.1 Treponema sp. UBA4232
CTGCGTCGAGTGTTGGTGATTGGAGCTTTTTTGGCATTTGCATTATTAGGCGAAAGTCTTTCCCTTAAATATCTGATTGCTCTTTTAATAATGATTGCGGGAACTGTTCTTGTGGTTATAAGTACTTTAAAAATGAATAACGTTTGTAGAGGGAAAATATGATTGAATTAAAGAATATAAGTTTAAGCTATACTTCTAGCGATGGTGGTGAAAACGGCGCTGCTGGTGGACTTGGAGAGAGCGTTTCCAACGGCAGCCTTAAAAATATAAATCTAACTGTATCTGATGGAGAATTTGTCCTTCTGACAGGAGGCTCCGGCTGCGGAAAAACTTCTATTCTCCGTCTTATAAATGGATTGATTCCAAACTTTTATGAGGCAAATCTTACAGGTTCCGTTTATGTTAATGGACAGAACGTTTCTAATGCCGAACTGTATGATACTGCAAAGATTGTAAGTACGGTTTTTCAAAATCCCCGTTCTCAGTTTTTTAATGTGGATACTACAAGCGAATTGGCCTTTGCCTGTGAAAATCGCGGTATGCCCGAAGACGAAATCCTCCGCCGCATTGATATTACGGTCAAAAAACTTCATCTGGAAAATCTTATGAACCGGAGTCTTTTCAATCTTAGCGGCGGTCAGAAGCAGAAAATAGCCTGTGCCTCTGTAGCGGTAACGGGCAATCAGATAATTTTGCTGGATGAGCCTTCTGCAAATCTGGATTTACGTACAATTGCCGGGTTGAAAACTCTTTTGTCAGAGTGGAAGGCGGAAGGAAAAACAATTGTGGTTGCCGAGCACCGGATTTCTTATCTTTGGAATCTTGCCGACCGTACAATTATTTTAAAAGAAGGTCAAATTGAAAAAGAACTTTCCCGTCAGGAAATGGATTGTGCGACAGAAGAATTTTTGCATAGCCTGGGACTTAGGTCTAATAAGGAACAGCAGCTAAAACCTAATCCTGATGAAGTTGACACCGACGGCAGAGACCTGCCACCTCCGACTTTCCAAAATCTGCAGCAGAATTCTTCCAATGCAGACTGTCTTCTTATCCAAAATTTCCGCTACAAATATAAAAACGGCTGTTTGGCTCTGAATATTCCGCAAATGCAAATAGCAAAAGGCCGGATAACTGCTATAACAGGAAACAATGGTGAGGGCAAAACCACTTTTTTAAACTGCCTTTGCGGTCTGGGACATCGTTCAAAGGGCGGGCTTTTTTATAATGGAAAAAAATATTCCAGACGTAAGCGTCAAAAGTTAATATATCTTGTAATGCAGGATGTAAATCATCAGCTTTTTACAGAAAGCGTGTTTGATGAAGTTTTGATAAGCCAGACTGATGAGGATGAAGAAGAAGCACATAGAATTCTTGCTTCTTTGGATTTGGCTGATTTTTCTGACCGTCATCCGCAGTCCCTGTCTGGTGGACAAAAGCAGCGTGTGGCAGTGGCAGCCGCAATTGCTTCCGGCCGGGATATTATGCTTTTTGATGAACCTACCAGCGGCCTGGACTACACTCATATGCTGCAGATTGGAAAAATCCTGGCAGGTCTTAAGGAAATGGGAAAAACCGTGATTGTTGTTACGCATGACCGGGAGCTTATAAAAGAATGTTGCGATCAGGAAATCCGTCTTGCCGATTATAATTCAGTTGCTAAGGCAAATCAATCTTAGCATGGGTCAGGGGTGCAAACGGCGCATTTATGTTTGTTTTAGACTTGTAAAGTGCGCTTTTTTGCGTTACACTGAAAGTATGATTAAGAGTAAAGCCCTTGTATTATATAAAAATGAAGCTGCCGTGGTGGCGGATGAACCTTCCGGCGGCAAATTCACCGTGAAATTCAAGCCCGCTTCGGCTGGGAAAAAAGCCCCCGCGTATGCAAGTCAGAGCGTAAGGGAAAAGGATGTGGTGATTTTACATGCAGGTCCGGTAACTTCTCTTGAGGCCGTGCTGGATTTTGCCGAGTCCAATGCACCGAAAGAAGAGGACATTTATTCTCTTGACCAGAAAAATCCCCTGTTTCTTGAGATTCAGGAGGCCTACGAACTTTTGACTTCCGACGAAGAGACCGCTGCTGCGCCTGTTGATTTTGCTGAACTCGCATCTTTGTTTCACGGTTCCTGCACTGCGGATGAGGCTTTCGGATTGTACAGGGCCCTGCGGAACACTGTGTTTTTTGAATTCAATCAAAAGGCGTTTCTCGACGGAAAGATTGTTTTTTCCCCGCGTTCGAAGGAGGCAATCGATTCGCTCATAAAAAAAGCTGACGAAAAGGGACGGGAAGCCGAGATTCGCTCAGCATTCATTGCACGTCTTAAAAAGAAGGCGCTTCTGCCCGAGGATTCCAAGTTTATGGTGGACGTTGAGGCTCTTGCTCTTGGGCAGACGGACAAAAGCCGTACCATGCACGATGCTCATATGAAAGAGACCCCCGAAAGGGCTCACAAACTGCTTTTGGAAACGGGAATCTGGCCGATTACGAGAAATCCATACCCTTTGCGGTGGGGACTTTCGACTCAGTCTGCCAGTGAAGGGCTTTCTTCACCCCCGGAGGAGGAGCGTCTTTCCGTGGAGGGGACTGCCTATGCCATCGACAATGCCTGGTCCACCGATCCTGACGATGCGGTTGCCTTCGACGGAAAGTATCTTTGGGTGCATATTGCCGATCCTGCGAGCACAGTGACACCTGATTGTTCCATAGACAAGGCTGCCAGGGAAAGGGGGGCCACACTGTACATTCCCGAGGGAGCTTCCCGTATGCTTTCCGAAGATTCCCTTGCTGATTACGCGCTTGGTCTGAATGAAAAGAGCAGGGCGCTTTCTTTCCGTATCCTGCTGAATGACGAGGACGGAATTGAGGAATGTGCCGTTTTCAAGACTTTCGTGAATGTGGAGCGTCTGACTTATGAAAAAGCGGATGAATTGAAAGAATCTCCTGAATTAAAAAAATTGTTTGAAATTGCCGAAAAGAATGTGGAGAGGCGCAGAAAAAGCGGTGCCGTGCAGATTTCGATGCCCGAGGTTCATATAACGGTGGATCCCGAGACAAAGAAGGTTTCCATTTCACCTTTGACGCATTCTGAAAGCTCTGAGATGATAAGGGAAATGATGCTTCTTGCCGGTGAGGGGGCCGCTAAATTTGCATTCCAGAACCGTATACCGTTTCCTTTCGTGAGTCAGGAGGCTCCTGCTATTCCGGAGTCGATTCCGGAAGGGCTTGCGGGACAGGCCAGGCTCAGAAGATGCATGAGGCGAAGAAGCGTGGGTGTGACTCCTGCCATGCACTGCGGTCTGGGACTTGCCATGTACAGCCAGGTGACCAGTCCTCTGCGTCGTTACGGCGATTTGATTGCGCACATGCAGCTCAGGGCGTTTCTTGACGGACGTGAGACTTTGGACAAAGATACGATGCTCATCCGTGTGACTCAGGGGGAGGAGGCTGCCCAGGCGGCACATAAAGCGGAACGAAAAAGCAACATGCACTGGACTTTGGTCTACCTTCTTCAGAATCCTGACTGGACGGGGGAAGCTGTATGCATCGACAATACAGGGAAATTGCCGCAGTTTTCAATTCCGTCTCTTGCGCAGGAGGCCTATATTCCGACTGCATCCCCTGTGGAACTCAACGGGGTGATAACGGTAAAGGCCGCCTCCATAGATTTGCCTGAGCAGACTGTGGAATTCCAGCAGATTTGAAAGACCGGCACTTGATTTGAGGGGATATATTATGGATAAAAAGAAAAATTTGGTGCGTTCAGGAACTGTGGTGAGTTTGATTCTTACGGTTTTCTACGTGACCGCTCTTGTGGGAATGGGAGCCGGCAAGACATTCACGTTTTTTTCCAATGGAGACAATCCTGTTACAATATCGTTCCTGAAACTTAACACAGTCCGTCTTTTGCGCTGGGGGGCCATCTGTTTGGCTTCTCTCGCTGTAACCGTGGGCCTGTTTTTCCGCGGATGGAACAAAAAAGGTCTCTGCTGGGTGATTTTAGCCCTTGCCGTCATGCTTTTCGTGTTTGAAATCATCACTTTCGGCACTCCTTTCTGGAGAAGGTTTTCCATTTGGCTTGGGCAGGTGCATCTTGACCGCAATCCAAAGTTTGAGCTGCATTGGGATTTTATGTGCACAATAAACTTGATTGTAACATTATTGCGGGGCTTTGTGAGCTTTGTGTCGCTGAAACTTCTTAAAAACCGCTGAATCACAGGTTGTTCTTTGGCTCTATCTTGAGTTTTGTGCTGTACAATGATATACTTTCAGGTATGGAAGAATTGAATAATGTTGATGAAAAGTCCGTTGTCTCCGAAAAGTCAGATGCTTTAGAAACATCTCCCGTTTCCGATAAATCGAATGTTGACTCAGAATCTCCTGTTGCACCGGAATCTTCTGAAGTGCCGGAGAGTTCCGTTCCTGCCGCCACAGCAGGGGCTTTTGTGGCTCTGGAAAATCAAAAAACACCTGCAATGCCTGAAAATCCCGCAGAATCAATCCCGGAAAAAAAAGGCCGCAATAAAAAAAGACGCAATCCAATTTTCAGATTCATCCGTTTTGTCTTTCTGCTCATTTTGTTCATTATACTTGCGATTGCGGCATGGGTGGCATTTTCAATTTTCAATAAAAAGAATCCGCTTGCAATGCTTCCCCCGGACTATTCGATGTATGTCCGTATGGACTCCGCGTGGGATACCCTGAATCCGCTTTTGGATCTCCGTGCCGCCGACATTCTGCTTTCATCACCTGATTTCAAAAACATCCGCGGTGCATTCATGGCCTTCCGTGCCTCGCCTCTCAGACAGAATCCCGTGGTGGCTCAGCTTGCATCCCGCCGTGTCGATTTGGCTTTGTACACTTCGGAAGACGGTAAACATGATTTCGTTGCCGTGATGGAACTAGGTCCTCTTTCCGCAGTCTCAAGACTTGCACCTTTTGTTCTGCCTCACATAAAAATCAAGCAGCTCAAAGATTTGTCATACGTTCAGTCTGTCGGAGACTCTTACTTCGAGTACAAGAGCGGGGATTCGGTTTTTTATGTAAAGCCCTGCCGAAATCTTCTTGTTGCGGCAAGCAGTCCTTCGGTGTTTGAAAAATCCATGAGGGCAAACAACGACACCGCATACACAAATGAGGAAATCGAGCTTATAAACCAGAAGACTGACGAGCCTGTTCATATTGTGATGGATTCAAAGAAACTCCTTTCAGCATTTGTCTCTGGCAACGATATGTTGAATCAGCTTTCTTCAGTCATAGCGGAAAACACGCACGGAGTCCTCTCGCTGGGCATCACGGATTCCGATGTGAATCTTTCGGCGAAAATTCCCTGCACCGCAAATGACCAGGTGCCCGAGTCCATAACAAAACTCATTTCCAGAAATTCAACAGTTCCTTCCATTATAAACAAGATGAGCGGGCGCGTTCAATATTACACTGTGCTCAATATCGGTTCGGTTCAAGAGTTGAAAGAGGCTGCTTTCCCGCTGCTTCCGAAAAATATGAATGCAGAAAGTCTTTGGTCAACAGGCCAGACAATGAGCAAAATGCTTTTCGGAATGACTTTGGACGAGCTGCTTTATTCGTGGACAGGAGATGAAATCTGCGTGCTCGGAATGGAAGGCACCGACTCTCCCGTGTTTGCAATACAAGTGACCGATGAGGATAAAAGGCAGAAGGTATTCAAAAAACTGATGGACTCCATCCTTTTGAAAGATGACACAAGTCTGATTCTTGACGGTGTGCGTCTTCCGAGAGTTGGTCTTCCGAAATTCTTTGAATGTCTTCTTTCGCTTTTCAAAGTGACTCTGCCGTCACCGTATTATATGGTTTTTGAGGATTTCATCTATTTCAGCGAATCCGCTCAGGCTCTTTCGGGAATCTACACTTCGGTAAATGAGCAGAACCTTATTGCAAAAAATATGTACTGGCGTGAAGTGTCGGAAAAACAGTCCGCCGATGCAGCCGTTTCCATGTATTACAATCTTGAAAAAAGCGTGCCGTTCTTCCTGCGTGGTGATTCCGCCGTCACAAAGGCGCTTTCGCTTTATTCAATCGGACGCTGCGACATAGGCTTTAGCGACAGTTCTCTCGTCTTCAATCTTTCGGCAACAGCACGCCACACAGGCGACCTTCGTGCAATCCCCGGATTCCCGATCAAACTTGAAGGTGCAGCGAACGGAAACATGGTTCTTGAAAAAGCGAAAAATCCTGCGTACATCTACTGGACGGAAAAACCCGGGACCATAAAATCAATGGAAGCCGCAAGCACAAAGATTTATTCCCTTGACTTGAAGGTTTCCTCCGGTGAAACTGTCTATCTTGCCTCTGCTGAATCGACTCCCAAACAGGGACTTCTGTGGGCTGTCACATCAAAGGGAACCGTCTATCTTTTGAATAACAAACTTGAAGCGGAAAAAGGGTTCCCGCTTGTGTTGAGAAGTGCGGTTTCAGGCCCCGTGAATACCAGCGGATCGACTGTGCTTGTGCCGCTTGAAAGCGGGGATCTGGCAATCGTTGATACAGACAAATCCGTAAAGGAAATTTCCCTTCCGCTTATTGGACAGGTGAAAAGTGCTCCTGCTGTGCTCGACCGGACGATTGCGGTTTACGACAAAAGTTTTGCAGGTTCCATTCTGATTCTTCAGGACGGGGTTGTTACGAATGCGGAAAATCCTCTCCCTGTTGACGGCATTGCTTTCGGTTCACCGGCTCTGCTTAAAAAAGAGGAATCTCTTTACGTGGCATTCATCACTCAGGCCGGATCTCTTTCCGTGTGGAAGGACGGTGAAATGCTTGCAGGATTCCCGATTCAGTTGGAAGGTGTCTTCTATAATAACGTAGTGACCGACGGCTCTGCTCTGTACGTGCTTTCTTCAGATGCAATGATTTACCGTGTGTCTCTCGATGGTGCGGTTCTTCAGGTACACGTGCCTGATGCCACTTCCCGCGAAGGACTTATTTCCGTTATTGCTCCCGACGAAGAGTTCCACAAGAATCTTTACGTGTCAATTGACGGAAACCTGCTCTACGGATTCTCGGGCTCACTTGAACTTCTTTCAGGCTTCCCCGTGGTGGGATTCGGAGTCCCGGCATTTGTTGATGTGAACGGCGACAAGAGTGCCGACTGCTTTGTGCTCACGCTGGACAAAAAACTGAACGCATGGAACATACGTTGAAATCACCGGATTGTAACAGGAGGGTAAACATGAAAAGAAATTGGCTGGGTGCATTTTCCGCCCTTTTTGCTGTGGTATTGGCACTTTCATCTTGTGCGAGCGGAAACAAAGGTGACGTGGTTCTATCAAGCGATGATTTTTTGATTTTTGACGACATTCAGGAACTTGAGGCCGCCGTTGCATTGAAAGATGCAGAGTCCATTCTCCCGACCGGCCGCGAAGTTAAGGAAAGTGCGCAAATCTTTTCGATGATAGATGCCTCAATCCAGGAAGCGGGCATGAATAAAGCTCTTGTTGCCAGACTCGAAGCCCTGCGCGGAATAGTCTGTCTTATCGATGGAAGAAAACAGCAGGCTGTTTCTTCATACAACGCAGCCGTAAAACTCGTGAAAGACGATGCAAAGGTTTTAATCCTCGGATCCAGACTTGGAATCATAAAAAATCTTCAGGAGCAGAAATCAACCGTGGCAAACGAACCGAATCTTCTTGTGCTTGAGGATGCAGTAAGCCTCTTTGAAAAAAATGCCTATATGGATTCCGTTGCTCAGTTCGATGCCGCATTCATTTCACTCCCTGCTTTTTATGCCGAAGCATTCAGACCGCTCCGAAACAAGGCATGGGAACTCAAGTCCATCACCGCGGAAGACGACGAAAAAACAGTCGCACTGCTTACCAAAAATTCAATCACTGTTGATGACATGCTGGAGATGACCGAATCATCCACCACTTTGCTTTCCCGTTACACATCCGGTACCGACCTCGGCGCACAGGAACTCTACGATGCTGTCTTTGAGAAAAAACTTTTGGATGCAGTGTCCGCCGCCGATGAAAAAGTCCTGACCCGCGAAGAAAAAATTACCCGCATTTACGCCGCAAGATATTTGTGGAATCTTTTTACAGGCCGTGGAAAAACCGATGCGAAAAAATACTCGGCAATGTACCAGCGCTTGAAAAGAAAAAGTCCTGTCGGCGATGTTGACATTTCTTCCCCTGACTTCGATGCCGTATTGGGTTGTGTCGAAAATGAGATAATGGACCTCCCCGACGGCCGCAACTTCTATCCCGAGGAAAAACCCACCGCCGTTGAATTCAACACATGGCTCAAAAAAGTGGAGTAGTAGCGATGGGTCTTGGCAGCTTGTAAAGATTGATTCCCGGTTTTATGTCATGGGGCTGTCCGATAAGCTCGCCGCATATCGTCATCCCTGACCTGCCACTACCGTCATCCCGAACTTGATTCGGGATCTCCCCTGTGCAAGAGATGCTGAATTCGGTTGCACGCAACCACGTTCAGCATGACATAGATTCGTTCAGCATGACACAGCTTCGTTGGGCATGACTCCCATGTCATCCCGAACCAGCGGCTACCGTTATCCCGAACTTGATTCGGGATCTCCCTTGCACAAGAGATGCTGAAACAAGTTCAGCATGACATGGTTTTGTTCAGCATGACCGAGTTTCGTTTTGCATGACACAGCTTCGTTGGGCATGACATAGATTCGTTCAGCATGACACAGCTTCGTTGGGCATGACTCCCATGTCATCCCGAACCAGCGGCTACTGTCATCCCGAACTTGATTCGGGATCTCCCTTGCACAAGAGATGCTGAAACAAGTTCAGCATGACATGGTTTTGTTCAGTATGACACAGCCTCGTTTGGTATGACACAGCTTCGTTGGGCATGACATAGATTCATAGGGCGTGACTTCCCATGTCATTCCAAGCTTGCGACTACCGTCATCCCGAACTTGATTCGGGATCTCCTTTGCACAAGAGATGCTGAAACAAGTTCAGCATGACATGGTTTTGTTCAGCATGACGCAGGAAAAAAGCAAGGAG
>DGXM01000210.1 GCA_002396325.1 Treponema sp. UBA4232
GCGTCGAGTGTTGGTGATTTTCCGGGAGTTTTTTATGGCTGATTCTGCTGATTTTTCTGAAATGTTTAGTAAACTTGGATTCTTTTTGCCTGAAGCGGAGGCACTTTCCACCGTGTCGCACAGGGATAAGGCCAAACTTCCTTATCTCGTGGTGGGTACGCTTGTCTGCACAATCATGTTCTTCTTACTTGCGGCAAGTCTCTTTTTTCAGAAGTTTTACATGATGTCCGGTCTGGTTTTTACGGCTGTCGTGGAATTCTCCGTTGCGTTGGTGCTTGTAAAAAAAGGAAGGATTTTCGCAGGTTCCTATCTTTCGACTGCCGGTCTTATAGTCAGCTGCGCGATTGTTGTTTTCTTTGCTCCATATTATCCCACTGCGCTTATCTGCTACAGAAACGCCTTCTTTGTGGTGATGATGGCCCTTGTGAATCAGCTTGTGTCTTTCAAACGGCATCAGCTTTATGCTTATTTTGCTGCCTCAGTCTTTATCTGGATTATTGCCATTCTCACTGTGTTCAAGCCTCTGTACAACGGAGTCAGCTCTGATGCATGGGGAAATATTTTCATCAATTCGATGGCACTTGTGATAGGAAACCTGCTGGTGATGATTCTCAATTCCTTCAGCTTCAAGATTACGTCCAAAGTGGAGGAGGACGAGAAGCAGATTCAGGAGCACCTCAACAAGATTCTTGCCGTGGTGGAGGAATCGAAAGAAGGCCTCAACATCGGACAGCAGTTGAGCGAGTCTGCGGATACCGCTTCAAGGAGTCTTTCGCGCATTGAGGAATTCTCACGCTACCTTACAAAAGAATCTTCCACTTTGAGTTCTGAGACCCTGATTGTAAAACATTCAGGAGAGGAGATTTCTCAGCAGGCTTCCAATATGCGCAACTCCGTTCAGTCGCAGACGGATTCCATTTCCCAGACATCGGCCGCCATGACGGAAATGTCATCAAACATTCAGACAATCAGCAAAATAGCTTCGGCGCAAAAGACGGGAATGGATGCGATTGTTTCTTCGCTTGAATCCCAACGCTCGCTTCTTTCCGATCTGGTACAGCAGGTGGGCAATGTGAAAAAATCTTCCGACGGCATTTCCGCATTCGTAAGCACCATCGACGACATCTCAAGTCAGACGGGACTACTTGCAATGAATGCTTCCATCGAGGCGGCACATGCCGGTGAATACGGCAAGGGGTTCAGTGTCATTGCGCAGGAAATAAGAAAACTTTCCGAAGAGACCACGCGCAGCGCCGCAAAGATTTCCGATTCTCTCAAAGACAATGTTGAAATAGTTCATTCTGCAACCGGGGCAGTCTCCAGATTTGCAACATATATGGAACAGAGTGCTGCCGACATGAGAACCACGCTTGACGCCATCGAAGAGATTCTTTCGGGAATTTCTGAAATGAGTCAGGGCACACAGGAAGTGATGGTGTCTCTTCAGAAGATTGTCGATGAGTCAAATAACAACGCCGGTATGGTTGACACTGTGGCTGAAAAAATCGAAACGCAGAAAACTTCTCTGGAACACATCTCGGGATTTGCAACTGCTGTGAACGAAAGGGCCGGCTCTCTCGACGGAATCCTTATGGAAATTCAGATTGCCATCGCCATGATTCAACGTTATGCTTCCGAGAATTCAATCGTGGGCGAAAGAATTTCAAATGCTCTGAAAGACTGATTCCTGGCGGCCTTTTATGAATTCCATCTTCAGGTCCTTGAGTTTTTCCGTGATGGACACTTTGTAGATGTGCGGATTCAAGATGCGTTTGTAGGAGTCGTCGAAGGTTTCCATTTCGTCCATCATCCTCTTACGGCTTTCCTGAAGTCTCTCTTTTTCGGTTGACGGGGGAGAGAGTCTCTTTCCGTTTTCAAGCCTTTTTTTCAAAAGCGGGCGCACACTGCTTGCTGTGAAATGAAACTGGCGGTAGTCTATCATCGTGTGATGGTACAGGTATTCCTTTCCACATTCAATTTCCTCGTCTTCCAGTGCGATTATGTCTGCCCTTGCCATGCCTTCTTCATCGTAGAGGCGGAACACGTTTTTCACGCCCGGGTTTGTGTTCTTTGCGGGATTGTCGCTGAATTTCATTACGGGCAATAGTTTGCCGGTGGAGTTGTCAGTCCTTGCGCACATTTTGTATACCCCGGTGAAGCTTGATTCCGTTCCGCCGGTTGCAAGCTGTGTTCCGATTCCCCAGCTGTCAATCGGTGCCTTTTGCGAGACGAGGGTCGAGATGATTTCTTCTGACAGGTCGTTTGAAACTGATATGGTGGCGTCTTTGAATCCTGCTTTGTCCAATTCCTTTCTGACTTCCGCCGAGAGATAGGCGATGTCTCCAGAGTCAAGTCGGACTCCGAATGAATGACCCTTTTCGTAAAGCAGGGCTCCGGCTTTTATTGCGTTCTTTATGCCCGAGCGGAGTGTGTCGTAGGTGTCGATTAGGAAAATGCTTTTGTCTGGATAGAGTTCTGCGTAGGAGGTGAAGGCTTCAAGTTCGGTGGGAAAGGAAAGAACCCAGGAGTGTGCCATTGTGCCTGTGACCGGAATGCCGAATTTTTTTCCTCCCGCGGTATTGCTTGTGGCGGAGGCTCCTCCGATGTATGCCGCTCTGGTTGCACTCAATGCTCCATCCGTTCCCTGTGCGCGTCTGAGGCCGAATTCGAGGATTGACCCTTTTGCACTCGCAAGCCACATGCGGGCTGTTTTTGTTGCGATGAGGCTTTGGAAATTGCAGTGGTTCAAAACGAGGCCTTCGACAATCTGTGCTTCAATGAGTCTGGCGTGGATTCTTACCACCGGTTCCTGCGGGAAAATCAGCTCTCCTTCTTCGAATGCATACAAATCTCCCGAGAAATGAAAATCCTTCAGATAATCGAGGAATCCTTCTTCGAACATGCCCTGCGAGCGTAAAAAGGAGATGTCGTCTTCCGTAAATGAAAATGAAGTGATTGCGTCTATCAGAGTCTCGATGCCGGCGAAGATTGAAAATCCTCCGTTGAAGGGCTGTCTGCGGAAAAAAACGTCGAACACCACAAGTCCGTTCATGCTTTTTTTCCAGTATCCCTGTGCCATGGTAAGCTCGTAGAAATCCGTGAAAAGTGCGCTTGTTTTGTTTTTTCCTTCCATAATGCCCTCCGTTTTCTTCTGTATATCTTTCAGGCAGAGAGTGTAAATTAAAGATGCGTAAAAATCAATAAGGGGAATTCTGCAGACCTGGCTTGCCGATGAAAAATCAATGCCGTGTCCAATTTGAAGGCTCCCTTAAGTTCAAAATGATGTCGGCAAAATGATGCCTCAAGAACATTTGACAGAATCGGCATATTGATTCATAATGGAAATGATATGGATTACAGTAAGACAGATAAGAAGGACTCTTTTTTTTCACGTATTCTGGGGCTGCTTCTTGGCAGAAACAGAACGCCGCTTTTGAGAGAACTCAAGAACCGCAACAAGGTTATGAGGAAAGCCGGATACCACTTTTACAATTTCGGAAAAAGCAGGATTACACCCCAGTTTGCCTCTTATTTGTATTCGGTTTACCAGACTGTGGCACCGCTGCACAATTTTTTCCTTGCAAACAATGATCCGGAGTATTACAAAAGGCAGCTGATAGCCTATTCCCTGAGCGACACTCAGAGAAAAATGATTCAGAATCTTTCTCCAGAATCCATACAGATGGCAGCGACCCGCATTTCCATTAAATCAGTTGTGGAAAACTGCCAGAGATGTTTCAGCGAATTCCGCGCCGAGTATGTCGGGGGACAAGCCGTTTTCGTGAACGATTTATACGCCGCCGTGATGGCTTTGCGTCAGTTTTGCGCCCTTGATTATTATGCGTGTCTTAAGAAATTCGGACCTCTGCTGCAGGAAAACACATTTGACCTCAATGTGCACTGGATTCCCGTTGCAAAAGGTTACGCCGCGGATTTCGTGATAGATTTCGTGAATGCCGCCAACGTGCTTATTTCCTATCAGGACTGGAACAGGGTGTTCGCTTTTCTTTCAAGTCTTCCGCAGTGGGAGAATTTTGATTCCGAGCGTTTCCATCAGATGACGGCCGGTTTTTCGGAAATGTACGAGAAAAAAGTCTTTGAAACCCTGGGATGCCTTATGACCGGTTCACTTGATTTCATGCCGAAGATTGCCCCGGAGCCGCGTGACATTGTAAGGCCTTATGAAGAGAATGTGTACAATCTTTTCCGATCCACAGTGCAGGACATAGTGCGTGAAAGGAAATTGAGTCAGTTCAACGAGCTTTTGGAAAAAGTGTTTTCGTATGCAGACATCAAGAGACTTAAACTCTATACTTCGGAGGAATCCCGTCAGTACGAGGACCGCGGTGCCATTGGATTTGCCTACTGCAATGCGATGATGTATTTGAAATCTTTTTTTATGAAGTATCTCACAAAACCGCTGGACAATTTCGTGCATATTTTCGAAGTGGTGGGGCACTGCTACGTGGAAAATGTGATTCCAGACATGGTGACGCGCTACAACAATCTTATGGATTTGAAGGCGGAGCTTTTGAAATTCGATCAACATCTGGATCCTGATTTTTCAGAGGGATACCAGCTTAAGTCTCTTCTCGAAAATTCCCGCAGCGATGACAAAATCATCTTCAAACTCACCGGCTGTATATCCGACCTGAACGAACAGGCTGACCAGATTTTAAAGACTTCACTTGAATCAATACAGGAGCTCAGGAAGATTTTCGAAAGCCTCTTGAATGACAGAAAGACCGGAGGAGCCTTGGTGAGCAACTGGCGCGACGTGGAAAGGAAGGTTGCCTGCCGTGCCGATGAGATTCTTGAGCCTGCCGCCATTTCATTCCACAATTTCGAACTGATGATGAAAGACTATAAGTCTTTGTGATTTGTAATTATTTCAATGTAAATTCTTTCTCATTCAGCATCTCATTCAAAGGAGATCCCGAATCAAGTTCGGGATGACGGTAGCAGCAGGTCCTGAATGACAGTAGCAGCAGGCATGGAATGACATGGGGAGTCATGCCGAACGAAGCTGTGTCATGCTGAACGTGGTTGCTTGCAACCGAATTCAGCATCTCTTGTGAAAAAGGGATCCCGAATCAAGTTCGGGATGACGGTAGCGGCAGGCCCGGAATGACGGTAGCGGCAAGCATGGAATGACGGGGGAAATAATACAGAACGAAGCTGTGTCATGCTGAACGTGGTTGCTTGCAACCGAATTCAGCATCTCTTGTGAAGAGGAGATCCCGAATCAAGTTCGGGATGACGATAGTGGCAACCCCGGGATGACGGTAGCAGTCAGGGGCTCAGCATGATATTAACTTTGTCTTAATATAGTTC
>DGXM01000100.1 GCA_002396325.1 Treponema sp. UBA4232
TTTTTTTGGGAGGAACAATGAAAAAGAATCTTCGGAAAGCATTTTTATACACAATACTCGCATTTTCACTCGCCTCGTCATACGCGGGAGACGCAGCCGTTTTTTCCGACATAGGATTTTCAGAAGACGGCCGCACATACATCTTCGGACAATACGGAAAGACCGACAAAAAATACGAAGCCTGGGCTGAAATCTACACGGTGGACGTTGAAAAAAACACCTACGTTCCCGGAGAAGTCTTCAGAACAAAACCCTCAGCCGCCACAACAAAAATCTCGGGGAAAACAGCATTCGAGGAACTCTCCAAAAAAACACTCTGGAAAAGAAGACCATACAAATGTACCCCATGCAAACCCCAGAACCTTCTCTACGTGCGCGAAACCGAATCAAAAAAAAGCACAGACGAAATCGTATTCAAGGATTTTGAAGGCTCCAACGAAACAAAGGAAATCTTCTACTGCCTGCGCCTTGTGCCGACATACCACGGAAGCGGCACTGATATTGAATCTCAATTCTACATCCTGCTGGAAAAAAAGGACTCCGACGGAAACATTCTGCTCTCAAGAAAACTCGGCACCCCTGACCTCCGCCGCAAAGGAATCTCATCGTACCGCATAGACCGCATCTTCACCGACAAAAGCGGAAAAAGCTTCGTCATCATCATCGAAAAAACACAACTCGACGAAACTGGCACTTCAATACGCTACATGGTCGAAACCGTAAGATTTTAGGAATCTGAATTTGGACGAAAGGCCCCCGCAAACGGCTTCCGCAGTCCCCTGCATATCCCGCTTTCCGGGGTTCCGTACGCTTCGCTACCTCCATTCGCCGCCAAGCGCCGAACCGCCAAAGCGGCCCCTCCAATCAGGCGTAAAGTCGCAAGTTTTTGTGTTTTTTTGCCTGCAAAAAATCCGAGCCTTCGCGAGGAAACAAAAACTTGAGAAGCAAGCTCTGCTTGCGACAATCGGACGTAAAGTCACAAGCTTACAGCTTGTTCAAGGAGCTGACCAAAAAATTCGTTGCATAGCGTCATTCCGAACTCGTTTCGGAATCTATGCCCTATATCCAGCACAGATGCTGAAACAAGTTCAGCATGACAGGATTCAATTGATGCTGAAATAAATTCAGCATGACAATACTTTTTGGTCAGTCCCGACAATTGGGTGTAAGAGGTTTCAATCAGAAAAAAAATTCAAATTTACAAAAAAAATCCGCACAATCACATACGAAAATAAAAATCCGCGCCTATTATAATAATGAGTGGCAGAAAAAAATCCACTCGCATTTTCTAATAGGAGACAATATGGAAAAAAATCAAAAAGGAAAAAACGGCATAAAAGAACTCTTTCTGCAGACCATTCTCCCCGCGGTGGCATTGGTGCTTGCAGTGAATCTTGCCGTTGTGCCCTCAGGATGCCGCTCGTCGATCGAAGGCGCCGACTTTCTCACAGGAGACTTCACACTGCCCCACATTGAGGAAGTGAAAGTTGAAAGCAAAACCAGCGTTGCCATGAATTTTTCAAAACAGGTCACCGTAAACAGAGCATCTCTCACTCAGGACTCCTCTCCGATGAGCGAAAATCTGAAATCAGAGCTTTCGGAAGACGGCAGAACCGTGCACTTTGTCTGTACCGATGATATGATTACAGGCGAACATTACATTCTTGACGCAGAGATTCAGGATCCCCACGGAAACACACTCACAATCTCCGTAACATTCCCGGGGTTCAACGACAGAGTGCCCGACTTGAGACTTTCAGAAATCCGCATAAAAAACAAATCCTCCAAAGCCGACGAAAGTGCCAGAAAATCGGAATTCGTGGAGCTGTATGCGAAGACCGCAGGGAATCTTTCAGGACTTGAGATTTTCAATGCCGAAGACGGAGAAGGAAAAAAATACAGTTTCCCGCCCATTGAAGTAAAAGCCGGTGAATACATTGTGGTTCATTACAGAAACGATGCGGCCGGCTGCATAAACGAAACAGGTGAAAATCTTTCGGAGGCCACTGCCGCAGACTGCCAGAACACCGCAAGGGATTTATTTGTGGACAATGAAAGCGAGGGAAGATTCGGTGCAAACGCAGACATCGTAATTTTAAGAAACTCTGCCGACGGAGCAATTCTCGATGCCTTCGCCTATGCAAACAGGGAAAAAGTGAGTGACTGGAACGACAAACTGAAACCTTACGCCCAAGTTCTTGAAGAAAACCTCATGTGGACAGACTCTTCAGGCACTTCATCCTGTACACCGGAAAGTGCATTCGACGGAACCTCGCTTAATAAAGAGGCCCATTCAGTCTGCCGTAAAAATGCAATCGCAAACGGAGACTTGAATCATTCAAACGCAGGATGGTACGAAGTCACAGCAACAAAAATGCAGAGTCCGGGTCTTCCAAACAAAGTGAAATAACAAAGTCTGTAAAAAAAAATCCCCGGAAAAATCCGGGGACTCTCTGACGCAGATTCAAAATCAGCTCTTCTTTGCTGACTTCTCTTCCTTGATTTCTTCCTTAATCTCAGCCTTCAATGCTTCCTCAGCCTTTGCAGCCTGTTTTGAAAGAGCGTTGGCGGCATCAACACGAGCCTTTGCCTTGGGAGTAATGAGCTCCTTAATCTTTGCGTCCTTACCAATCTTGTCACGCACGAAGTAAATCTTTGAGCGGCGAACCTTACCGGGGCGCACAATCTCGATTCTCATAACGCGGGGGCTGTTGACAGGGAACACACGCTCAACACCAACACCGTAGCTTGTCTTGCGCACTGTGAATGTCTGGCGGATTCCAGAGTTCTTGATGCAGATGACAAGACCCTCGTAAATCTGGATACGCTTGGTCTTGCCTTCAATAATCTCAAAGTGAACCTTCACTGTGTCTCCAACTCTGAAGTCAGGCACATTGGCTTTCTTCTGCTGTTCTTCAATAGTCTTAATAAGATCCATTTTAGTCTCCATTAATTACTGCTCTGCCGGGGACTCACGCTCTGCTTTACGCTTCAGTTTTTCCTGTATGGAACGCAACCTGCGTTTCTGCTTCTTGTCGTTTTTATAGTCCGCGTGCTCGGCGATTTCTTCGATCATTTTTTCCGCTTCCTCAGAAAGAGTACCCGTCATTCTTGCCTTGTGAATCAGGTCCGGCCTGTTCAAAAGCGTTTTCTGAAGGCTCTTACGAAGTCGCCACTTTCGGATTTCTTCATGGTTGCCACCGGAGAGAACTTCCGGCACTTCCAAGCCCTTGTACACATTCGGCCTGGTGTACTGGGGATATTCCAAAAGATTCGAGTTAAAGCTTTCCTCATCCAAAGACTCGTGTGTGATTACATCGTCAACAAGGCGGTACACAGAATCTATGATCACCGTTGCCGCAACCTCACCACTGGACATCACGTAATCTCCAATGGAAATTTCATCGTCCACATACAAGTCTATTATCCGCTGGTCAATACCTTCGTACCTTCCGCAGATAAGGACAATTTCATCCTTTTTACTCAAAGACTGGGCTTTCTGCTGCGTAAAAGGCATTCCGCTGGGCGTGACATAAATCACGTGCTTTTTGTAGGCCTCCACACTGTCAAGTGCCCGTCCCAAGGGTTCCGGCAAAAGTAATTGCCCTGCTCCCCCGCCGTACGTCGCGTCGTCACATGTCTTGTGTCTATCGAAGGCAAAATCCCTGATATTCACCAAATCGTAGGCAATAATTCCCTTTTCCACCGCTTTGGCCATGATCGAAGTCTCAAAAAAGGCCTTGGGTATTTCCGGGAACAAGGTCAGCACAGTAAATTTCATGGACTTACTCCAGAATCCAGAGGTGCATCAGCTGCATCCTTTTGTTTTCAACGTCAATTGCGCTCAAAAACTGAAAGTTAAAGGGCACAAACACCTTGCGGATTTCTCCGTTCTTTGTATACTTGACGCTGTCAGTCAAAAATCTGCAACCCTCGGACAGCAAAATCTCAACGAGATAACCTGATCCGCCTTCCGTTACGTTTGTGACTGTGCCTATGACATCCTCTTCTTTCAATTCAGATGTTACAGGTGCGGTTTCCGCCGCTTCGTCTTTATACCATACTGAGCAACCCTTCAGGTCCTCAATATACCACTCATTCTCCTGCAATGGATGAGCGTTTTTGCGTGGAACTACGATTTCCCACCTGTTGAACTTTGCAGCGTCCTCAGGTGTATTTATTCCCGCCAGTTTCATGTACAGAGTTGCGGCCGCTTCCTGAGTGTATTCCACTTTGAAGACTTTTTTCACCGTTCCATCTGTCAAAGTCACTTCTTCCATATCAGCAAAATGCTCATACTCGCCGGAAGTGCTTTCAACTTTAAACTCGCCCGTAATACCATGTGTACCGCGGACAATCCCTACCACAAACTGCTCCACCATCTACTTTCAGTCCAGAATTTCCAGGCTGTAGTGCCGGCCGTCTTTGTTGGCGCTTGCACTCAAAACTGTACGCAGAGCTTTTGCGATACGACCGTATTTGCCAATAACCTTGCCAATATCACCCTGGGCTACGCTTAACTGTAATACAGGTCCGCGCTCACCTTCGGTTTCTGTCACAGAGACTGAAGACGGATCATCGACCAATGATTTAGCTATGTATTCAATCAGGTCTTTTTCCACTGTTCACTCCTCTGCGGCTTACTTTGAAATGGTTTCGCCTTTTACAGTCAGTCCAGATGCGTTCAAGAGCCTCTTAACAATACCTGTAGGCTGTGCTCCAACGCTGAGCCAGTACTTTGCGCGCTCGGTATTCACCACGACCTGCTTGTCCTCTGCTGCGATAGGATGATACTGTCCGATTTCCTCAACGGCAACACCATCACGAGGCTTGCGGGCATCCTGAATTACGATGCGGTAATCAGGGCGCTTCTTTGTACCAAACTTCTTAAGTCTGATTTTAACCACTTGATTTGTCCTCCATAGATCCGACTTTTCCGGATCCAGATATATTTACGAAACCCAACGGGCTCCATTTATCCCACTTTAAGTGTGTGACGATATATTATAGAGAATAAAAAAACTTTGGTCAATGGTATTCGCCGGAATTTCGGGAATTTTAAGACACTCTGAAATGCTTCACTTCCTGCCCGGGGAGCGGTTTGCTGAAATAATATCCCTGAATCACATCGCAATCGAAGTCTTTAAGTTTTTCATACTGCCACTCTTCTTCGATGCCTTCCGCAACAAGCTTCATGCCAAGGCTGTGCACCATGCTTATTATGTTCTGAATGAGCACGTCCTTTCCGTCATGCAGATACACGTCAACCATAGTCTTGTCTATCTTCACGACTCCAACCGGAAGATAAGTAAGATAGCTGATTGAAGAATAGCCGGTGCCGAAATCATCAAGGGCAAGGTTCACGCCAAGTTCCTCAAGCTGTCTGAACAATGCCTCGGAATCGGAATTTTTCCCAAGATAAAGACTTTCGGTGATTTCAATTTCAATTTTGTGAGGCGGAATATCGTATTTTTTCAAAAGACCGCGCAGGAAATCGACATAGCCGGTGTCCACAATCTGACCGGCTGAATAATTTATGGCAAACTGCTTCAGGGGATGTCCCTCGTCACGCAAAGCCGCCATCTGCTGCACCACCTTTTCCGTCATTATCCGTCCTATTTTCGTTATAAAACCATTGCTTTCCGCCACGGGAATAAACAAAGCCGGTGAAATGGTATGGTCTTTAAGTCTGCACAAAGATTCATAACCGAAAACATCGCCGGTCTCAATACTGATCTGCGGCTGGAAGACAGGCTCAAAGCCATCCTCATTGCAGGCTTCATCAAGAATGCGGACAATCTCCTTTGTGGTGCGGAGTTCTTCTTTCATCTGCTCGGTAAAGAATTTGTAATGAACCTTTGGATCCGACTTGGCATTGAGCAGTGCGTAATCCACATCGGTCATCACAAGGTCGGTGGAATAATTGTCACCCGGAAGCACACTGACTATGCCCATCTTCGTGTTGATTGTAAAAGACGAGCCGTTGAATTCAAATGGAACGGAGATGAGTTTCTGCTTCAATGATGCAAAGTGGGAACTCGCCTCGCTGAGACACCCCGATTTGAAAACAAGGATGAATTCGCTGCTGTCCCTGGCCGCAAAATAATCTTCATCCCCAAGACTCTGAAGAATACCGGCAATCTCCCGAAGCACCGCATCTCCGCAGATATGAGTGTAAGAATCGTTTATGCCCTTGAAATTCGTGATGTTGATCCGCACTGCGGAAAATTTCTTTTCCTGCTGAATCAGATCCGAAATGATTTTATGTGCCGCCTGAAGATTCGGAAGACCGGTAAGAAAATCGTGAGTCACCATAAACTTCAGTTTGTCGTGGGATTCACTCAACTGATGCGCAATCAGCTTCGATCTGTGCCGTTCAAAAAGAAGGACTATGAAAATTCCCAAAACTCCCAGTGCCATAAACAAGATAGACACCACCACTCCGCCGTTCTTCATCCAAAAGATTGAATAGCGGTTTATCCACTTTGTTCCGTTTGGAACGGACTTTGTTTCTATATGGAAGGATTTTGCAACTTTATAGTCAAATATAAAGTCGGACTTACAATCAGTTTCCATCGGAAGATCCGCGAGAGACTTGCCGTGGAAAACCTCGAGCAACATGTTCGCAGCCCTTTCTCCGCAGTCCTTCATGTCAACAAGCCGGCCTCCAAGAAAGCCGAGGCCCATTGAACCGGATATATTCGTGTATACCGGAACCGAGGCACTTTCAGTCACGTAGGAGGCAACTTCCGCTACATTGTATGTAAGTCCGTCACCGTCTTCAAATCCCGAAAGACAGATTACGATGGAGTCTTTTCCAAGCGCGGCGATTTCTTTTTTTATCTGATTCAACGAAAGGGATGCTGTGTTTATACCCCTGAAAAACAGATTCGGATAATTTATCTTCAGTGAAAAAAGCTGTGCGAGATTTCCCGAAGCGGTATTGGAACCGTCGTAAATTGCGACCAAGGATTCTGCCCCCGGATTCTGGGCAAGCGCAACATCAAGCAGTGCGTCAAATTCAAAACGCTCAAGACAACCTGTAATCCAGGGATTCTGGGATGCCCTTTGCGCACGGTCCAAATCAGAAACTCCAAGGAAAACGATCGGCAGTCCTTCGAACAAAGAAATCTGATGCCGCTCCACAAAAGAAAGCGCATCATCGTCACCGGCAATCACCGCATCGTATTTTTTTACTTCGCTCAATCTGTATTTCAGAAGATTGTAAAAAAGCTTTTCGTTGTCTTCAGTGGGGAAAGCCCTTGCGTTCATAAACTCCACGTCCATTCCGACATTGACGCTTGAAAAAACGGAGAGCACACCTTCCCTCTCTTTTTGAAAAACAGGGGATTCTTCGTTATAAGAGGAAATGAAAAGGACCCGCCTGCCGTCCAGACTGCCGGAAATTTCATTATGCGGGGGTTCGAAAATCGTTGTGCCAAGGGTCGAAATTTTGAAGGAGCGCAAAAGGACACCGGCTCCGATTAGGAAGCTGAGAATGGAGACGACAATTATTACGGTCAACCAGACCTTTTGAATTTTTCTTCTCATCGTTTTCCCATCATAAAGTAGAAAAACTCTCCACTTATTATCATACGATGTGATTGGGGAAAAATCAAGAGAATTTGAAATGGAAATTTCAAAAAATTCATTTTAAAATTTCCATTCCGTTTTTTACCCGTGAGGAGGGTTCAATACCCCGCGCCGATTGAAACTTTGCAGCGAATCTGCGCCGAATGTCGGTGACTGAACTAAATTCAGCAGACTATTTCCAGAGACTCTCTTTAAAACATTCCGGGAAAAACGTCGCTCATCCCGTAAAGACGGCCCGGCTGCAATTTTCCGCTGTCAAGGAACGACTTCAGATTTTCAAGAGCATGGACTGCTCCGCTTGCAAATCCCTGCCTGCTTCTTGCGGTATGCGTAAGCTCAATGGTGTCTGCCGCACTGTCGAAAAACACCTTGTGCGTTCCGGGGACTGTTCCGCATCTTGTGGAAGACACATGAAGCTGCCGGGGTTCAGGTTTTCCGTGGAATGCATCGGTCACCAATTCAGTTTTTCTCTTGAGTCCGGAAAGAACTCTCTTTGCAATGTCTATTGCCGTTCCCGAAGGACTGTCCGCTTTCTGATTGTGGTGCATTTCCCAAACAGCCGCATCATATTCGGAAAAATTATCAACCAGCTTTGCGGCTTCCTCGACAATCCGGTAAAACATATTCACACCAATGGAAAAGTTTGCGCTGTGCATGACGGTTCCGCCGGTCTTTGAAGCAAGGGATTCAATTTCGCCCATCTTGTCGTTCCAGCCTGTTGTGCCGACCACCAGCGGAAGTTTCAGCGGCAGCAGGGCCTTTATGTTTCCAATCACGGAAGCAGGAGACGTGAACTCGATGATTCCTTCCGCACCGCTTTTTTCAACGGCATCAGCCACGGCATTTCCGTCGTCCTGAGGCACTTTGAAAGAGGCATCCTTGGCAAAAGAATCCACGGTCGCAACAACTTCGTGACCTAATCCAAGTGCTGTCTGTTCGAGCATATGGCCCATCTTTCCGTATCCCACCAAAGCAATTTTCATATTTATCTCCTATTGAATTCATTTTCAGAGGATTGTTTCCATGCCTGTTTTCTGCACGGTCATCCCCATCTTTTCATAAAACGCTCTTGCTCCCGGATTTTTTTCCCACACATTCAAAGTGAGATTGTAGCATCCTTTTTTACGCGCCCATTCCACAAGATTCTGATAGATGAAAGTGCCCACGTGTTTTCCGCGGCAGGACTTGTCCACACAGATGTCGTCGACATAGAGCGTAGTGATGTTCGGCCAGTTGTTGTCTTTTTCGTGTGACTGAATGACAGCGAATCCATAGCCGGGAATCGAGCCGTCGTCATCCTGGGCAACAAACACGGGGGTGGAATCATCTGCAATTATTGATTTGAGCTCTTCCTCCGTGTATTTTGTTTTGTCGCGCAGAAAGAGATCGGGACGTCCGTCGTTATGCACATTGTTCACTTGAAGCAAAAGTTCAAGGATACGGCCGCAGTCTTTTTCCTCTGCCCTTCTGAAAATCATTTCGCAGCCTCCGCCGTAAAAAGAGCACTGTGTAAAATCTGCACCGTGCGGTCGGCTTCGTTTGTATCCACCAAAAGACTGATGTTCACTTTGCTTGCACCCTGCGAAATCATCTGCACGTTTATCTTCTCTTTTGCGAGGGCCGCAAACACATCGGCGAGAATTGCACTTGAATGACTTGCATCGCAGATAATCGTAACGATGGCCTTTTCTTTTTTCGCGTGCACTTCAGCAACCCGTTCAAGATCTTCCATAACGCCGGTCAAATCTGTTTTGCCATTTACGGTAAGGCTCACGGAAACTTCGGATGTTGCAATCACGTCTATGCTGATTTCCCACTTGAGAAACTGATTGAAGATATGTGCCAAAAATCCGGAGGCTCCCAACATGCGGCTGGACTGAATGTCGATGAGCGTTACATTTTTGATGCTGGTGATTGCCGTTACGGAAGGAGTTTTTCCGCTGTGCTTTTCCACGATGATTGATCCCGGACTCTTGATGTTGTAGCTGTTTTTCACGCGGACCGGAGTGCCTGTTTTTCTGCATGGAATCATACTGCGGGGATGAAGCACCTGAGAGCCGAACATTGCAAGTTCCTGAGCTTCTTCATAAGTCACTTCGGGAACTGGTCTTGCATCTTTTACAACCCTGGGGTCGGCAGTGAGAATGCCGTCGACATCTTTCCATGTCTGGATTTCTTCGGCTCCCATTGCGGCACCGATCATTGTTGCGCTCAAGTCTGAACCGCCGCGGCCCAAAGTGGTGATGATGCCTTTCTTGTCTTTAGCGATAAATCCGGTCACGATGGGAATTGCAGTTTCCTTACCGTTTTTGTAGTCGCTCAGATGAGAAGGAATTTCCTGCCACACATCGTCAAGAAGTTCTGCGG
>DGXM01000150.1 GCA_002396325.1 Treponema sp. UBA4232
TTGTTTCATGCTGAAGCCCTGCTGTGTGCAATGATTTCCTGCATCAGGACTCAGCGTTTCAAGGATTCTGAAAGTGCCTTTTTCAATCTTTCAAGTCCGTCGGTCAATCTTTGTCTGGGGCAGGCTATGTTCATCCTGAAAAAAGTCTTTCCGTTTCCGCGGTATTCTGCACCGTCGTTCAGATAAAGTCCGGTGGTATTCCGTATAAAGCGGCAAAGCTCCTCTGAATCGGCGGTGTAGGCACTGCAGTCGAACCAAAGCAGGTAAGTGGCCTGTGAAGGAATGAGCTTTAATGAAGGAATGTTTTTTTCCACGCATTCCCGCACAAGGCATTTGTTTTGGAAGATGTATTCCCTCGCCTGATCAAGCCATTCTCCTCCTTTTGTGAATGCCGCAACAGATGCCTCCACCGCGAAGGAGTTGGGTTCGGCAACTTCATCAGTGTTGAGTCCCCTCCAGATTTTATGACGCAGCACCGGATTCGATGCAAAGACCGCCGCCGTCTGAAGTCCGGGGATGCTGAACGCTTTTGTGGGAGCCACCGCCGTAATGCTGATGTTTCTGCATGTCCCGCTGGCTTTGGCAAAAGGAGTGTATTCGCAGCCGGGGTCGGTAAGGTCGCAGTGGATTTCATCTGAAAAAACGGTGACATTGTTGGCCGCGCAGATTTCACCGATTTTCCTGAGAGTGTCTGCATCCCAAATCTTTCCCACGGGGTTGTGCGGATTGCAGAGGATGAGCATTGAGGCCTGGGGGTCGGAAGCCTTTTTGCAAAGCAGGTCAAAATCAACTGAATAAGAGCCGTTTTTATACGAAAGCGGACACTCTTCAATGAATCTTCCGTTGTTGTAAATGGAATTGAAAAAAATATTGTAAACGGGAGTCATCACAATCACTTTTTCAGCAGGACTTGTGAATTTTCTTACCGCAGAGGAAATTGCCGGAATCACCCCTGTGCAGAAAACAAGGTCCGAGCGTGAGATTTCATAGCCGTGTCTTGTCTTCCACCACGAAATGTAGGCATCATACCATCGTTCGGGAATTTCCGTGTATCCGAAAATGCCTCTTTTTGCCACTGCCTCCAAAGCCTGAGTGATTGCCGGGGAAGTTTGAAAATCCATATCTGCAATCCACATTGGAAGTTCCCCGGGACCCACGTTCCATTTTACAGAATCGGTGCCGCGTCTTTCGGTGAGAATGTCGAAGTCGTATTTCATTTTTCTTTTCCGTTGATTGTGATTTTTGTGTTTTCCGCATTCACGGCATTGTCGTCAAAAATCAGTTCGCCGATTCCTGCACAGGAGATGGAGCCTCCGAGCGGGTTCTTTACGCTTTTTATTGAAGACCTGGTGGTGACGTCAACTGTGGAATATTCGAATGCAAGATTTGTATTCAGAATCACGCAGTCAACAATCTTGAGGTTTTTCATATAGCAGAATCCCTGAAGACTTTCCAAAGTGCAGTGTTCGAACGTCACGTCTTCGGAATTCCATCCGGTGTATTCGCCTGAAATGTAGGAATTCTTCACAGTCACATTTTTACAGTTCCAGAATGCGTCTTTTGAAATCAGTTTGGAATTTGTTACGGTCACATTTGAACAGCCGTCGAAACTGTAATTTCCCGCAAGATTCAATCCGTCGATTGTGAGATTCGAACTGTTCATTGCAAAATAATCGCCGCGTGCAAGCATTTTGTGAATTTTTATGTCGGAGCAGTTCCAGAGTGTTTCATCGGCATGGGGAAAATCCACATTTTCAAGAACTGCGCCGCTTACTCTGCGAAATCCTTTTGGTGCCTGGTAAAGACAGTCTGTGAGCGAGATGTTTTTTGTGTACCAGATGCCGGCCCGTGCCATTTCAAAAAAGGAGGAGTCCCTTACGGTTACATCCGAGCAGTACCATAGCGGATATTTCCATTGGAACGATGTGTTTGTGACGGTGATGTCTGAACTTTCCTTGAGAGGCGATTCCCCGTCGGAAAAAATGCAGTCAACAATGTCTGCACCGCGGGTCATAAAAAGAGCCCGTTCGCCGGTCAACTGTTTTTCTCTGTATTCTATTCTGGTCTGTTCCATAATTTACCTTCCGCAGTAGTCTCCGAACAGTCATACTCTATCACATCAATTGAATTGTGTCCATTATATTTGTATGCGTTTTTTATTTTTCCGTGTGATTTTGGAGAATCTGTAAAAAAAATCGGATTAGTTTTCTCCGGCTGTTTACTTTTGGATAAAATGTTCTATAATATAAGTATGTTTGAAGTCAGAGTTGAAGCCGGATTTTCAGCGGCGCATTTTTTGAGGGATTACCACGGCAAGTGTGAGAATCTGCATGGTCACAATTACAAAGTGTATGCCCACGTAAGGGGAAACAATCTTGATGCGGGCGGTATGCTTCTGGATTTTTCCATTTTGAAAAAGGCACTGCGCTCAGTCTGCAGTGAGCTTGATCACACGAATCTGAACGATATGGACGATTTTGATCAGAATCCTTCGGCGGAGCGGATTGCATATTACATTTACTGTGACATTTTGAAAAAATTGCCGGAATATGTGTACACTGGAGACAAGGAAGCGAATCATCTTTATGCCGTGGATGTGTTTGAAACCGACACCAGCCGCGCCCGGTACACGATTTATTGAAAATGGAAAATCCTGAGGTGTCTTTGGGAAATTTCCAGGAAAAAAGTTTTTCGAGATGCCCTTGAGCAATTCAAAAGTCATATTTTTCACTTGACTCATTCGAAAAAACAGCCTCGTAAAAATCTGCCGGGAGAATTCTGAAAGCCGAGGACTGTTTGGAACCTCCCCGGATGAAATCTGTCTTTAGAGTTTTCTGTAATGAAACGGAGATTATATGAAGATAATGCATCTTTCTGATTTGCATCTTGGAAAACACGTGAATAAATTTTCCATGATTGAGGACCAGCGGTACATTCTGGACCGTATTGTGGATGTTGCGGATCAGGAAAAACCTGATGCCGTGATTATCGCCGGCGATGTTTACGATGTGCCGCAGCCTCCCGTTGAAGCGATGGAACTGCTTGACGATTTTTTGGACAATCTTTCGAAAAGAAATCTTCACGTTTTTGAAATAAGCGGAAACCACGACTCTGCGGCACGCATTGCATTCGGAAACAAAAGACTCGTGGAAAAAATGCATATCTCGCCGGTGTATGCCGGAAATGTGGAATGTATCCGGCTGAATGATGAATATGGTCCTGTTGATTTTTTTATGCTTCCGTTTGTTAAACCCGTCATCGTGCGTTCCATTTATCCGTATGAAAAAATCGAAGATTACACGGATGCAGTGAAAGCCGCCGTTTCCCATATGAAAATAGATTCTTCTCACAGAAATGTTTTGATTGCGCATCAGTTTGTGACTGGTGCGGAAAGATGTGATTCGGAGGAGCTTTCCATCGGAGGTCTGGACAATGTTGACGTAAGCGTTTTTGAACCGTTCGATTATGTTGCGCTGGGGCATATCCACAAAGGACAGAAGGTTTTCCGCGAGACAGTCCGGTACAGCGGGACTCCGCTAAAATATTCGTTTTCGGAAATCAATCACAAAAAATCTGTGACGGTAGTGGAATTCGGTTCTGGAAAAAATCCTTCAATCAGGACAGTGCCGTTGAAACCTCTGCGTGATATGCGTGAAATCAAAGGCTCTTATGATGATGTCGTGAATCTTCAGAAAAGCGATGACTATCTGCACATTGTCCTTACCGATGAAAACGAAGTCCCCGACGCAATTTCCGAGCTTCGGAAAATCTTCCCGAATGTGATGAAACTTGATTATGATAATTCACGCACAAGGTATATGGCAGACGAAACGGACGGTGTGGAAAATGCGGTTAAAATACACCCCTTTGATTTGTTCACGCGTTTTTTCAGGGAACGCACGAATTCGGAAATGAACGAAGACCAGAAAAAATTTGTGCGTCAGGTTGTTGCTGAGATTTGGGAGAAAGACGAATGAGACCATTGAAGCTTACCATGCAGGCGTTTGAGGGCTATACCCGGAAGTGCGAGATTGATTTTGAAACATTCGGAAAAGGAGGACTTTTTTTAATCTGCGGCGACACAGGTGCCGGAAAGACCACGATTTTTGATGCCATAAAATATGCGCTCTACGGAGAGCCTAGCGGTGATTTCAGAAAAGAAAAAATGCTCCGTTCGCTGAATGCAGGGCCGGAAAATCCCACTTTTGTTGATTTTTCCTTCGAGATTAAAGGGCATCAATACCGCATAAAAAGAAATCCGGAGTATACCGGTCTCAATAAAAAAGGCACGGGTGAAAAATTCATCGCTTCCGATGCAACGATATGGGATGAAAATGGAAATCCTCTGGCTACCAAGGTGAAGAACGTAACTGAAAAAGTTGTTTCGCTTCTTGGAATTGACGGTTCACAGTTCAACAGTATAGCGATGATTGCCCAGGGTGATTTTTACAAAGTTCTCAATTCCTCCACTGAAGAGCGTCGCAATATTTTCCGGAAGATATTCAGTACGGAAAAGTTTGTGGCACTGCAGGAAAGATTCAAGAGTGAAGTGTCGATGCTTGACGGGCGCGACAAGGATATCCGCGGCAAGATAGCTTCAACTCTTTCCGATGTTTCTTATGAGCCGGGCTCTGTCGCAGAGGGAACATTCACCGACAAGATTCTATTAAAGGATTCTCTTTCCGAACTTGAACGTCTGATTGCCGAAGATGAAAAAGCGCAGGATGATTTTAAAAAGAATATTGCAGAGATGGAAGCAGCGTATGACAGGATGCTTGAGCAGGACAATGTCTACAAAATGATTTGCAAAGAAAAGGAGACTCTGGAAAAATACAAGGCCTCCCTTGCGGAATCCTCTGACGCTGTAAAAGTCTGGAGTGAAAAATCCGAGGCTCTTTCACTGCGTAAACCCGAACTGGAGGAACTTTCCTCGAAGATTACGCTTTTCACTGACAGCCTTCCGCGCTATCTGGAGTATGACAAAAAAAAGACCGAGCTTGAAAATCTCTCTGGAAAAATTTCGGTGATGGAAAAAAATCTGCTTTCTAAAAAAGAGCAGGTGGAGCTTTTGTCGCAGAAAGTCGAGTCGGACAAAGAGGCTCTCAATGCATTTGACGGTGTTGATGTCGCGTTCGAAAAGGTGTCGCAGGAAATTGAAAATGTGACGGAAACCGGAATCAAATGCAAAAAGGCAAACGACGGAATTTCAGCATGGAAACTGATGGAGGCGGAATCGCTCGAAGCTCAGAACAATATGAAGGAAAGTCTTTCGCTTTATGAAAACATCTCCACTGAATACAATTCTGCAATGAAGCTTTTCCTTTCGGCGCAGGCAGGACTGCTTGCTGAAAATCTTAGGGAATCGATGCCGTGTCCTGTATGCGGTTCAACCCATCACCCGGCGAAAGCCGTGAAAGTGCAGGGAGCCCCATCGCAAAAGCAGCTTGATTCTCTTAAGAAAAAACGCGATGATGCTGAAAAAACTGCGAAGGATGACGCTCTGTCCTGCGAGTCTCTGAAAAGTGCCGCAAATGAAAAGAAGTCGTCGCTTGAAGAAACTGTTTTTGAACTTTGCGGGGAAAAAGACCTTCTTGCCGCGGAAAAGTGTCTTGAGGAAAAACGCAGCTTTCTTCGTGCCGGGCTTGTAAGTCTTCAGGAAAAAGCAAAGACTCTTTCTGCAGACAAAAAGAAAAAAATCACTCTGTCTGCTTCGATTGAAGAAGATGAGACGAAATTGAAATCGCTTAATGATGAAATCCACGGAATTGAAACGGAACTTGCTTCGTCAAAGGCTTCCTATGCCACTGGTTTGAGCAACCTGAATGAGATGAAAAAAAATCTTCCATACAATAACCGGGCGGAAGTGGAAGGAAAAATCAGAAGTCTCAAGGATGATTACGATGCTCTTGAAAACGAAATGAAAAATGCATCCGACAACAAGGCCCGTGCGGAAAAGGAAAAGGCCGGCTTTGAGGGTGCGGTGAAAAAACAGAAGGAAACTTTGGAGAATCTTTCAAGACAGATTGAAGACTACGAATCTTTCGATGGAATAAAAAATCATAAGGATTTGGAGGAATGCAGCCTCAGAATTGAAGAGGCCCGTAAAAAGGACAAACTGATTTCGATGCGTTTTGAAAGCAACAGAAATTGTGCAAAGAAAATCAATGAGTATCAAAAAGAGCTTGACGATGTGCTTTCAAAAATCCAGTGGATGAAGGATCTTTCAGATGTGGCCTCTGCTTCCAAAACAAAAAACGGAAAATTGGATTTGGAGACTTATGTGCAGATTTCGATGTTCGATAAAATACTGCGCTATGCGAACAAACGCCTGTTTGCAATGACGGATGGTCAGTATGCCTTGGTCCGCAGAAAGGACAGCATGGACGACAGGGTGATTTTTGGACTTGACCTTGATGTGCATGATTATTCCAACGGTGGAAACAGACCGGTGCAGACGCTTTCAGGAGGAGAATCTTTCGAAGCCTCGCTGGCTCTTGCTCTTGGACTTTCCGACTGCATACAAAGCGATGCCGGCGGTATTGAAATGAACTGCATGTTTGTTGACGAGGGATTCGGAACTTTGAGTGATGAGCCTTTGCGCAAAGCCACGGATACTCTGCTTTCACTTTCGGAGGCAGACAAACTTGTGGGAATTATTTCTCATGTGGAGTCTCTCAACAACAGGATAGACAACAAGATTGAAGTGACTAAGGATTTGTCAGGCGGCAGCTCTGCGAAAGTAGTCACCGCCTGAGACTTCCTGAAGAATCCGATTGTCTAAAGACGGACCGGGATGCCTTCTTTGTCAAGCTCTTCTTTTATGCCGCGTACAGTGTAGTCGCCGGAGTGAACCATGCTTGCAATGAGTGCGGCATCGGCTTTTCCTTTTGTGAGCACTTCAGTAAGATGTCCGGGTTTACCGCCGCCGCCAGAGGCAATCACAGGCACGGAAACAGCTTCGCTTATCATCTTCGTGAGATTCACTTCGTATCCGTTGCGGGTTCCGTCTGCGTCGATGGAGTTAAGCACTATTTCACCCGCTCCGAGTTCAACGGCTTTTTCGGCCCATTCCCTGGCATCGAGGTCGGTTGCGACTCTTCCTCCGTTGAGATAGACACGGTAGCCTGAAGGCATTGCACTGTCTCTTGCGGCATCCATTGCAAGAACGATGCACTGATTTCCGAAAATCCGGGCGCCCTCGCGTATGAGTTCAGGATTTTTAACTGCCTGAGAGTTCAGGGAGACTTTTTCCGCGCCCGCAAGAATGGTGGATCTTATGTCTTCGATTGAGCCTATGCCGCCGCCGACGCAGAACGGAATGAAGACCTGGCTTGCAACACGGGAAATGAGATCGAGAATCGGACCTCTGCCGCATGCGGATGCCATGATGTCGTAGAACACAAGCTCGTCGACACCCTGACGGTAATATTCCGCAGCCATTTCAACGGGGTCGCCTATGTCTATGTTGTTCTTGAATTTCACGCCTTTGGTTGTGCGGCCGTCTTTTACATCGAGGCAGATTATGATTCTTTTTTTCAGCATGATTTTCCTCCATCGGTATCAGGTGCCGTGAAATTCCTTAGTATGCGCAGTCCCGGTTCTCCCGATTTTTCCGGGTGGAATTGGAATGCCGTGATGTTTCCGTATTCGATTATTGCGGGCACCATTGTTCCGTAAGTGGCGACACCTTTTATGACAGTGGGATCGTCGGGTTGGATGACATAGGAGTGGACAAAGTAAAAGGACGTGCTGTCATCAACTCCGTTCAAAAGAGGGGAGGAGCCGTTCATGAATTTCACATCGTTCCAGCCTATCTGGGGCACTTTGAGTTCGGTGCGCGTCACGCCTTCCTCCATTTCTTCTTTTGCGGGGAGACGTTCCTTCCAGAGCGATTTGAAGTGGCGTATGGTTCCTGCTACAAGACCAAGGCATTTTGTGTCGCCTTCTTCGCTGTAATCGAAAATAATCTGAGAACCAAGGCATATTCCCATGAGCGGTTTTCCTGCCTGAGTCCAGTCTTTTAGAAACGAATCGAATCCTGTGAGCTTTAGCTGCTCCATCGCATATTTTGCCTCGCCGACCCCCGGGAAAATGAGCCTGTCCACATTTGCAAGGTCAGACGGATTTTTTGAGATGATGTACGGGGCTTTGATTGCGTCCAGCGCTCTTTCCACGCTTTTGATATTACCTGCGTTATAATCTACGATACCTGTCATGATTCGAATTCTACCGAGGCGGGGAATGTGTGTCAAGTAAACAGAGTCTTTAAAAACATCTGTCTTTACAGACAACTTCGGCAAAGCTTCAAGGCAGAATCTTGATTATGACAATCGGGGATGACCAAAAAGTTCGTTGCACAGCGTCATTCCGAACTCGTTTCGGAATCTATAAACCTAGATATAGTGTAGATGCTGAAACAAGTTCAGCATGACGGTACTCAATGGATGAGGATGACCAATAAGTTTGCCACCCGGTTTC
>DGXM01000014.1 GCA_002396325.1 Treponema sp. UBA4232
TAGTCCGTATCTCATAGTCATCGTACATTGAGCGGACTGTGATTTCATCGTTTGCGCGGAATCTGGTTTGCACATCTGAAAATTTTGCGAACACCGCCGCGATGCTTCTTGGCAGAATCTCAGTCTTAGAGAAAGCTGCATTCATGCTGTGCTTGAAAGCGTTTACACTGGGAGAAAAATCGTCAACATCGTCACTGGTGATGTAGAGGCATTTTTGGCAGCGAAGAGTCTCTTTTGTGATGCGGGCAAAATCCGCGCAGGCTTTTTCGATTGCGTTTTTGTCTTCGCTGGAGTCGATTTCGGAACGGAGTCTTTCATCAAAAAACGAATGAATGGAAAAAGTTTTTATATTTTTTGATTTTGTAAAAAACAATTTCGATGAAGAAGATGAACAAGGAAGCCAGACATTCTTTTTATTTTGCTCAAGACAAAGAGACTGGTGAACAAGTTTATTCGCAAAACGTCCTTTTGTTCTGTCGCCCAAAGTGAATGACGGAAAAACAGCATTCAAATCGACAGCAGCGACCGAGCGCGTTTTGTCAGTTTGAATTTCCCCATCGTCATTCTGAACTTTACTCTCGTCATTTTGAAGTTTAGTCTCGTCATTCTGAACTTTAGTCTCGTCATTCTGAACTTTAGTCTCGTCATTCTGAACTTTAGTCTTGTCATTCTGAACTTGATTCAGAATCTTCATTTCAAATTTCTTGTTGGGAAAGAAATCAGCACAAACTTGTTCCGCACAGGAAAGTACATCAGAAAGATTTTCAACATCACTTGGCAGGGAATACTCTGTTTCTTTTCCATTTAGCGATAAGACTATCGCATCAGCATTTGCGGAAACGGAAAACTTTTCCCAAGAATCGGTGAGGGCAAATCCAACGAGACCTGCGTCTTTTGTCAGCGAGAGATTTTCATAATCCGGGAAGAGGAGCGTCTGCCTGAAGCGGATATCTTTGCTAAAGTTTAGCTTTGCCGCGGTAAGCCAGAACAATGCCCTTGTCTTGATTCTCTCAATATTGTCCAAATCATTTTGAATCTGCTCGCTCAGGTTCTGAAGCATCAAGTGGGCTTTCCAGATTTTTCGGTAGTTTTTGTCGTTCAAAAGCGTGTTGTTCGGCGGAGTGTTGTTCCATCTTCCAATGCAGTCCGCTTCATCGCTCTTGAGCCAGCGGTGCACGATGGAAGTGAAACGCTCGTCGTCATCGGAAATGTCCGCTCCTCTTTTTCTGCAGGCATTTTCTTTTTCAAGCAGAAGGTCGTCAAGATTTTTCATGAAGGCCTTGAACAGTCGGTTTTCCGCAGTGTCGAGGCTCGTCGTATGATAAACACCCATCATGCGCTGCTCAGAAGCGATTTTCTGCTTTACGGTAAACCCTGGCTTTTTCGCAAGCCACATCATGCTTTTGCTGTCAACTTCCCGAACTTGCTCTGGACGCGAAATGCGGTGCTCGCGCAGATTTTTTTCATGCAGAATGTCAATCAAGTTGCGAACGGCGGAAGAAACAAAACGTATAATATGGTTCATGCGGTCATTCTGCCAGTTGTTCTTCAAAACACTTGACGAATGGATATTCAGCAGAACATCATCGACAGTTATCGGAAGCGGCTCATCGGTAACAGGGTCGAAGTCCATAACGGACAGGAACAATCCTTCAAGAGAAAAAAGAAATTCGTATTTCAGCCCCTTGCCGGCAGCAATTTTTTTATATATCGCGCTCAGTTCTTCCGACATGCTTTTCGCTCCTTACTTCTTTGTTGCTTCCATAATCTGATTCAAAAGTTCTTTTGTGCAGCATCCTTTTTCTTCGAGGAATTTCTTTATTTCCCTGCTTCCATGCTTGAGAGTGCCGTTTTGTATGGCGGCAACCGCCTCTGCGACAATTGAATTTTCATCAGATGGATTCTGTTCTTTTATCTCGGCGGAAGTTTCTTTTGCCTCATCACTTTTCTTTTCCTCTGAATCCTCGTCGCGAAGCAGATAGCCCGATGTTGTCCAGATGAACTGACCGTAGTTCTGCTCGGCTGCGTTTGCGAAGTCATCGCGCAAAGTTTCAGGAATAATGTCCTTGATTGCATCAAGCACTTCGTTCTGGGTTCCACGGGTTTCAAGTCCGCGAAGCTTCGGCATGACTTTCTGGACAAGCTGGTCCTCAAAAGCGTCGTCCATGGCATTTTTGCGCTCGTGGGGGCTCTGAGCGGCAATCACCGTGGGGTAAAGGGACATGTAGCTTTCGATTGACTGCCAGACACGATGCCCAAGGGCGCGACCTGTTTTTCCCAGCTGCTCGTTGATTTTCTCGATTTTGTCCTTGTAGCCGTTAATCTGCTCATCGCTGAATTTATATGCCTTTTCAATCCAGGAATTCCAGACGGACTTGGGGAGCAAATCAGACGCTTCTGCAAGAACGCTGTCCGTTCTCGTGCGGATAAGTTTTTTGGGTCTCGGGAAGTTGATTACGATTCCGCGGTCGATGACCTTGTCCGAAAGCGTTTTTGTGGTCTCGTCGTTGTTCATCGTTCCAGTCCACAACACATTGCGACCAAGTTTCAGCGGGAAATCTGCCATCTTGCTTCCGATTTTCACACCGATTTTTGGGAATGTCAGGTCGTTGTCTTTAAGACCGCGACGGGTCTCCAGTTTGCTCAGGAAATCCGCAAAATAAAGCTCCACGTTCGCAAGATTCATCTCGTCCAAAAGAATCATGGTCATCACATCGTCCAGACCGTTCTGCTCATCCGTTTTGCGCTGGCTCTGGGCAAGCAGGCGGAGCATATCGGTAGGCTCAAAGCAGTTGTCAATCGAATTGTAGTAGCCCAGCATCGCTTCCTGACAGTCCCAGTTTGGCTGAACTGGCACACCAAGGAAATTGATTCCACCGAAACGAGAGTACAAGCGAGGAAGTTCTGATTTTCCAGTTCCACTTACGCCAGCAAGAACCGTGAGTGGCGACATCTCCGAAGTTTTGAGGGCTGTGTGGAAAGCATTAAGAATGCGGCGGGAAAAATGAAGTCCGCTCTTCTCTATTTTTTCGTTGATTCCATTGAGCCAGCCAATTTCGGTCAGCTTTGAGGAATCCTGTCGTGGAAGGGATTGTGCAATCAAAGGCTTGTTTATTTCCTTGATCCGCTCATCGCGTTCCGCAGGATTCTCATAGGTTGAGCGGAGGCGGGAAAGCTGGTCTTCAACAATCTTTTTGTCTTTTTCCAGATTTTCGTATTTCTGTTTCAGTTCCGCATTTTCAGCCTGCTGCTGCGCATAGTCGACGCGAAGCTGTTCGCTGTCCTTTTCTTTCTGAATAAGCGCATTCTCTCGCTCGTTAAGCGCGGTCTCTTTTTCGCTCAAATCCGCGGCGGTTTTCTGCAATGCGTAAGACGGCGTGCTGTTCACTTTTTCCATTGCAATGGCAAGTTCCTGCTGTATACGCTGATAATCCAGCAGCACTTCTGCAGGATTCTTTTCACCAAACTGTGCGGCAAGGTCATCGAATTTGGCGGTGATGCTTTTGTTCGAATGCAGAGAATTGCGCAGGGATTCTGTTTCCTGCTTAAGCTGCTCAATTTCCCTGTCCTTGTCGGCGATTATTTCTGGATAGCGTGCTTTTACTTCCCCATCGATGTCATTCTCTTTTTCTTCGAGTTCCTGCGTTTTATTCTGATTTCTTTTTTCGTTGAACAAAAGTTTTCTGTCACGTTCGTTAAGCTCATCTTCGCGGGCGTTCAGTTCCTGCTCCCGAGTGTCCATGTCTGCAATTTCTTTTGTGAAATCGGCAACGCTCTTTGCATTTTCTTCCAGCTGCACTTTGAGCGTCTCAAAAGCCGCCATGGTCTTTGCATAAACAGCTGTCGTCTCGTCGAACTCAGCTTTCTGAGACTTGAGTTCTGAATCAAGATTCCGCTTGTCTTCCAAAAGTTCCGCGTTCTTTGAAGAGAGCTTCGTGTTTTCGCCTGAAAGTTCTGCATTGCGCTGAGTCAGCTCGGCAATCTGCCTTTCAAGTTCTTCCGTGTCGGAATTTGCCTTGTCGATTATTTTCTGAGCCTCGACATTCGCATCGGAAACAATCCGTTCGCTTTCTTTTTGCGCCTGTGCGCGGATTGCCTCTGCCTGTGTGTTTGAGGCGGCAATCATGTCAGCACGGGTTACTTCGATTTCCTTTGCCGCGTTTTCTCGGGTGGAACATATTTCCGAAGCAGCTGTGTCACGCATATGCTGTATTTCTTTTTCCGTTTCGGCAATGCGCTTTTCGTGGAGTTCCGAGGCGAGTTTTTCGGCATCAGAGAACAAGGCGGCTTTTTTCTGCGCAAGCTCTTCGCTTGCCTTCACCAGCTTTTCCTTTATGCTGTCAAATGCTTTTTCCTGAGCGGAAAGTGTGATTTCCCGCGCTTCAAGATTTGCTTTTTCTTCTGCAAACTGCGCCTGTGCCGATGCAAGTTCCGACTGTTTTTCTGCAAGTTCCTGCATTTTAGGGGCGAACTCTGCCGTCTGTCTTTCAAGCTCGGCATTTTTTCTGTCCTGCTCGTTTTTCTGATGCTGCAGTTCGGATTCCCGCTCTTTAAAATCAGCAATTATATGATTCAGTTCCGAAAGTTCTGCATCCCGGTCAGAAACATCTTTCGTAAGCTGTTCAATCTTCGTCTTTGCTTTTGCAATCAGTTCTTCAACCTGTGCATGAGTGTATGTTTTTTCCTTTGCCATTTATTTTCTCCTGTAGGCTTTCTTCTATAAAGATATGTTCCGATTCTTTTTCAGTTGACGTTTTTCTGCGACAAAAATCCTTTTTCTGCAAAAAAACAAATCAAATCCGTTATGTGCGCCTTGATTTCCCAAACCCGCGCTTCATCTATGCTGTCGGGGATTTCTCCATGGCCGCGAAGTCGAACGATATAGCTCACATCGGCGGGAAGTGTACGCCACTTGTTCTTGAGTTCCTTGAGCAGCTTTATGTCCGAAAGCGTAAGGAAGGCTATGCAGGCGGCATTCATGGATGACGGCTTCCGTTCCAAGGCAATCTGTATACGATCCTCGTTTGTCGAAAGAAGAGCCTTGCATTCCGCACCACCGTCAAGGACAAATCCTGCCGAGCGGGCCTTTTCACGCCAATCAGATTTTTTGTTTTCGTCCCCCAGTCCTTCGTTCACCTGCACAAACACGCTTTCGAGGATGCGGTACATGTCAAGAATCACGGCGTTGTTGAGATGTTCTTTGTCTGGAGATCTCCGTTCCATGTCGGTAAAAAATCCCAAAAGAGTATTGTCCAAAATGTGGCAGAGCGTAAATCCAAGTGCATCTTCCATGCGGGCGATTGCGGAAATGCGTTCGTTTTGGAACTCATGGCGTTCTGCAAAGGACATCCTGCTTTCGGAGTTTATTTCGATGCCAAGACCGGCTTTCAGCAAAAGAAGTATTTCTTTGTATGTTCTGTGAATTTGGGAAAGATTAGTCTCAGTGTTTCCTGCATGGAAACTTTCGTTGCGCATTTTGTTGAGCAGAGCCAAATCCAAAAGAAAATCTGGAGCGTTTTTCGCAAAGTCTTTGAGCCACATTTCATCGCTCAAACTGATTACGCACAAGTCTACAAGGGCAAAAAGCGACGGCGTGTTTTCAAACGCGCTTAAAATCCGCCCATAGCGTTCGCGGAGAGATTTTTTGCAATCGCTTTCAATGGAAAATCCCAGAGCAACAGCTTTCTTTTCCGCAATTTTGCCGATTATGTGGGCGGAAGCCTTGTTGCCCCGGAACTTCTCAAAATCAGAAAGGATTTCACGGGCTTTGTATTCAAAATACTTCTGGTGCAGAATGTAGTGGAATGCCCATTCCGCAAGCTGTGTCATATACAAAAGGACATCGTTCCTCGCCATGCGGAGTTCCTCTTCTTTGTCGGGAGAGTCCACACTCAAATCAAGCGCACTCATGCTTTTCTGGACTAGGCTCAGCTTTTCTGCAAGCCGGGGATATTCTTCGGGAGCAGTTTTTTCCTCGGACTTTGCAGCATTCGTTCCGCTTTGGAGTTTTGACCGCAAGCCCGAAAGAAATTCCTTGTCTTTTGCGTCCGTGATGAAATCGGTGGAAAAGAACGTGCTCAGCTTTCCGAATCCATCGGTGCATACCCAACGGCGAGTGTTGCCCTCTGGCAGAAGTATTTCCATAAGGCAATAGCAGAGGTTCTTTTCGCAGTCCTGACTTTCGTCAATGCGAACCACGATGCTGTCGTTTTTTGGAAAAAGTGTATGGAGCATTGCGCTCACATCGTCTACTTCAGGAACAGAATTGTATGAGTCTTTTTCAAATCGGAGCGGATAAGCTGCCTGCTCCTCGTCGCTTTCCATGCCGGCTGAGGAAATGGCTTTGTAACGGAAGAAAAGAGGCTTATCAGGATTGTCATCGTCCTTTCTGTCCCACCTTCCCCCGTCGTAATGAAAGTTGTTGCGCTCCGAAACCGGTGCCCAATATGGAAGCACACGTCCGGAAAGTGCATCCACATAGATGTGGATATCCTGAGAGTGTTTTTCAGCAAATTCTTCGAGCTTCATTTTGCCTTCGTCTGTTATGCCGCAGGTTTCGTCCAGAAGTCCCTTCTGCTGCAGACGTGAGTGCATGAAGGAAATCAAGTCATCATCAAGTCCTGTGCATTCTGCTATTTCAGAATCGGAACGCACGTTGATGGCTGCAAGTTTCAGAACGACTTCTTCTATAATGTTTTTTTCAAAGTTGTCCAAGCCTTCCGCATGGGCGATGAATTCGTAGCAGGGCCAGAGGATTTTCTGCTGCACGCCTGCTGAAATGGGATTTTCAAGTTCCTGTCCACCGATTATTTTTTCCATTCGAGTACCGCTCCAAATCCTTTGTTTTTCGTGTTGTCCGCGCACAAATCGTAAAATTCCGCCAGCGCGGGAATTGCGTTCGCTTTCCGTGCCTTGTCCGTCGTGACGAAAGCACTGTCGCCCACAACGATAAGAGCCTTTTTCTGACGGGACATGCTCACGCACATTCGGTTGAACGAAGTGAGAAATCCGTACTGGGCGATTTTGTTCGTCCTCACGACCGACAGAAACACAATGTCGAATTCCATGCCCTGAAAAGCATCCACCGTGCCGACTTTATATTTTATGCCTTTGAGTGCACCTTTGCGTCCGTTCAGTTTTTTCT
>DGXM01000021.1 GCA_002396325.1 Treponema sp. UBA4232
CGGTGCGTCATTGATGCTCTCATATACTGATCCTGAAACAGGTGAAGTGAGCCGCGGAATTTGGTCTGTGTTCGGAAAGCCGGGTTTCTCGGTTTTCTCAGAATATGCTACTTTTGATTTTTCAGGCTTTGTCTTCAACCTGGTTTTCTGCGCCACGACTGCAACAATCGTTTCCGGCGCAATGGCAGAGCGCACGAAGTTCTCTTCCTACTGTATTTATTCAGCAGTGATTTCCGGAATCATTTATCCGATTGAAGCTCACTGGACATGGGGCGGAGGATTCCTTTCTCAGTGGGGATTCCATGATTATGCCGGTTCGGCCTGTATCCACATGGTCGGAGGAATCAGTGCGTTGATTGGTGCTGCGATGGTCGGCGCAAGACTTGGAAAGTTCGGACGCAGCAAAGAGGGAAAGATTACAAGTGTTCATGGCTTCCCCGGCCACAATATTACCGTGGGTGCCCTTGGTGTGTTCATTCTTTGGCTGGGGTGGTACGGATTCAACGGTGCCGCTGCTACGGACATTCCCACACTCGGTTCAATCTTCCTGACTACAACGGTTGCTCCTGCCGTGTCTACTGTGGTTGCAATGCTTTTCACCTGGGTTAAATACGGAAAGCCTGATGTGTCGATGTGTTTGAACGCATCTCTTGCAGGACTTGTTGCCATTACTGCTCCTTGCGATGTTGCGGATTGTGCGGGTGCTGCCATAATCGGTGTGGTTTCAGGACTTCTTGTGATTTTCGGAGTCTGGCTTTTGGATTATGTGCTGCATGTTGATGACCCTGTCGGTGCGGTAGCGGTTCACTGCATGAATGGAATCTGGGGAACGATTGCGGTCGGTCTTTTCGCCACATCCTCAGCTCCGGGATTTGAACTTGCCGGAATCAACGAGGGACTTTTCTACGGCGGAGGATTGATTCAGCTTGGAAAACAGCTGGGCGGTATGGGAATCATCATTGTGTGGACATTGATTACCGTGACACTTACATTCTTCATCATCAAGAAGACAATCGGACTTCGGGTTTCTGCCGAAGAGGAAATCATCGGTCTTGACAAACTTGAGCACGGACTGGATTCAAGCTATGCCGGATTTGCCCTTCAGTACACAGAGGAGGAAGTGGAGGAAGCAATCGTGGCCGGTGTTGCATTGCCGGAAAAAGACACAATCCCTGTGAAACTTGTGCCTGAAACCACTCCTTCTTCAAAGGACATAAGTGCGCATAAGATTGTGATTATCACAAGGCAGAACAAGTTCGATGCACTGAAAAACGCTATGAACAGAATCGGCGTAACCGGAATGACCGTGATAAACGTAATGGGATGCGGAATGCAAAAAGGAAAGAGCGAATATTGGCGCGGTGCTCCGGTGACATCGATGGATTTGCTTCCGAAGATAAAAGTGGAGATTGTGGTTGCCAAGGTTTCTGTGGACACCGTTGTTGCCGCAGCGAAAAAGGCTTTGTACACAGGTCATATCGGAGACGGAAAAATCTTCGTGTATCCGGTGGATAATGTGATTAAAGTAAGAACGGGCGAATCAGGATACGATGCTCTTCAGGATGATGAGGGCGAATAATCGGATTTGAGTTGTAAAAAAAAGAGGGTGCCGCGAAAAACGACACCCTTTTTTTTGTTTTGATTCGTGCTCTTACTTGAGTTTGAAACCGCGGAGCTCGTTGTCCAGTTTCACGATGTCCCTCTGTGTTTTTTCTGAAGAGTCGGAAGCGGAAGTCATTGCATCAGTGATGTAGCCGATATTGCTTGCAACGGCATTCATACTGTCGTTGATTTTTCTTGTGGCATCGCTCAGAATTCCCATCTCCCGGACAATCTGTTCTCCTCCTGCCATCATTTCCGTAGCACCGTCTTTCACCTCAACCGTGGTGTCGCTGATCTGCTTCATTGCTTCAAGCACCTGCTGATTTCCAGAGGCCTGTTCCGTCATTGCATTCATAACCACGTTTTCCTGATTGCGGACGGTCTGTGCAAGGTCGTAGATTATCTCGAAGTTTTTCTGCACTTCCTTGGTTGAATCCGAAACATGAGTGATTGATGCGGAAAGTGCCTTGAGGCTCTGGTTGATTGCCTTACCCTGATTGTTTGACTGCTCGGCGAGTTTTCTGATTTCGTCTGCAACGACTGCAAATCCTTTGCCTGCTTCACCTGCGTGTGCCGACTCAATCGCCGCGTTCATGGCAAGAAGGTTCGTTTGGCTTGCGATGGTCTGGATGATTTTACTTGCTTCAAGAAGACCCGCACTGTCTTTTATGATGCCTTCTGCTGTCTGAACCGCACTCTGTACACTCTTTCTTCCTTCGTCGGAGGCATGACCCAAATCGTTCACGGCAGACGTGTTCTTTTCGAGGATTGCAGTGACACTGCGGATGTTTGCAACCATTTCGTCAACAGCGGCGGAAGACTGATTCACTCCGGCGGCTTGGCTCGTGATGACTTCGTTCAGTTTGGTGATGCGCGCCATAATCTGACCGGCGGAGGCATTTGCTTCTTCCACACCCGCACTCTGATTGTTCATCTCGTCTTTTACGGTGGTTATTGCACCCGTGATTTCCTTTACGCTGACGGACGCTGAGTTCATGCTGTTGCCCAGTGTTTCCGCCGAGTCCGTGGAAGCCTTTGCGGATTTCTGGAATTCCTTGAGGAGTGAGCTTGTGCTTTTGCGGAATTCATTCAGGTCGTTCACCATCTCGCCGAGTTCGCAGCGGAGGTTTACTTTCAAATCGTCCTGTGTGTAATCCTTTCTTGTGAGCCGGTTTGTGAAATCCTTGAGTTCGAGAATTCCTGTCTTGATATCATGGATGTTGCTGTAGATGTCCAGCACCGTAGCCAGACAGCCCATTCCGCATAGAGGCAGAATCTTCGCAAAAACGAGGTTTACAGTCGGAAGATTGAGATTTGCAGGAACCATAACGCAGGCAGTCGCAAGATGGATGATTCCGAATACGGCAAAGAAAAGGGCTTCCAGAATGCGCTTGGTGAGTCCCATCGTTGTGTATCTGCTTTCAAACGGAAGCCATGTGATGCTGCGTTCGCATGTCTGCATGAATTTCACGTAGCAGAAAAGGGCGCTCTCGAACGCAATGCCGGGGAACATGACGAAATTGTACCATATTATCGATGTGTTGTTGAACGCCGCATAGCGGAATCCGTTTTTTTCCGCGATGACTGTGAACATATATGCTGAAACATAGAATGAAATCACCGGGATTATGACGACCAGCTTTTGAAGTATGATGATAACTTTGTTCAAACGGTCTATGGACTCAGGACTTCCGTTGTACGCCTCGATCTCCTTGTTCAGATACAAATACGAGCAAATCGGTATTGCGGCCTCAAACAAGAGGAACAGCCAGAAAAACGGTGAGAACAGCAAGATTGTGGTTTCTGCCAGCGTCATTGCTCCTGCAAGGATAGACAAAGGTAAATAAAACAAATTCGGTGATATAGAGACACCTATCAACCATGCAAGAAGCGAGCCCGGCATCTTTTTTTTTGTTGCTTCCATAATTTTCTCCAATGGTATTCAATTTTTCAGAGGCAATGGTTTACTGCTCCCTGAACTCATTTTGAAACATAAAAAGGGACTTTTTTTTGAAAATGGAACCTCCATCTTAGCATCGGTTATATTATAAGACACTTTCAGAGGATTTTCAACGAAAAAAACAGTTTTTATAATAAATTTATTTTAAAACGAAAGATTTATGTCTGAAAAAAATCACTTTCCAACGCAGAAATTGCTGAAAATGCTTTCGAGAACGTCATCTGCGGTCACTTCACCCGTCACTTCGCCAAGAGAGTCAAGCGAATCTTCCAGATCCTGCACAACGGCATCCAATGCGAATCCTGAATCCGCGGCGCTGATTGCGTGGGTCACTCTTTCAAGAGCCTCTGCCACCGATTTTTTCTGACGGGCCGAACCTAGACCTGCCGCCGTATTTTCAGAACCGGAGCCTTCAGTGAGAAACGTCTTTGCGGCCCTGCACAAATCTCCCACACCGATTCCCTGTTTTGCGGATACCGGAATTGCGGCGGCCCAATCTCCCTTTTCAGGACAGGGGAGTGAATTTTCGGCATCGCATTTGTTCCAGGCCACAATCAGTGGAGCGCTGTGTTTTTTGCTGAAAAAATCCCTGTCATCATCCTCGAGGCCTTTTCTGGAATCAACAACATACAAAAGAAGGTCTGCGTCCTCACTCAAATCCTTCGTGCGCTCAACTCCGGCGGCTTCCACAATGTCATCGGTTTCGCGAAGTCCTGCGGTGTCAAAAAGCCGTACCGGGATTCCGTCGAAACTCGCCCATGATTCAAGCCAGTCGCGGGTGGTTCCTTCAACGTCGCTCACAATGGCACGGTCTTCTTTCAAAAGAGCATTGAACAGACTTGATTTTCCCGCATTGGTCTTTCCGCAGAGAACGACTTTTGCTCCGTCCTGATACAGTTTTTCGCTTTTCCAGGATGAAACGAGAGTGCCCAATCTTTCGGCGGCTATGTGCAGATTTGTTGAGTCGAAACTGTTTGCAATTGTTTCCTCGTCTTCGGGATACTCGATTTCCACTTCGATTGCTGCGAGTGTGTCCACAATCAGTTTTTTTATGGAATCAATTTCGCTGTAGAGTGTTCCGGCAAGTCTCCCTGCGGCGCGGCTTCTTGAAGTGTCGGTTTTGCTGTCGATGATTTCTTTCACTGCTTCGGCGCGGGTCAAATCGGTCTTTCCGTTTACAAAAGCCCTGAATGTGAATTCTCCGCGTTCGGCCTGTCTGAATCCGGTTTTTAATAGAAGATTGTGAACCGCTGTGACTACGGCAACTCCTCCGTGGCAGAAGATTTCCGCCATATCTTCCCCGGTGAAAGATTTAGGGGCACGGTAAACTCCCACCATCACCTGATCGATTTTCTTTTCACCGTCGCAAATCCATCCGTAGACAAGAGAGTTCGGACTGGCGTTCGTGAGTGCTTCGGGGCGCGAAAAGATTTTTGACAAAAGCTCAACCGCCCCTTTTCCACTTGTACGCACAATTCCTATGGCACCGGGAGAAAGGGCAGTTGCTATTGCGGCAATCGGTTCTTCAGGAGTGTACCGAAGATTCGTCATTTTCTTTTTCCGAATGATTCCACACGCAGCATCAGCGATGAATTCAACGTGGGTTCGGCAGACGGTGTGTCGGGCACGGGATAAAGGATTGAATCCAGAATGCTTATCATTGCGGAGTTGTCCGCCGGTGTGTCCGCTGCTGCCTGGGTCCTGCTGTTTGAGACATTTGCCTCGCGGGAATCAGGACTTGAGCTGAATGCTGGAAGCCTGTACTGCAGAGCAGATTCGTTTTCCTTCCACGGAGAAGCCTGGTCCGGGGCAGGGTCGGGACTTATGTCGTCGTACATTCCGCCGGAGTTGTTCCAGTACATATATCCCCGGTCAACAGAATCCCGCACACCGAATACTTCGCGCCTTACGTAATTTTTGTCGTAATAGGCTTTGTCGTAACGCACTCCCATGTAGAATGCCTGAACCCACGGACGCACGATGATGCGGTTTCTTCCGATTACCGTGTTGCGGTATGTGCCGTGGAAATAAATGCGGTACGGTCTTTCGATTACGGGGGCAGACTCAAGGAAGCTCTGTTCAAAATGCGACGGATAGAACATCGGGCAGATTACGTCCACATATTCGGAAAGCATTTCAACATCCTGACCTGTGCGGCTTCCGGAGCGGTACCATCCGTTTGCACCGTAGATGTCAATGCCGATTGGTCCTGTGATGTTTTTTCTTGCATACGAAAGGAATGACATAAGGGCGCTTTCTTTGTCCATGCCTGCATCCTTCCAGCGGTATGAGGCGTTTGAAAGATTGAGTCCGTCCGTCGGGAATCTGATGTAGTCGAACTGAACTTCATCAAATCCTCTGTCTATGAGCTCCTGTGCAATCGCGGCGTTGTATTCCCACACGTCTTCACTGTACGGGTCAACCCAGTGCTCATCGTAATATGTTACGGCTCCCGTTTCCTTGTTGTAGGATCTTGTTCCAACCCACGGGGCTTTCGTTGCGGAATTCCACACGGCGTATTTTCCGTTTTTGTATTCCGCAAGATTTTTGTCCTTGAACACAACCACGCGGCCAATGAGATACACGTTGTCTTTTTTGAATTCAGAGACAAACTGCTCCAAATCGATTTTATAAGTGGAAACGTAGGCCTTTTCTTTTATGAGTTCCGAATTAGGAGTGAAACGCAGAAGACCGTTGTCGTCTTTCATGTCAACAACCACGGCGTTCAGATTATTGTCCTTCACAATCTTTTTGTATTTGTTGATTCCCGTCATATTGCGCACCTGATAGGCTGAAATGTACACGGCCTTTTTGTCAGTTGCGGTGGAATCGTAGGGTGAAAGCGTGGAGTCAGGAGTGAGAAGCCAGAGTTCGTTCAGCTGCAGGGGATGTGAATATCCGCTTGTCCTAGCCGGGACAAATGCTGCGTTTACGGTTGAACCTGCGGCGTAGAGCTGGCGTTTCCATGTGCTGTAGCGGGCCGGGAGGGCTGTTTCCCGTGCGTCTGAAAGTGATATTGCCTTTATGTCTCCGAGTGTCGCGAAACAGATTTGGTCGCCCACCTGGCAGAGACTGTCGATTGTTTCGGCCTGTCCTTTCCCCTTGTAGATTAAATCAGCGTTTTTGCCTTTCCAGTTGAAGTGGTAGAAATTCGGGAGGAAGGTCTGGGCGCAGTAGATTTCCACGGAAAGATTTCCGTTTGAGTCGCTGCAGAGCACGGGGAGAATATCGCTTACTTCATCGGGCTGCGTGAGGCTTGGGTGGAATCCGAATCCCTTGGACACATCGTTCCACTTTGCCCCTGAATCGGGGTAGCAGTATGAAAATCCGTAGGTCGAGTGCGACATAAACACCGTGAGCCTTGTAGATGAAACGGAACCGTCATTTGCGTAGACCGGCATGTGAGCCACAGCGACGGCCTTGATTCCTGTAGTGTATCTGCTGGTGGAGCCGATTGATTTCCAATTCTGTCCTCCGTCGCGGGTCAGGTAGACCGCATCTTTCGTGGCGGTGACAAGGATGTTCGGATTCATCGGGTCTGCGCACAAATCTTTCAGCAGCTGGGCTTTTTTTACAAGACGCTTTTGTCCGTTTTCATATTCTTTTATGGTGAGGAACGGAAGACCGTTGTTGCATTCAGTGAAAGTTGCAAGATCCTGGGAAGAAACAATCCCCTTTGCGGTGACGAAATACCATTTTTCCACCGGGGTGCCGTCTTCATTTGAGGAAGTGGTGCGGAGGATTTGAGTCACCTTGCCGCCGTCCCACAACTGACTTGCACTGCCGTTGGATTCAACGCGGAAAACCCCTTTATCGGTGCCAAGCAGAAACGGCACTGAGGAATCTGCTGTTTTGGGTTCGGGCAGAGTTTCAGGCAGCTGGTACAGAGGTTTGGGCTGTGCATAAGCTGCGGCTGTAATCAATAGGGCTAAAGTTTTTAAAAAAAGTCTACGCATATCCCGAATATCGGTATTTTAGGACCTCTGGTTGAGACATTCCTCAAAATCAGGGTCCTGGAAGTGTTTTTTAACTCGCCCCCGAATGTTTTAAAGCCGTTTTTCAGGCAGTTTCCTTCACGGAATACTTTTTTCTTTCGCTGTCGATGGCATCTGAGCCCAGTCTGTCTCTGATGCTGCAGTCAAGAAAGTACCAGGCATCCTCTTTTGAGCGGAACACGGCCTTTTTGGTTTCGTCCACAGGCTTGAAGTCAAAATCAAAATGCTGTCCGCTGGCAGTCTCTACTACGCAATAATTCATGGTAAAACCTCTTTTCTGATACAAAATTTTCTATAATATAGCACTTTTTCCTGAATTTGTAAATGAAGAATCACCGGCAGACTCTTTACAAGCCTGCATAAAGAAGGTGATGCATTAGGGGGCCACTTCGAAAACCCGGTTTTGCGCTCACGCTGCAAACGGTTAAAATGCCTTTTTTTAATCTCATAAAAAATCTTTCCTGTAAGTCTTCGCCTTGAATGTTTCCGAGCCGTCAAACTTTGTGTACTCTGAATCCTTCCAGTAAGTCATGCCCAGCTTTTCCATAACACGGCGGCTTCCGATGTTATCAAGAGCAAATGTTCCGGCAACCGTTTTTATTCCGTAAGTTCTGCGTCCGTAGTCCAGGATGCATTTCATTGCTTCGCTTGCAAGACCTTTTCCCCACTGGTCACGGCGAAAGTTGTATCCTATCCCCCACATATCTTCGGTGTATGTGACATCGCCTGCCCTGTGAAAATAAAGGCCGCCGCTTCCCACAAGTTCACCTGTCTCCTTCAAAACAAATCCGTAATCAAGCCATTTGTCCTTGCTGTATAAACCTGAAAGCCACAAAAGTCCGTCTGCCTCAGACTTGTACCTTGAGTAGAGCATGAAGCGGGCAACTTCCGGATCCCCGGTCCATTTGTAAACTGCGTTCATGTCGGAAATGGAAAGCGGCCGTAAAACGAGGCGTTCGGATTCCAGCTCAGGGGGGTAAAAATTTTTTATACGGCATGTGTATTCAATTCCGCTCCTACCGCTTTTTGAAACACGTTTTCCCTTGTCGTCAATCAACTCCATGCCGATATTCTGCATCACACGGAAAGATGCCTTATTTTCAGAATCACACTGGGCATATATTTCAGGAAGATTAAGTTTTGTAAATGCAAACTCCTTTAATGCTGCCGCAGCTTCCGTTGCAAATCCCCGCCCGCGAAAGTCTTTGTGCAAAATCCAACCTATATCGCCAAAAATGCATTTCGGAAATTCCGCACTCATTTTGTTCCCGTCATGAACTCCGACATTGCAGCCGCCTATAATTTTTCCATCGTGCTCAATTACAAACTCATAATACTCAGGACTGTCCTTTTTCCATTCAGCAACCGAGCGCTCAACAAATTCTTTCGTCTCCTCAAAAGTGTCGTTCGGCAAAAACATCATCATTGTAATATCCGGGTCGCCGGCATATCCGTGAACCTGAGCCGCATCGTCAGCCTGTATCGGGCGTAAAATAAGATGTGAAGTTTTTATCTGCATTATTTAAAATCCCTCCGTAAAACTGCATGGAAAACCGAATGATGCTCCCGATTTTTTTTCAGGCGGTATCCGGCCACCTGCGGTGTCCGGTCGAGCCTTCCGCTGTTCGGTACCCTCAGCCGCTTCCTTCGTTCGTGTTCACTCACTCAGTCCAGTGGCCCGCTTCGCGGCAGCTCCACGCTCTTACCGGTTTTTCAACACTTCCATTCCACCTTAAAAAACGTGGTTCGGTTTACTTCCTTTTTTTCTATCATAAAGTAAATGCATGAAAGCCTCAATAGTGCCGGTAAGTTTCACCAGGGCTTCAGCATCAGTTCTGC
>DGXM01000147.1 GCA_002396325.1 Treponema sp. UBA4232
ACTGCAACCACCGTCATCCCGAACTTGATTCGGGATCTCCTCTTCACAAGAGATGCTGAATTAGGTTGCTTGCAACCACGTTCAGCATGACAATAGTTTCATCTTTCGGCAAAGTGATTTCCATGATTGTCCAGAAAGTCGTATTGAACATAATCATTTTCCTCTATATAATAACGATATGGCAAAGACAGTTGACGACAAAAAAATCATTTATACGATGGATCGGGTGTCGCGTTCATACGGCACAAAGGTCGTGCTCAAAGACATCAGCATTTCATATTACTACGGCGCAAAAATCGGTGTGATCGGTGAAAACGGTGCTGGTAAGTCATCGCTCTTTAAAATCCTTGCAGGTTTGGACAAAGACTTCGTTGGCGAAACCCATATCTCTCCCGGATACACTCTCGGATATCTCGAACAGGAACCGCAGCTTGAAGCAGGAAAAACCGTAAAAGAAATAGTGATGGAAGGTGTAAAACCCGTCACGGATCTGCTTGCTGAATTCGACAAAGTGAACGAAGCGTTCGGAGACCCCGATGCTGATTTTGACAAACTCTGCGCACGTCAGGCTGAACTTCAGGAAAAACTCGATGCCGCAGACGCATGGAATCTTGACGCAAATCTTGAGCTTGCAATGGATGCCCTCCGCTGCCCGCCGCCGGATCAGGTTGTGGATGTTCTCTCGGGAGGTGAAAGACGACGCGTTGCATTGTGCCGCCTTCTTTTGCAGCAGCCCGACATTCTTCTTTTGGACGAACCGACCAACCACTTGGACGCAGAAACAGTCGCATGGCTTGAGCGTCATCTTCAGAATTACAAGGGAACCGTCATCGCAATCACTCACGACCGCTACTTCCTGGACAACGTGGCCGGATGGATTTTGGAAATGGACCGCGGAGAAGGATACCCGTTCAAGGGAAATTATTCCGCATGGCTTGAGGCAAAGGAAAAGAGGCTTGCCCAGGAAGAAAAACAGGCTTCAATCAGACAGAAGCAGATGCAGGAAGAGCTTGAGTGGATTCACGCCGGGGCAAAGGGTCGTCAGGCAAAGCACAAGGAGCACATCACAAAATACGAACAGCTTCTTGCCGAAGAAAGCAAACGGGTCACCCTCAAGGATTCACAAATCTCAATTCCCGCAGGACCCCGTCTTGGAAATCTCGTAATCGATGCGGAAAATCTCACGAAGAGTTTCGACGACCGTGTTCTGTTTGAAAACCTTGACTTCCACATTCCGGCAGGTGCTGTGGTCGGAATCGTAGGACCCAACGGAGCAGGTAAAACCACTCTCTTCAAAATGATTGCAACCGCCGCAGGTCAGAAAGTCCAGATGCCCGACGGAAGCGAAGGCGAGGAAAAGCCCGACAGCGGAAACCTCAAAATCGGTGAGACCGTAAAACTCGTTTATGTCGACCAGATGAGAAGCAGGCTCGATCCGAACAAAACCGTCTGGGAAATGCTTTCCGGTGGAGCAGATTTGGTGAAGCTCGGTGCGGTTGACGAAAAAGGCAGACCCGTAAACGGTGCGGTGCGTGAAGTGAACAGCCGTGCATATTGTTCATGGTTCAATTTCAACGGTGCCGAACAAAACAAAAAAATCAGCGTGCTCTCCGGCGGCGAAAAAAACAGGCTCAATATGGGAATGATGTTTAAGGAAGCGGGAAACGTATTGCTTTTGGACGAACCCACTAACGACCTCGACATCACCACGACACGAAGTCTTGAGGAAGCAATCAACGACTTTGCAGGAGTAGTCCTTGTCATAAGCCACGACCGTTATTTCCTCGACCGCGTCTGCACACACATCCTTGCATTCGAAAACAATTCCGAGGTGAAATGGTTCGAAGGCAACTGGAGCGAATACGCAGAGTGGAGACGCAAGATGCTCGGTGACGACGCAGACCGTCCGCACAAAACGATGTACCGCAAGCTCGTGAGATAAAATCACAAATGTCTTACAGCATTGTGCAGGCAAACAAATGGCCCCGTACACTGAAAGAAAGTGCGGCATTCGCTTTACCCTACGAAGCGGAATGTTGCAAACTCTTCTCGATGATTGAAGCCCGCGACTCTTCGGTGATGACACTCACGGACGACGACGGGTTTCCGCACGGGGTCTTTGCCTACACAAAAGGGAAAGTGCTTCTTCCATGTCTCCCGGAAAAAAACGACGATGTGATTGACGCACTTCAATCTTTTCTATACACGCATCCGGTCTTTTGCATTTCAGGAAAAACGGAATTCATAAACACAGTCCAGACCGCACTCGAAAAAACCGGAACACAGGCCTTGAAAGAATCCAGGGATTTTGGATTTTTCATACGGGAAAAAAAATCGGCAGCGGAAACACGGTCTCCGGCAGAAACAGAAGATGACGTGGTCTTCGTGCACTGCGGAAAAAAAGATGCGCAGCGCCTGATTCCACTGCAGCTGGACTACATCCGCGAAGAAGTTCTTCCTGAAGAAATGAAACTCAATCCGGCGGCCGAAAGACTTTCGTTGGAGCGTCACTTAAAGGAAGGGGCCGTTTATGCTCTGATGACGAAAGATGGAGAGTTCACGGCCAAAGCGCAAATCAACGCACAGACAAAAAATTTCGCACTGGTCGGAGGCGTGTTCACAGCCCCTAATTTCCGCAGAAGAGGACACGCAGGATTTCTAATGGAAAATGTTTCAAGAAAAATGGAGGAAAACAAAAAGACCGCCGTGCTTTTTGCAAACAAGTCAAACACAGCGGCCCTTTCGTTGTATGAGTCCTGCGGATTTGTCCTCCGCTCGGAATACAAAATCTGCTACTACGATTAACGAATCACTGCTTCACAAAAACAGCCGGAAGATTGAAGTCGAATCCGTTGCCATCCTTCGGAAGATTTTCGCTTGTCACACGGGCTTCGTTCTTATCGAACACTTTGAAACTCAGAGTCCAGGTTTCATTCATATTTGAAGTTTTACTGAAGAATGCCTTTTCCTCTTTTTTCGTCACTTTGAACGTGATTTTATTCACACCCATTTCGAAAGTGCCGCTCCAAATGACTGTGGATTTGGAACTCTTCTGCGTAACTGTCATCACACCGTTTTCCGCAAGCGTCATAACCGTACTGCAGGAGCCGTTCACAAAAGCCCACTCCCCGACATACATGGAGACAGCAGCGTTTTTAATTCCCTCGCCAATCTGATTTCCGGTTTCCGCAACAGTACCCTTGAGTTCCTGCCACACCTGTTTTCCATCATTCACCAAAGCGTTCCATGCCGACGAAAGGGAACCTTCCTCTGCGAACACATTGGAAACCGCCAGCATTGCAACCACCGAAAAAATCAGCGCAAATCTTCTAAACTTCATCTTCCACCTCCTGTGAAAATCAAAAACTCAGTTGGATTCCGTTGCACCGGGAAGTCCTATATCCTTGCGGTAGAACATACCCTCGAAGCTGATTGTATGAAGCGCATTGTAAGCCCTGTTCCATGCAGTGTCGAAAGTGTCTCCGTATGCAGAACAGGCAAGCACGCGACCTCCGCTGGTCACAAGCCCTGTGTAATCCTGTTTTGTGGAATGATCGGCACGTCTGTCCTGAATGGCTCCCGCAACAAACACCTTGGCACCGCTCCTGTGCAAATCATCGGTCTCGGCAAAAATCGGAATGCCCTTCTTGTACTCACGGGGATAGCCGCCGCTCACGACCACAGGGGCCACGACGAATCCCTTTTTCCAGGAAAGCTCGAATGACTTCAAATCTCCGTTTACAATAGACTCGCACAGATGCTCAAAGTCAAAATCCATAAGCGGAAGAACGGCCTGAGTCTCCGGGTCGCCAAGACGCACATTATATTCAAGACATTTGGGACCGTCTTCAGTGAGCATGATGCCAAAGAAAATGAATCCGCGGTAATCAAAGCCTTCTTCAATAAGACCTTTCAGCGTGGGCTGAAGAATGTTTTTCTCGAACTGCGACTCAATCAGCGGAGTCACATCGGTCACAGGACAGACCGCTCCCATTCCGCCGGTGTTGGGACCTTTCGCACCTTCGCAAAGACGCTTGTGGTCACGGGCCGGAAGAAACGGAAGGATGCATGCGGTTCCTTTTTTCACAGAATCAGGGGTTACGGAAACAGCCGCAAGAACGGAAATCTCGGTACCGCGCAGATACTCCTCAATCACCAGTTTCGAACCTGCAGAACCGACCTTGCCGTCTTCCATCATCTCTTTCACCGCATCACGGGCCTGCTGAAGACTCTTCGCAACAACAACACCCTTTCCGGCGGCAAGACCATCGGCCTTCACAACGATGGGGGCACCGTGGCTTTCAATATAATCAAGAGCGGCATCCTTGTCGGTGAAAGTGGCACTCCGGGCGCAGGCGACTCCGTATTTCTTCATAAAGTCCTTCGCCAAATCCTTGCTCGCCTCAAGCTGGGCAGCATTCTTTTTCGGACCCACAGCAGGAATATCCGCACTCCAGAACGCATCGGCAAGACCTTCCGCCAGAGGATTTTCAGGACCGATCACAGCCATCGTGCATCCTTCGTGACGGGCAATCTGAACATAGCTCTCGTTTTCAGAAAGATTTTCCGCAAGATAATCACATTCGGAAGGAGCAACGTTTCTGCACTTTGCCTCCTGGGCAGTGCCTCCGTTTCCAGGCACACAAATCACTTCAGAAACCGCCATACTCTGGGCAAGTTTCCATGCTATGGCGTGTTCGCGTCCGCCGTTTCCAACAACAATAACTTTCATAACTGTATTGTAAATTAAAAATCCGATTTAGACAATAAGATTTTACGCAGGCACTTCAAAAATCCATACAGGCAAAAAAAACGCACCCCCGAAAAGGAAGTGCGCTCAAAATGCCATTCAGATTGAATTACAGGCCGAAGAATGAAAGCGGAATCTTGTATCCGATGTCAAACACCAGACCACGGCGGGTTCCAACCTTCGAAGCTTGGCTGCCAATAGTCGGCTTTTCCTCGACAGGAAGGAAATCCAGCATGTAGCGTGCTCCGTAAGTAAGGAATCCCATGCCCAGACGCTGCTCGTAGGTAAGACCCACGCTCAATCCTATATTGAAGATATTGTTGAAATCAACACTGTGGGTATATTTATCGGTTCCGTCATTTTTTGATTTCCAACCAGTCATCTGCCCAAGCGCAAATGAGAAGTAAGGACCCACAAAGAAATTGAACTTCTTGTACTTGACGGTAAACAGAACAGGCACATCCAAAGTCACATAATTGACTCCGGCCTTGTAGCTTCCGTTGCCAGACGCAAGATTGTTCACATAAAAATCAACGCCGGGCTGAACTCCGAAATAACCTCCGAACGGAATATTCACATCAATACCACCGCCGAAATCCAGATTGTCACCGAATGCCTTGAACTCATTCCAACCGTCA
>DGXM01000159.1 GCA_002396325.1 Treponema sp. UBA4232
ACGATGAAGTCCTCCGAGTCGAGGATGTCGCGGGCACCGATGATGCGGACGTCTTTGAGCACGTTGTATCCGAGGGCACAGGGGATGCCGCAGACGAGGAGAATCACCAGCCAGATGAGGGATGATTTTCTGCGTGACCAGTTGAAGCTGTCCATGCCCGCCGCGATGAGGTTTTCGAATACCGCGATGACGGTGGAGAGGCTTGCGAATGTCATGAAGATAAAGAAGAGCGAGCCCCAGAGACGTCCGCCTGCCATGTGGATGAATACCTGCGGGAGGGTGATGAAAATAAGCGAGGGGCCTGCACCGGGTTCAATGCCGTAGGAGAAGCATGCGGGGAAGATGATGAGGCCTGACATGATTGCGACGAAGGTGTCGAGTGCGCAGATGCGAAGTGATTCGCCTCCAAGCGTGCGGTCTTTGGGCATGTAGCTTCCGAAAATCTCCATTGATGCGATTCCGAGTGAAAGGGTGAAGAAGCTCTGGTTCATTGCGGCTGTAATCACCTGTCCGATTCCGATTTTTTTTGCGCGCTCAAGATTCGGAAGAAGATAGAAGGAAAGACCTTCCTTTGCGCCTGAGAGAGTGACGCTGCGGATGCCGAGTATGATAATCAGCAGGAGAAGGCCCGTCATCATAATCTTGCTTACGGTTTCCACGCCTTTCTGAAGACTCATGCTGCACACGAGGACTCCGATTGCAACGGTGACCGCCATGAAGACGAGCATCTGGGCGGGGGAGTCGAGCATTGACTGGAATACGGAGGGCACCTGTTCGGGAGTCGCAGAAGAGAACTCTCCCGTGATGAATTTTCCCGCGTAGTTGAGCATCCATCCCGAGACGGTGGTGTAGTAGCTCATGAGGAGAAGGCATCCGAAGATGCAGACCCATCCGTGTATGTGCCATTTGCTTCCCTTGGGTTCGAGGGCCTTGAATCCCTGAACTGCGCTTTTGCGGCTGGCTCTTCCCACCGCAAGTTCCATTGTGAGGACCGGGGCTCCCATGATGATTAGAAAGAGCAGGTAGATGAGTACGAAAAGTCCTCCGCCGTTCTGACCGGTGATGTAGGGGAATTTCCAGACGTTGCCAATGCCGATTGCACATCCGGCGCTTACAAGCAGGAATCCTATGCGTGATTTGAAATTTTCTCTGTCCATTTTGAGTTTTCTCCCGTATCCGTGGACTGACCGCGGAAAATGCGTTTGTTTCTATCCATTGTAACGGATGTGGGAGTTTTATTAAAGGGGTAAACCCGGCCGCTTCAGGAAGATGTTTTCAATCTGTTTACGTGGGGCAGAACTTCCGTGCCGGCCGGTGGTCAGAGTTCAGCCTCTCCGATTATGCCGTCGATTTCGTAGTCGGGGGTCTGGTTGTCGTCTTCGATGAGTCTTGTGAAGATGGCCTGCAGTGCCTTGCTGCGTTTTGCCGGGTCGGAAATGGACTGTTTCACCGCCTTTCTGATTTCGTTCATGTGCTCGTTTATTTCGCTGATGTTTTCAGGAATGGAGCTTTCGAGAAGGCTTTTTATGAACTGGGACACATGGGGGCTTTTTCCGCTTGAGGAGACTCCGCACACAACGTCGCCGCGCTTTACGATGGCCGGGAAGATGAAGTCGCATCTTGCGGTGCTGGTGAAATCCTCCACGAGGACGTTTCGGTTTTCAAAGTAGGAGTAAATCTCTGTGTTCAGGGCCGTGTCGCCCAGTGTGCAGATCACGAGGGTGGGGCTGCATTTTATGGACTGGATGTTTTCGAGAGTGGGCTTTTTCTGCTCGAGCCTTACCTGCGACGGATATGCCTTCATCAGCAGGGAAAGGTTCTGGTCCGTGCTTTCCGCAACAATCACAAGGCTTGCCTCGAATGCTATGAAGCGGGACGCTTCCTGGAAAGCGGTTTCTCCGCCGCCGATAACGAGGACCTCTTTGTGTTTCAGGTTCAAGAATAATGGAAAATACGCCATCTGCCGCTCCTAGTTTCTGCGCTGGTTCCGTCTTGAGAGCAGTACGAGCCTTAAAAGCGACCCGATTGCCGTAAGTGCGGATGCCACGTATGTCATTGCCGCCGCCCAGAGGACTTTTCTCACTCCGGCCAGCTCTTCTTCGTCAAGAGTTCCAGTCTCCCTGAGGATGATCAATGCCCTGCGGGATGCGTCGAATTCAACGGGGAGAGTTATTATATAGAATAAAACCGCGCACAGATAGAGGATGATTCCCGCCTTTGTGAGAAGTCCGCAGAGTGAGTACAGGGATGCGTTCTGTGCGGATGCCCCGAAGATGATTCCGAGGATTGCCATTGTCGGTCCGAAACGTGAGCCTATGTTCGCCACGGGGTAAAGGGTGTGCCTCAATCCCAGCGGGCCGTAGCTTTTTTTGTCCTGGATTGCGTGTCCCGTCTCGTGTGCGGCCACTCCGACAGCTGCTATGGATGTGCTTGCGTATGTGGAATCGCTCAGGTTCAGGGTTTTGTCCGAGGAATTGTAGTTGTCGGTAAGGTTTCCTCTCACACGGGTTATCTGAACGTCGTTTATGTCGTTTGCGCGCATGAGGATTTTTGCCGCGTCTGCTCCTGTCACTCCTTTTTTGGAGGGAACCTTGTCGTAGGCGGCGAATCTGGATTTGACCATCGAGGAAGCTATCATGCTTAGAATCAGCGGAGGAACAACCAGCACAAGATAGTACCAGTCGAGTCCTATGGCGTTAAAAAAATTCATCGTTCCTTACCCTGCAAAAGCCTTCTGTCTCCTGTGAAAATGCAGTGTGTTATTGACAGCGGCATAAGTCTTTCTTAATATAATATCGGCAAATGTGCGGGAACGCAAGCAGAATAATGGGATTTTCAAAATAAAAACAACGGCGGGAAAAAATAAAACGGACCGTTCTAAGGAGGATAACGCAACGGCCCGTTTTTTAAGATTAAGGACTTAATCCTTAGTTCTTGCTGCTTGATATGACTATATAATAGAAAAATGTTTATGTCAATAGTTTTTTATGGAAATTTCGTGAAAACCGTTGAAAATCGTGCGGTTTTTCGCAAGGAGTGTTAAAATGTCTAAGAAAATTGGAATTATCGGGGCAATGGCAGTGGAGGTTGACCGTCTTTGCGCTCTGTTGGAAGATAAAAAGGAGACTTCTGCCGGGGGGCTCTTGTATTCCAGCGGAAAGCTCAACGGAGTGGATGCGGTTGTGGTGCGTTCAGGGGTCGGCAAGGTGAATGCGGCTCTGTGCGCCCAGCGTCTCGTGCTTGAGTTCGGAGTGACTCATATTGTGAATACGGGGATTGCGGGGGCCATGGCTTCAGGACTCGGCGTGCTTGACTTTGTCGCCTCCACGGATGCCCTTTATCACGACATGGATGCCACCGGCTTCGGTTACAAGGTCACGGAGATTCCGCAGATGGAGTGTTCCGATTTCAAGGCCGACCCGAGGATGCTTGATGCCGCGACCATGGCTTTCGCACGTCTTCCCGAGGCGAAGGGACATCAGCTTGTTGCGGGGCGCATTGCCAGCGGGGATCAGTTCATAAGCGACCGTGCCGTAAAGGAGCGCATACGGAGGGACTGCAGCCCTGTGTGCGTGGAGATGGAAGGTGCCGCGATTGCCCATGCCGCGTTCGTGAACAATGTCCCGTTCCTTGTCATCAGGTGCATGAGCGATATGGCGGATGACTCGGGTGAGTCGGTGTATGCGTTCAACGAGGAGACTGCCGCCTCCCTGAGTGCCTCGCTGGTGCTTGAGATGCTTCCTCTTGTGTGACGGCTTCAGACAGGAAAAAAAATTTGTGCATTTGCCCTTTATGCCTTATAATATAAAACGGAGTGCGGGTGAAAACGGATTTTCCGTGTACCCGTGTCCGGACAGGCTGAAATGCCGTATATTTTATGGAAGATATTTCAATGATTCCGACGCTTTAGGGCGGATTGCATAAGGGGCATATATGAGCGTAATTTGCTATTCACTTGGTGCTGCACAGGAAGTTACCGGCAGCAAGCATATCATAGAGATAGACGGCCGCAGTTTTATGATAGACTGCGGTGCGTTTCAGGGAAAACGTGCCGTGGCGGATCAGAAGAACCGCGATTTCGACTTCGCCGCAGACAAGATTGAGTCCGTCATTCTGACCCATGCGCACTACGACCACTGCGGACTTCTCCCCGTGCTGATGAAGAACGGATACAAGGGGAACATCTATGCGACTCCCGCCACCCGCGACCTTGCGAACATCGTCATGATGGATTCAGCCCGCATCCAGGCCCGCGATGCCGAGTATCTTGCGAAACAGGCGCGCAAAAAGGGTGAGAAATTCAACTGGAAGCCTCTTTTCACCGAGGAAGACTGCGTGAAGGCCGCAAATCAGATTGTCTCGCTGGGATACAACCGCAAGATGTTCATTGCCCCCGACGTGCAGCTGGAATTTTTCGATGCGGGACACATACTTGGAAGCTCCCTGGCCTATATGACTATTACAGGGCAGCGCAAGAATCATCTTACCGGAAAAGCCGAAAGTTCAGGAATGGGCGGTGGAAGACGTTTCTGGCACAAGCTCTTCGGAAGGGGCAGGGGTGAGACGGTCATGAAGCCGGTTGAGGGAGAGGTTGCGCTGAGGGGTGCCCCGGCCGATGAACTGAGGGTTCTTTTCACGGGAGACCTCGGACGCGTCGGAAAGCCCATAATCCGCGACCCTTCCACCGATGTGCCTGCACCGGATTACATCTTCCTTGAAAGCACATACGGAAACCGTCTGCACGAGGATCCCGACACTGCCCTTGACGATCTTGAGAAGGTGGTGAAGCGTGCGGTTGCAAACAAGGGAAAAATCATCATCCCGTCTTTCGCAATCGAAAGGGCTCAGGAGCTTGTGTACTATCTGCACGTTCTTGTGGACCAGAAGAGAATTCCGCGCATCCCGATTTATGTGGACAGTCCTATGGCGGTGAATGCCACGGGAATCTTCCAGCTGCATCCCGAATGTTATGACGAGCAGACTACGGAGACCTTCCTTCAGAACCACAAGAATCCCTTCGGCTTCAATGAGCTGACTTTCGTGCAGAGTGTGGACGAGTCGAAGGAACTGAACAAGAAGCAGGGCCCCATGATTATCATCAGTGCCGACGGAATGTGCGAAGCCGGACGTGTCCTGTATCATCTTGCCAACGGAATCACCGATCCGCGCAACATAGTGCTGATTGTGGGCTATATGTCGGAAAACACCCTGGGGCGCAAAATCCTTGAGGGCGAGGAGGAGGTCCACATCCTTGGCGACTGGTACAAAGTGAGGGCGGCGGTTGAAAAAATCAACGCATTCTCCGCACACGCAGACTACAAGGAGATGACGGGCTGGCTCAACACCATAGACACAAGCAGACTCAAGAAAATCTTCCTTGTGCACGGCGAAAAGGATTCTCAGGAATTCTTCATGAATTATCTGCACGAGAACGGCTATCCCAACGTGGAGGCCATTGAATACGGAAAGACCTACAATCTGGAATGATTATGGAACACGATGCGGAAGAAAGAATTATAGCGCTTGAGACAAAGCTGGCATATATGGAGGATTTCATCGACCAGCTTCAGGCGGTTACGGTTGAGCATACGGAGACCATTGAACTTCTGCGCAGGGAGAACAGGCTTCTTTCGCAGAAGGTGAGAGACATGGCAGAGCAGCTGGAGGGAGACATTCCCAACAGAAAACCTCCGCATTATTAAGGAACGTCCTGGGAAATCACCACTCTATGCTGTAGCTTTTCTGTGTGCCGAGGGTGAGGAAGTCCAGAAGGGGGATGCTGAACACTGCTTTTGAGGCGGAGGATTCGGCATTTGCCGGACTTGATTTCTTTATGCTTTTTCCTTTCGGCGGAATCAGAGTCACGTCAATCGCGGAGGATTCGAGTTCCTTTGCGATGTTCTCACCGTAAATCGAGGCAATCAGCATGCGGTACTCGTCTTTTGTCATCTTCTCTCCGGAAAACACCGGGGCCATGAAGAGTTCTAGATAGCTTTTCGTGTCCTCTGGGAGTCCCTGTGCCATTGTGAACAGGTTTTCGGGCGTTACCGTGAGAGTCATTTTCGAGGATGACGTGTAGATGAAGTCCGCCGCCCTGAGAGATCCCGTTGCGTGGGTTTGTTTTTCAGCGGGGGGAAGTGTGCCGCCTGCCGAAAGCGAGCTGTCTTTGCCGGTCGAAACCTTCACAGCCGAAAAATCGCTGTCTGCAAGAGTACTTCTTATGGAATCCTCCGAAAATATTCCCCGGGAGCTGTTTCCCTCCATTTTGCCGGTTATTGCTTTTATCGTGTCTGAGAGGGCCGTTCCCATAGATGAAGTGAATTCCATGTCTGCGCTTCCGTCGGTTCCGGCCACCACTTTGAGAGTGCTTGTGCATCCGCTGAAACCAAGCAGGGCAATGAGAAACACCGTGCTGTAAAGATATTTTCCTCTGTTCTTCATATTCAGATAAACCACGCCTTTGCTTTTTTGTTACAGGCTCAGTCTGTGACGGACACCTTTTCGGCGTCAATCTGGTCTTCCATGCTGGTGGCAGGGACGATTCTTCCGTAGCCGTAGAAGTGGTTCTTCCAGTAGTTTTCTTCTATAGATGAGACAATCACGCCTGTGTAGGGACCGTCGCTTGCGGAGTGCAGGAAAACCCTCTGTCCGCTGAATTTGCCTTCTCCCGTGTATAGTCCAAGGTAGATTCCCACGTGGCTTATGCGGTAGATTCCGTCATTTCCCTTTATCGCAAAGAAAATCAGGTCGCCGGGCTCTCTTTCGTCGGCACTGATGTGAGGCACGTCGGCATACATCTGCGAGGCCTGTGCCGTGAGTTTGAGTCCGAGTGCCTCTTTCGCAACGTAAGACACGAATCCGCTGCAGTCGAATCCTGATTTCGGGGTGCGTCCCGCGTATTTGTACGGAGTCCCCTGGAGAGCAAGGCCTGTGTCGATCAGCTTTTGTCTTTTCGATGACACTTTCGGGGCCGCTATAATGGGGATGGCGATAAGCGCTGCAAAAACAGCCAGGGCTATGGCAAGTTTCCTGTAGGTTGTCTTAATTGAATTCATTGTTTCCTCCCGGATGTCTTTTCATCCTCATTAAATTTGAAAAGAACTGCTTTAAAAACATCGGCTGAACAGTGAACGGGGTTTATGGATATCTGCTTTTGCACGCGAAATCCGGTTACCCTGCGGCATCGGAATAAAACGAAATTTGTGCCGAATGGTTACAGAAAATAACCGTATTTTTGCATAAAAAAAAGAAAATTAGGGAAAAATCCCGAAAAAAAATTGTTATTTTTGAGTCAATGCGTGTTGATTTGTGCCTCAACAACTTGACTTGAATTAAATATGTGATATTATTGAGCTATAAACATTCCGTAGCAGGAAACGGGGTGTTTATGACCTGAAGAAAAATCATACATGCCAAACAGGAGGATATTTGTATGAAAAAATTGTTGGTGGCAGGATTGGCTGCAGTGCTCGCAGCATCTTGTTTGATGGTTGGTTGTTCAAAAAACAAGGATGCGGCAGCATCTTCTGGCGCAAAGGCTCCCGCAGCAGGAAAAGTTCTTAACATTTATGTCTGGAACGAGGAATTCCAGGGTCGCGTAAGACAGTTCTACCCCGGATACAACGCAAGCAACGACACAATCGGCGATGTGAAGGTGAACTGGGTGATTACTCCGAATGCAAACAATGCATATCAGAACAAGCTCGATGAAGTCCTTCTTCAGCAGGAGAATGCGGCCGCTGATGACAAAGTGGATATCTTCCTTGTCGAAGCTGACTATGCCCTCAAGTACACAGACACTCCTTACACACTGGACGTGAAGAAGGATGTTGGTCTTACAGATGCTGACCTTTCAAGACAGTACAAGTACACAAAAGACATCATGACAACTCCCGCGGGAATTCTCAAGGGTGTTTCTTGGCAGGCTTGTCCCGCCGGTGTAATCTACCGCCGCTCAATCGCAAAGGATGTTTTGGGTACAGACGATCCTGACCAGGTTCAGAACTATCTCTCTGACTGGGCAAAGTTTGACGGTGTTGCAAAGCAGGCAAAAGACAAGGGTTACATCATGGTTTCCGGATATGACGATGACTTCCGCGTGTTCTCAGACAACGTTAAGAGCCCGTGGGTTATCGGCAACAAAATCAACATTGACCCCTCAATCCGCGAATGGATTTCTCAGACAAAGACCTACACAGACAACGGTTACAACAACAAGGCTTCTTTGTGGTCACCCGAGCAGTGGGCCGGTGCAAAGAAAGACGGAAAGGTCATGTGCTACTTCGGACCTGCATGGTTCATCGACTTCTCTCTCGCTCCCCAGACAAAGGACAATCCCGACGGTGAGAACGCTCTCGGAAACGGTTCTTATGGTGACTGGGCATTCTGCAAGGGACCCCAGGGTTATTCATGGGGTGGTACATGGATCTGCGGTGCTGCCGGAACAGACAACATTGACTTGGTTAAGGACATCATGCTGAAGATGACTTGCGATGACGCTGTTATGACAAAGATGGCAGAGGATGTCGGTGAATTTGCCAACAACGAAGTTGCCATGACAAAGATTGCCAACGGCAGCTATGCAAACGCATTCCTTGGCGGACAGAACCACATCAAGTATTTCTTGGATTCAGCAAAGTCAATCGACAAGAGCAACATTTCTCCCTATGATCAGGGTATGACAGAGAAGCTCCAGGCTGCCATGAAGGATTACTACGACGGAAAGGTTACCGAGGATCAGGCTTGGGAGAACTTCTACAAGTCAATTCTCGAGACATATCCTAACTTGACAAGATAAGTCCTACTCTAATGCTGCGCATCGGTTCTCCGGGATCGGTGCGCGGTCTTGTTTTCTGGAAGCGGTCTGACCGTATTGCATATGGTGGAAGGGCTGCTTTTTTTTTGGTGATTTGTTTACAATGTGCCAGTTATAACTAAGAGGATAGCTATGTCAGAAAAACCTGCGACAAAGAAAAAACACACAGTGCAGTATGACAACTGGGGATATTTCTTTATTGCTCCGTTCTTTGTCGTATATATAATATTTTCACTTATTCCCCTTCTTTCTACATTCTGGAACAGCCTCTTTGAGAATTACCGCGTGGGATTGCAGACCGTTGGTCCGAATTTCATCGGTCTTGAAAATTTCAAGAAGGTGTTCGAGAGCGACATACTGAAATACACCGGAAACACGGTAATCATGTGGGTGATGGGTTTCGTCCCCCAGATTGCGATTTCGCTCCTGCTTTCAGTGTGGTTCACAAACACGGAGCTGCGTCTCAAGATGCAGCAGTTCTTCAAGACAGTCATTTACATGCCGAACCTTATCATGGCTTCCGCATTCTCAATGCTGTTCTTCACCTTGTTCTCAGACAACGGTCCAATCAACAGTATTCTTATAAATCTGCATTGGATTGAAGCTGACAGCCCCATCCGTTACTTCACTTCCACCGGTTGGACACGCACACTGGTTGCCGTCATGAACTTCCTCATGTGGTACGGAAACACAACCATCCTGCTTATGGCCGGAATCATGGGAATCGACGAAAGCCTGTTCGAAGCCGCCCGCATAGACGGAGCCTCGCCGACACAGGTGTTCTTTAAGGTGACTCTCCCCCTTCTGATGCCCATCTTCATCTACGTGCTGATTACATCAATGATCGGCGGTATCCAGATGTTCGATGTTCCTCAGATTTTGACAAGCGGATCGGGAGCTCCCGACCGCACAACAATGACATTGATTATGTACTTGAACAACCACTTGGCAAACAAGAACTACGGTATGGCAGGTGCTGTGTCTGTCCTCACATTCATCGTGACGGCAATCCTCAGCGGTTTCGTGTACAAATCAACAATGAGCCAGTATTCGGGCAAGGGGCGTAGATAATGGAAAATGTTGGATATAAGAGTCAGAGTGCCAGTCTCACGCTTAGAAGGTCTCTGTGCTACGTTGTGCTGGTTCTGCTGGCATTTATTTCACTGTTCCCGTTCTTTATTCTGATTATCAACGCGACCCGCTCACATCCTCAGATTCAGAACGGATTCTCTGCACTCCCCGGAGTTCACTTCTTCAAGAACCTTGGAAATCTCATTTCAAACAAGAACATCCCGATTGTGCGTGCACTGCTCAACTCAGTGTATGTATCTCTCATGGCGGCAATTCTGACCACGTATTTCTCTTCAATGACTGCCTACGGTGTTTATATGTACCGCTTCAAGGGAAGAGGATTCGCATTCAAGTTCATCCTGGCTGTTATGATGGTGCCTGCACAGGTTTCAACGCTCGGTTTCATCAGGCTGATCACGAAGATCGGACTGATTGACACCCTGCCGGCCCTGTACATTCCTTCCATTGCAGCTCCGATTGTTTTCTTCTATTTGTATCAGGCCATGGAATCGACGCTGCCTTATTCAATAGTTGAAGCTGCCCGTGTGGACGGATGCAACGAGTTCCGCACATTCAACACAATCGTGCTTCCGATGATGAAGCCTTCGATTGCGGTTCAGGCGATTTTCGCTTTCGTAAGCTCTTGGAACAATTACTTTACTCCTGCTCTTGTAATCAGCAAAAAGGAAAACAAGACGATTCCTATTCTGATTGCACAGCTCCGTTCGGCCGACTATTCAAAGTTCGATCTTGGACAGGTTTATATGCAGATTTGTATAGCAATCATTCCTCTGCTTATTGTCTACCTCATCTTCTCCAGAAGCATCATTGCCGGTGCGACTGCCGGAGGTGTCAAAGAGTAAGCGGGTTAAAATCCTGCTTCCGATTCTGACATAGGTATTCACAAGGCCGTCCTTTCACCGGGGCGGCTTTTTTTATGCGGTTGAATTTTACTTCCATTGGGTGTATCATTCGTTTAGGGGATATAAAAAAATGACCATTGAAGAAATCAAGCATAATTCCGTTCAAATGCTCACCGATTATCTGAACAGGACCATAGACGAGGCATGCGGTATCGTAAGTGCTGAAGAGGATCCGTATTTTCCGCTTACGGTGATGAACAACACAAGCCGTTTTTCCGACACCCTCCGCGACCATGCCCAGGATATGGTGGATATTTTCCTGCACAGCAAAAACAAGACGGGGGCCGGTTACTCGCTTGAAATGGAGTCCGTGAACACGAGAAGCAACGGCAGAAGAAGCATCATCAGACGGGTCTATTTTGAAAACGAAAATGATTATCTGGACTATGTTTCCGTGCATCCGAAAGTGGCGGTGCTGAAAATGGCGGTCACATCCCTGAAGAGGGAAGAAGTTCTTGACGGAAAATCCCTGAGTGCGTGGGCAAAGAAAAATGTGCGGGAACTTACGAAAAACAGGCCCGAGCCCACCGCCTTCTGGAGGAATATCGCAGCCTGCGCAAAATGGCTTTCCCAGAGCAGAAACGGCGAACCCCAGGGAAATCTTTCCGTGCCCCCTGATTTCATCGAGGCAAACAAGGCCTTGATTCAGTCCCTCCTGACGCCGCCTGAAGTTTCATCGTCCCGGGAAAATCCTTCTTTGGAGGATGAGAGTCCTTCTGAAAATCCTGCGGTGAAGGAAAAAAAAGCCGCAAAGACGGAATCCGTGGAAAAACAGGAGAGGGAATATCCTGCGTTTGTGGCTCCCCCGATCGAACCGAGTTCAAGACCTCTTTCCGTGCGCTTCCGTTCTCTTTCCGCATCATCTCCCCTGAAGCTGGGCCGTCTTGTGCCGGAGGAAATAGGCCTTCCGCTGAACGACTTCATCCACTTGAACCAGAGCTCATTTTTGCGTGACATTACGACTGTGATGATTGTTTCAAACGAGACTGTGTACCAGAACTTCCCTCACAGCGAGCATACATTGTGCATTTACGGGCCCGGTTATACTGTGAATGCGCTG
>DGXM01000166.1 GCA_002396325.1 Treponema sp. UBA4232
ACGATGGCACACTCCGGGATGACGCTAGATGGCAAACTTATTGGTCATTTCCTCTTACCGTTAGAGGGGCTGACCAAAAATATTGTCATGCTGAACTTGTTTCAGCATCTGCACTATATCCAGGTTTATAGATTCCGAAACGAGTTCGGAATGACGATGGCACACTCCGGGATGACGATGGCACACTCCGGGATGACATTTTCAATTCTGGCGGTTCCACATGCCGGCGTAAAAACCGTTTTTGTCAAGCAGGTCCTGATGCCGTCCGCTTTCTATAAGTTTTCCTTCATTGAGGACAAAAATCCTGTCGCAGTTTTTTATGGTGGAAAGGCGATGGGCCACGATTATTGTTGTCGTTCCTTCCGGCAGATTGTCAATCGTTCTCATGATTGAATCTTCCGACAAACTGTCCAGATTTGATGTCGCCTCGTCAAGGATGAGTATTCTGGGCTTTCGGAGCAAAACCCTTGCAAGTGCAATCCTCTGACGCTCACCGCCGGACAGGGAGGCACCCTTTTCCCCCACTTTTGTGGAAAACCTGTCTTCAAGCTTTTCTATAAAACCAAGCGCATCTGCTTTTCGGGCGGCTTCAAACACATCTTCCGGTGACGCACCGCAGTTTCCCCATGAGATGTTCTCATATACGGTGCCGCTGAACAAAAGGATTTCCTGAGGCACATATCCGAATATTCCCCTGTAATCTTTTGTATCGTAGTCGATGATGTTCTTTGAGTCCAAGAGTATCTCGCCGCGATCCGGAACATAGAATTTTAAGAGAAGCTTCATCAGCGTAGTTTTGCCTGAGCCGGAACTTCCTACAAAAGCAACTTTTTGCCCCATATTGATTTCAAGGTTTATGTCTTCAAGAGTGCTGCCCCGCGTACCGTAGGAAAACGAAAGATTTCTGATGCTTATCTTGTTGAATTTTTCATTCCCGCTTAATGGGAAATTTCCCTTGTGCTCCTCATTTTCTTCCTTTAAATCAAGTATCTCTCCAAGCCTCTTTGCGGACACCGAGAGTTCCTGCAATTGTGGCTGCAGTGTTATGAGCCTGCTTAAGGGGCCAAGAAAATAACCGAGCAGGGTTACAAATGAAATAAGTTCGCCAAGGGACATATTGCCGTTCATGATGAGGACGCTTCCGTACCAGTAGACGGCAAGGCTTCCGACCTGAGAAAGAAAGGTCTGTATCGTGGACTGGATGTTTGAAAAGTTTGCAAGAAGAAATCCCTTTTGTACGGCGTCTATTATTTTTAATTCGGCCTTGTCATAGGAATCTTCTTCCGTGGACAGAGCCTTGATTGTGGAAATTCCGTTTATGCTTTCTACAAAATGCGAATACTTTTCAGCTTCGACTTGAGCCCGGTTGTAAATCAAGTTTTTGTATTTTCTTGAGAACATGACGACCATGATTCCTGAAATGACAACCGGCAGCATCGCGATGAAGATCAGTCTTGAGCTAAAGAGGAATAACACAGTGCCACCAAAAAGCAGCATCACACAGTCAAGGATGACTCCAACTGTCATGCCGGACAGGGCGTTTTTTATTGAGCCGATGTCGGAAAGCCTTGACAATATTTCTCCGTTTTTCCGCTTCATGAAAAAATCAAGGGGAAGCTTTAATATGTGGCGGAAGTAGCTTAAAAGCAGGGACGCTTCCAGCTTGTTGCCCAGATACATGAGAAGATGATTTCTTGCATAGGCCAGGATGTTCTGAAAGATGATGGCAAGAAGGTAGCCCAATGACAATGCCACCAAGGCAGTTTTGAGGAAGGAATAAATCACGTTGTCGATAAGAAAACGGAAATAAAAGGCTCCCAGAATTCCCAGTAATGTGAGCAAAAAGCTGGCCACGATGCTTTGAGATACTATAGCTTTGTTTTCTGTAATTAGATAGAAGAAACGTGAAAGAAAAGTCTTATCCTCCGCATTTTCCTCAAACCCCTTGATTGGAGCCAGCATAAAAAAGAAACCCGACCACCATTGCATGAAGTCCTTTGCCTTTGTCCAAAGGATTCGATCGGCAGGATCGGCAACAAGAATTTTATTTCCCTTTACCCTGAGGACAACGACATAATGCTCAAGATTGTCTTTATTGAGCTGGCAGATTATAGGGGAATTGAAGTCGGATTTAAGTATCTTTCCGTTGGAAAAGACACCCTTGCATGACATATTGAGCAGGGCCGCCGCTTTTTCCATGCCTTTGGCGGATGTACCTTGAGAATCCGTTCCGGCAAGGTTCCGTATTTTTGAGATGGAAATACTCTTGCCATAATATTTTGCGACGATGGCGACACAGGCGGCTCCGCAGTCGCTTTCATCTAGTTGTCTTACAAAACAAAACTTTTCGTTATAGTTCACTTCTTTTTGAAAATCCTCTCGGGACAAAGCATAACATAAAATTAAAAGAAATGTCAAGATAAGCTGAAAAAAAAAAAAAAACAATCTTAAATAATTAATTAATTATTGACAGAATGATACACTTGTGTTAAAGTTTATGTAATGCAAAAAGATTTTTTACAAGTTTACACTTGCCAAAAAATCAAAACCCATGCAAAATGTAAGTGAGGTAAACAATGTTTGGATTATTCAAGAGAAAAAAGACCTACCCTGCCTAT
>DGXM01000018.1:0-3627 GCA_002396325.1 Treponema sp. UBA4232
ACAACCTGCGACATGATTTTCACGAATTCCTCATCCCGCGTCCTGGAAGGCGAATTCGAATTTCCGCTCGGACAGGGACAGACCGTGGTGGGATATGCCCTTGACATCAACGGAAGAATGAGGCAGGGAGTCGCCGTGGAAAAGGAAAAAGGACGCACCGTATTCGAGGATGTTGTCCGCCGCAATGTGGATCCCGGTCTTGTTGAAATGACTGAAGGAAATAATTTCAAGACAAGAGTCTATCCCCTGCCCGCAGGAGGAAGCCGTCATATTCAAGTGACTTATGAGGAGATTATTGATTCATCGGAAAACCGCTCATACATTCTTCAGCCGCTCACGGATGCCGTGCTCGATTCATTCACATTTGAAATCACGGTTTACGGACAGGATTCCTACATGCCCCCGAAGCCTCAGGAAAGCGGCGGTGTGTTTTCACTGTTTGCAGCGGAAGACGTGAAGAGCGGATACCATTCAGAAATTTCCAAAAGGAGTTTTTCATTCATAAATCCAATCATGGTGAATCTTCCGAATGACTCCGGTGCCGGACAGGTGTTCACGCAGGACGTGGGACGCGACACTTATTTTTATTTCTACACACCGATGACATCATCTGCAAAGGCAAAAAATCTTCCGTCGTCCCTCACTGTCTATTATGATGTCTCGTCTTCAATGGCAAACCGCAACTTCAATGTTGAAATGCAGCTGCTGCACGATTACATCTCCCGTCTCAGGAATCCTTCCGTTACGGTTGTTCCTTTTTCAAACGCTCTGCACGAAGCAAGGACATTCAACTCGGGATGGAATTCTTCGAATATCGCCGGCGAGATTGAATCATTCCTTCGCAGTCAGGTCTACGATGGCGCCACAAATCTGAATATCGACTTCGCGAGGCTTTACAGCGCAGACGAAATTCTTGTCTTTACCGACGGAATCTCAAACTGGAACGAAAACGCAGATTCTCAGAAAAATCACGCTTATTACGGAATACCGGCTGTAATCAACACGATAAATTCATGTTCTTCCGCAAACCACGGAACGCTTCAGAGCATTGCGCAGAAAAACGGAGGAGTGTACATCGATCTCAGTTCACAGACAGAGGCTTCGGCTCTTGAATCTCTTTTGAATGAATCAATCCGTCTTATCCGTGCAGACTATGACAGAAATTCAATTTCAGATTTAGTCCCGGAAGAGGGCGAGACAATCACGGGCGACTTTTCAATGGCTGGAATCCTCCGCAGAAAAAACGCACTGGTCACACTTTCATTCGGATACGGAAATACTGTCACTGAAACACGGACTGTGCAAATCTCTGCCTCCGATGGAAATCAAAACGGTCCTCGCAACATAAGCCGTCTTTGGGCTCAAAAGAAAATTGCGGAACTAAGCAAAAACTACGACATCAACAAAGATGAAATCATTTCCATTGCAAAAAAATTTACCGTTGTCACAAAAGACACATCTCTCATCGTGCTGGATTCTGCAGACGACTATGCAAAATACGGAATCGAACCGCCGGAAGATTTGAGAGCTGAATACGATCGGATTGTCAGAAATCAGAGACAGACAAAACCCGCCTCGGATTACTACGGAATTCCAGACTCGGTTTACAAAAATTTCGAGGCCTTCAAAAAATGGTGGAATACAAATCCTGATGACTTCAAGACAAAGAATCCGGTAACACCAAGAGCTTCAGGAGGCGGCAGAGGCGGATACAGACTGATGTCGGAGGCGGTTGAGGCTCCCCAGTTTGATATGATTATGGAAGAATCCGCGGCATCGGCTCCTCAAAGCATGGCCCGCAGCACACATACGCAAGCCGCCGTGCAGGTTCAGGAACTCAGCGGGCAGAATTCCGTGCAGAGCAAAATGAGCGCAGACGGGAACTCATACTATTACTCAAAATCCCCGGCAATCTCCATTCAGGCTTGGAATCCAAATGCAACTTATCTTCAGACATTGAAGCGGACTCCCGTTCAATTCATGTACTCAAAATACATAGAGCTGAAAAAAAATTACGAGTCATCGCCTTCATTCTATATGGATGCTGCCGATTATTTTATGGACGAAAATCTTGCTGATGAGGCAAAACGGATTCTTTCAAATCTTGCGGAAATGAATTTGGAAAATTCCGATGTGCTCCGTGCTCTTGGGAACAAACTCATTGAATGGGGACTTTACAAAGACGCTGTTCCTGTTTTTGAAAAGCTGGTGAAAATCAGAAGCGAGATACCGCAGTTCTACAGAGATTTGGCTCTTGCCTATTACCACAGTGGAGATGCGCAGAAGGCAGTCGACACTCTGTATGCGATTGTCTGCAAAAAATGGGACAGCCGTTTTGAGGAGATTCAGCAGATTGCATTGAACGACATGAACGCAATCATCTCTGCGGAAAGACGCATCGACACTTCAAGAATTGACAGAAATCTTCTTCAGAATTTCCCGGTGGACATACGCGTTGTTCTCACATGGAACACTGACAACTGCGACATCGATTTGTGGGTCACCGATCCCAACGGAGAAAAATGCTATTACGGTCACAAACTCACTCAGATTGGAGGCCGCATTTCCCGCGACTTTACCCAGGGCTACGGTCCGGAGGAATTCTGCATCAAACAGGCGGTACACGGAAAATACAAAATCGAAGCAAACTACTACGGCACAAGCTCTCAGAAAATCCTGCAGCCGGTCGTGGTTCAGGCGGAAGTCTACACAAACTTCGGAACTCCGTGGCAGAAAAAACAGGTGCTTACTCTGCAGCTTGAGAAAATCAAGGGAAGCTTCACCGTGGGAGAAGTCACATTCTAGAGTTTGAATCCCGTGCCTACAAACTGGGCAATATCCCGTCCGGTGTCATCAGTCACATCGACATTCACCACCATCGACGAGCGACCGTTCTTTTTGCATGCGGCACGGGCTATCAGTCTGCCGCCCTTGGGGACATTCAGAAAATTGATGCTCACCTGCTGGGCCACTGTGGGACGGTGCAGGTTGTTTGCAAGCGTGGCAAATGCAAAATCCGCAAGCATGAACATTGCTCCTCCCATCACGCCTCCGTTTGCGTTCCGGTGATTTTCTGTAAGCGGCATGGAGCACACGCTGTACTCTTCATTAAGCTCATCGATTACCGCACCGTTACTCGTTGCAAATCTATCTGCCTTAAAGTATTCGCGGGCCTCTTCAAGTGAATTGAATGTTCCCATATTTCCTCCAATTTATTCGTGCGGAGGGTTCAATACCCCGACGCTCTGCGTCGAAATAAAGGGTATTGAACCCGACTGCAATACCTTATGAGAACACCATACCTCGACGCTCTGCGTCGAGTGTTGGTGATTTTCATGTCTACAATGCAAACACGCATTGGTGTTCTGATGATTTCGAACAGTTCTGCATATTCTGTTTCGAATAAACGCATCCGCAGTAAGTCTGGCGGTACAAATCATATTCTTTGCTCAACTGCAGGCTGCGTAAAAATCCGTTTTTCTTTTTGAAATCTCCCACGAGGTACTGAAGCTTTGTCTCGCTTTTCAAAGCCAGCCCAATGTCGTTGATTTTTTTTGCATCTTTGCATGGACTGATTGAAATTGTTGTCGTGAAATAATCGAATCCGTTTTTCTCAGCGTACTCCCA
>DGXM01000018.1:3774-19054 GCA_002396325.1 Treponema sp. UBA4232
CGAACTTTCGTTGCGGCAAAATAGTCTTCCGGCTCGTAATACTCTTCTATGAATTTTATTTTGTTCTGCACGGCTGATGGAAAAGTCTGCACGAATCTTTTTATCGACTCAAGACGCTTTTGATATTCCGAGGCGGGATGAATATTCGGATTGTAAAAATAAACGGTAATGTCAAAATACTGCGCAAGATATTCAATTACATAAGTGGAGCACGGGCCGCAGCAGGCATGCAGCAGAAGGGCTGGTTTCTTTCCTTCACCGCAAATTCTTTCAAGGATTGCATCAAGCTGTTTCTGATAATTTACTTTCTGTTCCATTCCATTTGCCCGTCACTGATTCTGATTTTCATTCACAAGCAGCAGACACTTGTTTGTGATTTCATGCGAAAGATTTTTGGAACCCCTTTTTTCGCTCGGTGTCGATGAAGGAGAAAACTGAAAGTCAGGGTCAGAGTAATATCTGATTTTCGGATGCCCGCCGCCCTTTTTGTTTTTCACTTCATAAAAATCCACTTTTTCCAGGGCATTAAGTCTTTTTTCCGTGCTGTCGAGTTTAAAAGCCGCATCTATTTTCATTTCACGTCTGCAGGCTTCTGTATGCTCGAATGAAATATCCCGGTTCGATTCCACAAAATCCTTGAGCACCTGATAACGCCGCAGGCAGCTCTGTTTGTCAAGATTCGCCAAAGTCTGGTTTGCGGTCTTATACAGAAGGGCCGAAAGATATTCGTGAATTTCGTTGGGGAATTTTTCCTTTTCATTGCACGAAAGATTCAGTGTCATTGACCCCTTCTGTGAATTTTCAAAAGAGCTTCTGTAGACTTCAAGCTGCGACTTCAGTGTTTCAAGAGACTTCTCAAGTTCCTTGTTTTTTGCAATCAAGTCCTTCTTTTCTTTTTCATCGCTGTCGAAGTTGGACACAAAATCCTTCAGATCGTTGTCAGACTTGGCAAGTTTTTCCTTTGTCTTTGAAAGTTCTTCACGCAGTTCAGGAGCGGAAAAATCAACATTGTCCACGGCATTTCTCATTCTGTAAACCAGGGCACGCGTGAGCAGTGATTTGCAAGAGGAATCTATTTCTGACATATATTTCAACAGTTCAGCCTTCGCGCCTTCCATTTCAACTCCATATCACGTCTAAATAATACAAGAATTCCCCTGTTCAATTCAAGGGATTTTTCAAGCATATAAAAAAAGATTGAAGGGGGAAATCAGTTTGTTGAAAGCCGGGGTGTGGCATTTGTTTTTATTTTATGATATACTTGGAGAAAGGTAACAAAATGAAAAGGGAATACCAGACTAAATTCAAAAAAGAAATGATGGACTTCATTTTGGCACACAGGGACATCCGTTTTTCAGCCGCGGAGATTCACGATTACATGACCGGAAAAGGCGTGATTACAAATCTTGTGACTGTGTACCGAAATCTCGACAAACTCACTGCGGCAGGCCAGCTGATTAAATCAAAAAACGCTGCGGACGGTTCGGCATTCTATCAGTACGAAGACCCCGATGAAGACTGTGAAAACCACCTTCACCTTCAATGTGAAAAATGCGGCAAAGTGCTTCATGTGGATAAAAGCGTCATGGAATCCTTCAATGTATACACAAAAGGCAAACTGGGTTTCCATTTGAATTGCAAAAGCTCGTCTCTCACAGGACTCTGCAGCGAATGTGCAGCCGAAGAATCAAACGGCAACTGAAAATTTCAATCTCCTAAACATCTGCACGCTGAATACCGATATTTGGAAAAAGGAGATTTTTTATGACAGAGTCACAGTTGAATCTTACCATTAAAATGTTATCGCTTATGCCAGACCAGGCACAGGCAACTCTTTATCCAAACACAGGCGATCAGGAAACAGACCGCGTGCTCCGCATCCAGAAGATTCAGGATTATTTCACTGAAAACATTTATCCTATTCTCTTCGACGGAAGAAAGCAGGGAAAGTAATTTAAATGGCGGCATTTTACACGGAAGGATTGTGCTTTGAATGTCAAAGATGTTCATCCTGTTGCGGAAAAGTGCCCAGATTCGTTTATCTCTCAAAAAGGGATTTGCTTACCCTCAGCAGATTTTACTCAATTCATCCCGTGCATTTTGTCATGCATTACTGTAGATGGGCGGATTATTACCACGGGACTACGGTTCTTGCCTTGAAAGAAAAATCCAATCACGACTGCATTCTCTGGAACAACGGCTGTGAGGCCTATCCTGCCAGACCGCTTCAATGCTCCACTTATCCTTTCTGGACATGGATGCTGAAAGACAGGGAAACCTGGGATGACTGCGCAAAAGACTGCCCCGGCATGAACAGGGGAAAATGGTGGTCCCCGGGAAAAATTGCGGAACTGAGTCACAGATTCAGCGAAAACATTCCACTGCAAAAAGAGGATTTCAGCAAAATGTTCCCAGGCTGCTGAGATTTTCCCCGAAAAGACTACAGGGCTTTGATCAGCGAAAACGGAGTCAGGCTGTAGTCGGGAGAGATTTTTCTTGACGCAAACGCATGGGCCAAAGACGCGTTTTTAGCCGCTTCAAGAGGACTGTATCCCTGCGCCAAAAGAGAAACCGCAAGTCCTGCAAGAACGTCACCGCTTCCGGCCTTTGAAAGGGCGCTGCATCCCCACGGATTGCAGAAGATTTCAATTCTCCCGCCGTAATTTCCCGCAATCAGCACGGAGGCACCTTTTAAAATCACAGACACATTCGGAAACTCTTCACAGAATTTTTTCAAAAGGGAAATTCTTTTTTCCACCACGGACTTCACGCTGTATTTTCCGAAACCGCAGATTTCAAGAAGAGACGCAAATTCCTTCGGATGAGGAGTGAGCACAGTGGGAGACTTTTTGGAGCATCTTTCCTCAAGCACAGCCCGCAATGAAGGTTCGTGGAACACATCGGCATCCATCACAACGGGAACGGACGGGTTTTCCGAAATCCAGTCAAAGCACTTTTTCATCCTTTCACCTGAGCCGAGTCCCATGCCAAAGCCCAGCGCAGAAACAACCGCCGGAAATTCACTGCCACACATTATCTCGTAAGGCACAAAACCGGAAGATGGAAAACCGTCTTCATTCAGAGAGAGTTTTGCACCGGAAGAAAGACGGCCCGAAAAATCAACAAGAGTGACAAGTCCCGCTCCGAAACGAAGGGATGCAGAGGACGCTATCACGGAAGCACCCGGCTTTTCCCCTGCGACAAGACAGACGTGGCCGAACGAACCTTTGTGAACATTCTGTTTTTCACGCAGCGGAGGGACAAAATCCTCCTTTTCCAAAAGAAGAATATTTTCGGCCTGCTCCATGGAATTTTCAAACAATCCGCGGGACACTCCCAAATCAGCATCCGTAATTTCACCGGTGAAATCCTTCGCACAGTCGGAAAAAAGCGACACTTTCAAGGCACCCATCGCAACTGTGGTGCGGGCGGAAAAGACGACTCCACCGGCGTTCCCAAGAGAGTCCAATCCCGACGGAACATCGCAGGCAACACGGAAAGCATTCAGGCCGTTTACTTCCGACACAGCCTCTGCAATTTCTTCGGGGAGACTTCCGTGGAACCCCGCACCGAAGACGGCATCGACCACCGCATAAATTTCGGAGCTGTTTTTTTCTATGAATTGATGCAGACTGTCAAGCCTAAGGATTTTCACACCGCAGCTTGCGGCACGTTTTTTCTGCAGGACACAAAGCTCCGATTTTGCAGGCGCACATTCGACGCAGACGACTTCCGCAAACTTCATATAAACGCGTCTGGCAAGGGCATATCCGTCGGCTCCGTTGTTACCGCCGCCACAGAGTACAAGCAGTTTTCCGCGCCTGTCGATTTTGCTCAAGGATTCTTCCAGACGGGCGGCGGCATTTTCCATCATCAGCTCTTCGGAAAGTCCGTATTTTTCACGCACGGCGGCATCAAGTCTTCTTGTGTCAAAAAATAATTTCCGCATATCAGTCATTATAATTGTATTTTTTGCGAATGTGAAGTATCATTTACGAAGGGGAAAAAATGGAACGAAAAAAAACGGGTATATTGAAACGCATCTCAAAAGTGATTTTCTCGCCGATAAAAAACACGTTTACGCGCTTAATGCTTTCGTTGATTTTGATTTTCCTGCTGGTGGGATCGATTCTCTTCACTCTCAATTTCTTTTCGCACAGTCCGATTGAACGGCTCGGCATATTGTTCTCATCAATCCTCTGCTCGCTGACAACGGCCTTTCTCACTCTGTTGTGGAGGCCTGTTTTCCGTGAACTTTTGAGGGAGGACGAAAGTGAAAAGGACCTGCAGATCAACGAGCTGAAAAAACAACTGGACCGGGCATATTTTGCACGTTCTGAAGAGCAGAGCAAAAACGAGGAACTGGAAAATCAGCTTCACCTGCTCACGAACACAACAATGAATTCCTCCACCTCAACGGAATTCATCGGCTACACGAAGGATTATTCATACGAATTTTCCCTGCCCGAAAAAAAGACGGTCGGAACACCCCGGACAAAAATGTTCGGAAGGACAAGCACGGGCAAAGAAATCCTCTATGTGCTCAAAGGCAGAATCTCGTATGAGCTTGGAATAGACTTCAGAAAAATAAGATGTGTGCAGACGAAAAACACCGTCACAATCTACGGAATGAATCCTGAACTCAAGAGCAGTCCGAAAATCGAATGGGCAAAAACCGGCATTCAGGAAATCAGGAATGTGAAGAAAGACAAAAACGGCAGAATCAAGGAAACCGAAGTCGATTACAGCGCGGAAGGTTACAATCTGCTGAACGAGGCCGTTGAAAAAGACAAGGAAGACTACCGGAAAAATTTTATGATGGAAACAGATTTTGAGGAGTCCAAAAACGAAATGCTCGTGCCGATCACTGAATTTTTCGAATCAAAATTCAAAAGCCACGGATTTGCGGTTGAATTTGAAAAATCCATGAACACGCCGCAGGAGGGCATTCCGCTCAAGGACTTCATTTTCAAAGAAAAACCCGCACTTCCTTGAAAAACAGAGGCAAATCGTATATTATTGAGCCATGAAATCCATTTCATTTAACGACGTTTCTTTTGCTTATCCCGCTGTTGAGGGAGATTTGGACTCAGACGGAAAGCCTGTGATTCCCAGAGCGGTGTTTGACCATTTTACGGGAGAAATTCCGGCAGGATTCACAAGCTTGATTGGACCGAACGGTTCCGGAAAATCAACATTTATGATGCTTGCCAGCGGACGCCTTGTGCCGCAGAACGGAAAAGTGCTTCTTTTCGGACAGGACGTGGCTTCTCTTGACGGTGAGAGGAAAAATCTTCTTGCCTCGGTGATTTATCAGAACATGGAATTCGAAAGCAGGGACAAGGTGTCGCAGCTTTTGTCTTTTGTTTATGCTGACGGTGCATTGAAGGCCAACGCAAAGGGCATACGCACGGATGTCGACCTGCTCACAGAAGTGATTGATGTGTTTGAGCTTGAAAAGGTGATGAACCACGGACTTACGGAGTTGAGCAAGGGCGAGATTCAGAGGGTGCTGCTCGCATTCAGTCTGCTTTACGGAAGTGCCTCGGTTTTTATGGATGAACCGCTTTTCGCAATGGAAGACAGGCAGAAAAAATCAGCATTGGAATATCTTGGTGAATTTGCAGAGAAGACAGGAACCACGATTTTCATTTCGATGCACGAACTCGATCTTACCCGGCGCTATGTGCCTAATGTGCTGCTGTTTTATCCTAACCGCGACATGGACTACGGAACTCCTGAGGAAGTGATGACGGACGAGGCTCTGGAAAAAGCATACGGTGTGCCTGTCGCAATGCTGAAAAAAGCCGAGGATTTGAAGATCGAAGAACTTTCACAGACAAGCGATGCCATTCTCCAGATGCAGAGGACTGTTCAGAAAGACTGACGGTCTTTACTGCTGTTCGCTGTATTCGAATACGAGGAAATTCGAACCGTAAAACACTCCGCGGATAAAGAGTTTTTTTCCTTTAAGTGCGGCCAAATCTTCCATGCGGGATTCTTCCACCTGCAGTGCGTAGTTTTTGCCGCCGTCAACTTTCAGCGTGAAAGTCCTTTTTCCCTTGCTGCCCTTCACTTTGAGCGTTCCTGTCAAATCAGCGGTTTCAGCGGCAACGACAGGTTTCATTTCACCAACAAGGCCGCTGTCTATGGAAACACCGGGTGGCAGTTCAGAAGCGCCTTTTCCACCGCCTTCGCCCCAGGCCGCCGGAGGACGGTCTCCAACTATACGAAGCATGTTTGCGTCATTCTCCTCGATTATCACGCTTTCATCGGCAGTTTTGTCTTTATTTCCGCCCGCGGAAAGAGGCATTGCGGAAGATGCCAGCATAAATCCAATGGCCGCCGCGAATATTTTCCTTGTATTTCTCATGATTTTCTCCTAAATCTGCAGTTCTCCCTTTTCGACGAGGGTAAAGGTGCCGCCGTCTTTGTATTCAACCACAACTGTGGGATTTCTGACTATTCCATCGAAATGAATCAAGGCAGGTGCGTCGCCGTCGTAATTCTGGCCAATTGCAAAATGACAAGTGCGGAAAGCCTTTTCGTCTTCAAGCATATTGCCTGTCACTGCGGCGGAAGGATTCAACCCGATGCCCAGCTCACCGATGTTGCGTGCGTTGCGCTTGTAGATTTTTCCAAATCCTGCGGGGATTTTTCCCGAGGCTTCCATTGCGATGGATTCTTTTTCCGCCGCGGTTATGTCTTTGTGGAGTCTGCGGGCTTCTTCACCGCCTGAAATGTCAGTCACGAATCCTGCGTCGACAGTTACCGTGATGGGGGTCTGGAGCATCGCGTCTCCGTCTGCGAAAGTCATGCTGCCGTCGAAAACGATGGTGCCCTGGGTGCCGCTTTTTTTCTCACTGTCACCTGAGCCCACAACGGGAGAGATGAACACTTCGCCGCAGGGAATGTTTCCGCCGCTGCCGGGAGTTGAGAAGTCTCCGTCGTCAACGAGGCCTTTCCTGCCTTCAACGGGAACCACAACATCAGTGCCGTTCGGGGAAGTCACATGCACGCTCACCGCATTCTCGTATTTTGCGCAGATTGTCTGACATCTTTTTTTCAAGAGGGCATAATCAATCTGTACGGTGCGGTTGAACATATCCACTGTGAGTCCTGGAGTCCACACCGCACGTATGCATTTTTTGCCCGAAAGCAGATAATCGAACGCATTGTCGTAAGCGGCACCGTTTTCGTCCTTGTATGGATTTTTGATTCCTTCGGCGTCTTTTCCAAGCTTGTTTGCTGAAATGGAAAAAATCACATCGGGTTCGGATTTTATGGCTCCGACAACGGCGGGTTCGGCATTGTCCATGATGGATTTTTTGTCCTGAAAGATGAGGGTGGGTTTTGCCCCGGCTTTTCTTGACGCATCGTAAAGATCCTGAGCGATTACTGTGGTCTCAGGATTTGCCACAATCAGGACTTTCTCGCCTTTTTTTATGGCGCACACATCTTCGACAACGGTTTCCGCAGGAGTCTTTTCGCGCCCCGAGATTTTATCCGTGATGTCGTTAATCTGTTTGTTCAATGAATCAAATATTCCCATATGATGCTCCAAAATTTTTCAATCCGCTCTCCGTCAGTTTGCAGCTGTTGTGTCTATTGTCGTAGGATTGCCGTCTTGTATGAATATGTAAACCTTTTCGTTCGGATTTGAGGATTGCGAGAAATACAGCGTGATACTTCCGCTTGAAATCTGTCCTATTGGATGGAAGATGAATCCTGTGGGCTGCACATCTATGCTTTTTCCCACCGCCGGAAGAATCGGCCCGTAATAAGTCTTTGAATTAGCGGAGTTTGAGTAGCTGTTGTTCCACAGATTTATTCCGATTATGGACGTGGAAAGAGTTCCTCCGTTGAATGTTGCATCATCTGTAGCACCCGTAAGATGATTCGTAACATAATGCACTTTTGAATCTCCCACTGAATCTCCCTCGGTCAGGGAATCAATCCATCCGGTTCCAGAGCGGCTGTAGTTCATTGACGGAAGCGCTGTTCCTGAATAAGCGGGTTTGAATGCACAGGCCTGTATGTATTCCGTCAAAAGTTCATTCCAGGTTTTTGACATGGCGTTTACGCTGTTCACCGCATTCACGATGCTGTCGATTCCCACGGACGGATTTGTACTCATTTCATGCACGAGTTTCGTGCCGCCGTAGTTTCGTATAAGCCATGCACCGAAATTGTATGCAGTCGCATAAGAAACCCACGAATTGGAGTCAAGGTACTGCGCCACTCCTGAATAATAATAGTAGCCGTTGAAATTCCTGCATCTTCCGCTGTAAACTCTTTCGCCCGCAGGAAGAGCAAGAGCCTCTCCCATCAAATCCTCGCAAAGCATGGAAAGCATTTCGTTGTACCATGTGCAGCTGTTTGTGCTGAGGTCGTGCTGTTTGACCTTGGTGTTGAAGTCTATCATATGCTGATATTCATGGAAAAGCGTTGAGATTACAGTGCTGCTCACGGTGCCTGAATTGCCGTTGTAAGAGCTGCCTCCCGTGTAGTTGCAGTACGGGATGTCTATGTAGAAATATTTTCCCTCGTTGCTGTATGAAATTGAAGAAGAGGGGTAATAGTCCTTTGACCAGAAATAACCGACCACACCGCATTTGCTCGATCCGCTGTAATCATTTCCGATGTCGTAAAGCACAATGTTCACGTAATCGCTTGTTTTGCTTGTGTCGCCGTTCAGCATCCCGCCGTACGTGGAACCGAATATCTTCTCCTCGAGCTGATAATACTTCGCAAATTTGCCGGCTATGTCCTTCATAACCGAAGGACTCACGCGGGCTCCGCTGCTAGTAGTTGTAACAGTGTCGGGAGCCGCCCAGACAAGACATGCTATATTCGATTTGTCAATTTCTTTTCCGGGTTTGTATCCTATGGCGTAAAGCTGCATCTGCTTCTGTGTCTGCTTGCTGAGCTGAACATCATTGTCCACCCAGATTGTGCGCGTCTGCCCGACCGTAGGATTTGACACGTCCCAGGTGTCTCCGGAGGCACCGCTTCTTGCGGAGGAAAAATCCACCACCACGGAATCTTCGGCGGGAGGAACGAAATGACGTATTTCAGTGTCCGCAGCCATTTCGGGAAGATTTTCGCTTTCATCGACTGCAGAACGGGATGCCACATTCGGTGACGGTGCCGTGACTGCCGCGGATGCCGTTATGTATCGCCTTACAGTGGATGAATCCAATGCGGAGGATGTGCCGGTGTTCACATTGGCATATGTAATCCACTTGTTGGCGGCCCCGCTTATGGTGATTGAAGAAGATGAGGCATCAAGCTCCACAAATGAAGTCTTTTTTTTATTTGAACTGTCGTAAACATGAGTCTGTCCTTTCGCGCTTTCAGAGGGTGTCACGGTCACGCTTTTAGAACTCACGATGCTTCCGTCATACTGAATGTAAATGGTGAAGGTGTATGTTGTGCCGTTTGTAAGACCGCTCACGACTTTGAAAGTTTCGTAATTGTCCGCTGTAAAGGGAACAGGCCAAGGAGTCTGAGTATTGAAAGGCGCCTCTGTGGAAGTGCCCCCGCTCATCTCTATGTACATTTCGTAAGTGGAAGGAATTGAGCCGTGTGTCCATGAAAGCGCGGCAAATCCATTTCCGGGGCTTGCAGTGAAAGTCCTGATCGATGTTCCGAATCCTGTGGGGAAGATAAAGTTTATAATTTCCTCGCAGGAAGTGAGACAGAGGGAAAACGCTGAAATTAAAGCCGCCAACGCAAAACCTGTGAAAAATCTGTTTCTCTTCATATATTATGCCCCCTGAAATCAGTCAATTGTAAAGGTGCAGGCCTGGTATTTGTCGCCCAACGAACTTTTATCGCTTGAATAAGCCGGAACAGGCACATCTCCCCTTAGATAATCTCCTGCCGAGCTTGGGGTGAGTCTGAGTGTATCGCCGGAGAATGTGAGCACGGCGGTTGACCCGTCAAAAGTGTATGTGCCGTTCGAAACTACGGGCGTATTGTTTTTGGTCACAGTCCAGCATACGTTTGTGCCGTCGGTGAAACTAATCTTCTGGGCATAGGAGGCATCGAAATCGCGTATCACAGGCAACCCGGAATTTCCGACTTCCGTGAGCGTGTACGAGGCCCCTTCCAGATTCAGCTTCGTGATGAGGTGTTTGCATCCTCCTGCAAAAAGAGCGGTGGAAAAAAGAAGAGCGGCAAAAACAAATTGCCTGCAGGACTTTAGAAAATCAACAAATTTCATCTGAATCTCCTTTCAAATGCAAGTCACCCTCTCATTCATGGCACCATTCAGGCCTCAGCGTGTAAAGAGCCTCCACAGCATCTGCATGAACGGGCTTCACGTCAAAGGCCAGCATATCATCTTCGTGTTTTATGGGGATGCGGGTCTCGGTCACTGAAAACGAGGAGCCGTCCACATCCAAAAGCAACTTTCTGGCACGGTCGGTTACATAAACATGGCCTGCCGGAGCGGAAGAAAATCTGCACGCGTAGACCACGGGTTTTCCCACCACGGTATACTCCAATCCCTCGCCTGCCTTGAAAACGTTGCCGGTGTCTATTCCCACTCCGATTCCCGTCTGCATTTCACCTATGTCGAAGTATTTTCTGTAGCCGTCAAAAACGGTGGTGAAAATCTGCTGACAGTCGAGCGAACACAAAAGCGCAAAAATTATCGCCTTGGGGCCGGAATAAAAATCCGGGAAAAACGAAAGCAGTCCGTCGCCCGTGAATTTATCGTAAATGCCGTAACGGTTTTTCACAGCCTCAGTCAATTCCTCGTTCAAGGTGTTGATGAAATCCGCATAGACCTCGGGACTCTCGCATTTGAGCATAAGTTCGGTGGAACGCCTGATGTCCAGCGAAAGAATCACCGCGTCGAAAGAGTCCGTCTCAAGAAACGGAGAGGCGAAATCGGCATCCTCGAGCATGCGGCAGGAGGCCTCCTCATTCACACGGCTCATGTATTTCATCAGTTTTATCTGATTCCTTTCATTGTATCTTTCATTCAGGATTTTTGCAATGGGCAGATCTTCAAGGGATTTTATGCTTCCCATGTTCTTTTTCCACTGCTCGTGAAGGACTTTGAGCTGTTCGGAGATTTGTGGGGCGAAAGTGGGCGTTCCCGATTCCTTCATCCGTTTCACCTGAGCCGCCAGAGCATCCAAAGTGGACTTGGAAAGAAGCTCCTGGTTCCTTTTGCTGCGTGCCTGGAATTTCTCGAAAGTGTCTTCAAACATAAATCCTCCTGCTGCAAATCACAATGCTTCGATTGCACGGTCACGCCCAAGATTTTTCGCTTCATACAGAGCTTCATCCGCAAATTTGATGTATTCTTCCATGGACAAATTCAAAATCGTGCTTTTGGTGGCATATCCCACGCTTATTGAGACATATCCGTTGATTCCCTTTTCGAACGGAATTGCCAGATGCCTCACGTCAGAACGAAGCTCCTCCACCAAAGACGTCATCTGCACATTGTCGATTCCAGATGAAACAGCCGTGAATTCCTCTCCTCCGTAGCGGCAGAATGTGAATCCGTGTTTTTCGCCAAAGTCATGCAGCACTCTGCCAAGCGACTCAAGGCAAGCATCCCCCGCCTGATGCCCGTAACTGTCATTGTAATGCTTGAAAAAATCTATGTCCAGCATAATCACGTTGATTACGGTGTCTTTCTGCTTCAAAAGCTTCTCCAGCCTTGAAAACAGTACCCTTCGGTTGGCAAGTCCCGTGAGCACGTCCGTATCTCTTTGCTTTATAAGGATTTTGTCTTTTTCGAAATTCTCCAGACGGATGTAGCGGAAATAGCCGCTCAAAAACACCCCGAAAATCATAAACACTGAGGTGTCCAGCAGGTCCAAAACCGCAACCGCCCTCTCCTTGAACATGAAAGCCAGCACCGTATGCACCGCGAAAACAAGAAATTCAAAGATTCCGACCCTCAGACTGCGGTCAAGATAAAGCATCGGAAGCACAATGAGCAGACAGGTAAACGTCACCGCCGGATGATGCTCCCCGTAAGGCTTGTACAGGCTCACGAAAATACCCAGACTGTAAAAAATCAAAAGCGTGAAATAAATCAGGGGAATGGAAAAACGGCGTACACGCTGAGACTTCATGCGGAAAATACGGTAAAGCACAAATGAAAGGATGAACGTAGATAAATAGTAGAAAACATACACCCTGCCGTAGTCAAGCAGAATCCCGACCACCGTAATCACGGCAAGCACCGCTGAAACCAGCATCAAGAGGTAATGGAAACTGTGCACATTAGCCTTCCTGACGGCTTCACTGTTACTGTCAAGAAGCTGGGCTTCATTACTGGCATCAAGCCAAGCCAGAATATGCGGCAAAGACATACTGCAATTATAGCGTGGTTTAAGAAAAAAAGCAATGTGATTTATGAAACGGGCCGGGAATGGATGGGAATTTGGACGGCAGGCCCAACCAAGCGGCTTACGCAGTCCCCCCGCGTCTCCCGCTTTCCAGGGTTCCATTCGCCGCTACGCGCCGAACCGCTAAAGCGGCCCTTCCAATCGGGCGTAGGATGTCAAGTTTATGCGTTTGTCCCGTGGACCGGGAATAAAATTTTTTACAATTTCACTTGACACAGTGACAAAAAGTAATGTATACTCATACTACATTATTTGGAGCGATGGCAGAGTGGTCGAACGCGGCGGTCTTGAAAACCGTTATACTCTTACGGGTATCGGGGGTTCAAATCCCTCTCGCTCCGTCCTTCGGGCCTCTAAGGCTTCGTAAAGGAACTTTGGAGGCGTGGTAGAGCGGTAATACAACGGTTTGCTAAACCGTCGGTGCGGAAACGCCCGGGCAGGTTCAACCCCTGTCGCCTCCGCTATTTTTTTGAGACTGTAGCTCAGCTGGATTAGAGCATCACCCTGCGGAGGTGAGGGTCGCACGTTCGAATCGTGTCAGTCTCGCTATAGATTACAGGTTTTTGATTCCATTTGATTTTGGAAAGATGCGAGAGCGGTCGATTCGGACGGTCTCGAAAACCGTTATACTCTTCTGAGTATCGGGGGTTCGAATCCCCCTCTTTCCGTGCTTTTCAAAACAAATAAACGTGTCCGAGTGTTGTTTTATGTTGCAACGGTTTCAAGCTGTCCAACTCTCCGGCACAAATGCCAAAACCCTGTATTTTTTTTTGGAAAGATGTCCGAGTGGTTTAAGGTCCACGCTTGGAAGGCGTGCATAGGCGAAAGTCTATCGGGGGTTCGAATCCCCCTCTTTCCGTAGATAACAGCTCCCGCAAGGGAGTTTTATTTTTTTTTGACCAATGCATCGCAACCGGGGTGGGGGATTCGAAGCGGAGGGTGCGCGCGGCAAGTGCCGCGAAAAGGGAGCATGGAAGCTCCCGGCAGCACCCGTAGCCGGCCTGGAGCTGGAAAACAGGGAGGTTTTACAGCGCAAGGCGAATCCCCCTCTTTCCGTAGATAACAGCTCCCGCAAGGGAGTTTTATTTTTTTTTGACCAATGCATCGCAACCGGGGTGGGGGATTCGAAGCGAAGGGCGCGCGCGGCAAGTGCCGCGAAAAGGGAGCATGGATGCTCCCGGCAGCACCCGTAGCAGGGTTGTCCACCGTCATCCCGAACTTGATTCGGGATCTCATTTGTACGAGGGATGCTGAAACAAGTTCAGCATGACGCGGCTTTGTTCTGCCTGCCGCGGCTTCGTTTAGCATGACACAGTTTCGTTCGCATGACGCGGTCTCGTTCGCATGACACAGCTTCGTTCGCATGGCACAGCTTTGTTCGCGTGACGCAGCTTCGTTCAGCATGACTTCCCGCGTCATTCAGGAACCGGCCTCCACTGTCATCCCGAACTTGATTCGGGATCTCATTTGTACGAGGGATGCTGAAACAAGTTCAGCATGACGCGGCTTCGTTTAGCATGACACAGTTTCGTTCGCATGACGCAGCTTCGTTCAGCATGACTTCCTGCGTCATTCAGGGGCCGGCCTCCACTGTCATCCCGAACTTGATTCGGGATCTCATTTGTACGAGAGATGCTGAAACAAGTTCAGCATGACACAGCTTTGTTCGCATGACACAGTTTCGTTCGGCATGACTTCCTGCGTCATTCAGGGTCCGGCCTCCACCGTCATCCCGAACTTGATTCGGGATCTCATTTGTACGAGGGATGCTGAAACAAGTTCAGCATGACGCGGCTTTGTTCGCATGACACAGTTTCGTTCGGCATGACTTCCTGCGTCATTCAGGGTCCGGCCTCCACCGTCATCCCGAACTTGATTCGGGATCTCATTTGTACGAGGGATGCTGAAACAAGTTCAGCATGACAAGGCTTCGTTCGCATGGCACAGCTTTGTTCGGTGTGACTTCCCGTGTCATTCAGGGGCCGACCTCCACCGTCATCCCGAACTTGATTCGGGATCTCCTTTGTACGAGAGATGCTGAAACAAGTTCAGCATGACACAGCATCGTTCGATGTGACGTAATTTTGCTTGGCATGGCACAGTTTCATTCGGCATCCCCTTTTTTTACCAATGTGGTGTCGGGGAAGGGATTGTAGGGGCGCGGAGCGTTCCGGGCTGTGGGACACGGGCCGGAATGGAGGCGAAGGCCGGAACCCCGGAAAGCCCGGTTTTTTGCGGGAGCAAAAAATGCCCCCAGATGAATTCCGTTTCTTTGCGTATTTCCGGAATATTCCGTATAATTTTTGATTTTCACATACCGCGGAAGCAGAGGTCCACTTCGAAGACACCGACTTTCGTGTAAAACGGCACCGCTATGATTTTGTTGTTTCTGGGCCAGGGAATCACATGGTCTTCGCCAAAACGGATTGCAGGCGCGGAAACCGTGATGTTTCTGTCCGTTATTGCAGTGACGGCGTTACCGGTTATGATGTTTGTGAACTCGCTGACGAGGCCTTTTTCCATCTCCTCCTGTTCTTCCGGGGAGTCGGTTGCAATGTTTGAAAGTTCCAGCATCTTGGCGGCCAGAATCTTGTGAAGACGGAATGCCACTATGCCCGTTTCATCTCCTGACACAGCCACAAGACCTGAAATCTCCCATGAATGTTGGGCTATCGGATTCAGCAGATAGGGAGGTTTGTGCTGAGGCTCTATGTTGAACATTGTTTTAAATGCATCCTCACAAGCACTGAGGAAAGGGTTTATGAATGAAGCTTCCATAGACGACAGTATAACACTATTTTCCTGATTAGGCAAAGAAAAAAAATCCTGCGCTTCCCTGCCGCTTGCCTGCCGTCTGTAACGGACTGTTTTCCCTTAAAAAAGAACAGGGCTTCAGCATC